>DASZGO010000241.1:0-23042 GCA_035938755.1 Solirubrobacteraceae bacterium | reverse complement strand
CCGCTCGGCTCCCCAGAAGCAGCCCATCCCCACGACGGCCTGCTGCATCTGCTCCGGGAACGGAGGTCGTAGCGGTGTCCCCAAAACTGCGTGGTTGCCGGCCAGCGGCATCTCGGTTTCCCGGCCCGGGAGGGCGTCGGCGGCGGTAACCAGGGTGGTCTTGTTACGGAATCCAAGCATGCCTACAACGATAGTGCGCCCGAGGGCCGCGCACGCAGATAGCGCGGTCGGCAGCGGCGCTCACAGCACCAGGGTGCGGTACCGGAGGGCCCCCCGGGCTACGGCCCAACACTCGACCAGGTCGTGGACGAGCAGGAAGGGGACCGCCCAACCGCCGGAGCCGGCGTCTCGGGCCCGGTGGCGCAGCTGAACCAGGTGCAGGGTGAAAACCGCCTGCCGCAACCACCGGGGCGCCAGCCACGCCAGCAGCGATCGCCACATGAGGTAGTGCCAGACATTCCAGAATGCGCCGCGATAGAGCATCGAGCGGGCGGGGGGATGGTCGGCCAGCGCCCGCATGGGCGCCGTCCACCGAGCGGCCACCCGAAGCATCCCGAGCACACCCAGCCGCTCGACGGCGTGGTGGACCAGTGCATCGGGGGCCAGCCGGGTCTCATAGCCGGCCTCGATCGCCCGCCAGGCCAAGTCAGTGTCCTCGCCGCCCGGCGTCAGCCCGTAGCGCTCGTCGAAGCCCCCCAGCGGCTCGAGCAGCGCCCGGGGATAGAAGATGTTGCACGTCTCGTACTGCGGCCCTAGCGACTCGACCCGGACGCTGCGGCTGACCAGGCCGCCGGTCTCGCCGGGATCGGGGAGCGTGATCCCCTGCACTATGCGCCGCGGCCCTGCGGCCGCCAGGCCGGCGGTCAGCCAGCCGGGCGTGGGCACGCAGTCATCGTCGGTGAATGCGACCAGCGTGGCGGTGGCCAGCCTCCAGCCCGTATTGCGGGCCGCGCCCGGCCCGCGGGCCGGGGCTTGGGGCACGACTGTGAGCGACAGCCCACGCCCTGACGCAGCTCGCTCCAGAAGGTCGAGCACGGCGGGGTTGGCCCCATCGGCCACCACGATGACCTCGAACGAATCGGATCCGATGGTCTGCTCGCGCAGGGCGCTCAGCAGGCGCTCGAGCCGCTCCGGACGAGCGTGGGCGGCCACCACGACGGACACCAGCGGCGTACTCACAGCAGCACGGTCCGGTAGCGGAGGCTGGCCCGGGCCAGCGCCAGCAGCGCGGAAAGGTCGATGGCGGCGCGTCCCGGTAGCTCGGTCACCGAGCGGGCTAGCCCGCGTGGCGCGTACCCGCGGTGGCGCAGCGACAGGCCGAGCCAGGGCAGGCCGAGGGCCCAGGCCGCGGGCCGGCGGCGGGCCAGCCCGGCTCCGGCCAGGGCCGCCACCAGCGCGGCCTGCTCGGGGCTCCAGAAGATCCGCCCCGACATATCGCGGCGGACCGCCGGATGGCACTTGGCCAGCCAGGCCATGTCCCCCCAGCGCTGGGCCGCCCGCACGGCGGCGACGAGTGAGCGCTCGACCACCGCGTGATAGACGACCATCTCCGGTACGGCCACCAGGGGCGTGCCGGACTCCTGGCCCCGGACGGCGAGGTCGGTGTCCTCGCCGACCCGCCGGTGCTCTTCGAACCCGCCCAGCTGCTCGAGCAGCGGGCGGGGATAGGCGATGTTGCAGGTCTCAGCCCAGGTGGTCGGCGGGTCGATCCGGACCGTGTGGGCCCAGGGTGCGCCCCGCAGGATCGCGTTCTCGTCGGGGTCGGAGAGGGTCCTCCCCTGGAGGATGGCCCCCGGCTGAGCCCGCGCGGCCTGGACAGCCTGCGTCAGCCAGTCGGGACTGGGGCGGCAGTCGTCGTCGGTGAACAGCACGAGCGGAGCCCCGGAGGCGCGCCAGGCCGCATTGCGTTTGGCGCCGGCCAGCTGCGTGCCCGGGGGAAAGCTGAGCACCTGAAGCTGCCCGCCTGCGCGCATCGGGTGAGCGTCCAGCATCTGTCTGACTTCGTCCGAGGCCGAGTCGTGGGCTATCCACACCTCGAAGCGCTCGGGCGGATAGGTCTGCTCGAGCAGCGCGTTGAGCAGCCAGCGCAGGCGCAGGGGACGGTCCCGGGTGGCCACTGCGATGGAAACGTCAGGGCCGCCGGTTGAGGCGGCGCCGGAGAGCGATCGCATGCGGTGGCTAGCGTATGGCCGGAGCCGGCTGCGGCGCGCGCAGAGCGCTCAGCGCCTCCCTGATCAGCCGGGACTCGAGGTAGAACGTGGCCAGCGCCGTCACCAGCACGTACGCCGCTAGCTCGCTCAGGGCCAGCGCAACGGTCTTGGGACGCGGCTCGAGTTGACGCATGATCAGCACCACTGCGGCGGCCGGAAGGGTGGGCAGGAACGCGCGGACGGTGTGCCGCAGGAACCCGAAGCCGTGGAACAGGCGGCGCAGGTAGAAACCGCGAACGATCAGCGCAGCGCCCCCTTGCAGCGCGATACCGATTGCGAATCCCTTCAGGCCAAAAATCACCAGCAGGGGGATGCCCGCGCTCAGGAACACGACCGTGGCGGCCAGGTTGGCCAAGGCGATCGGCCGCGTCTCGCCCCGAGCCCGAAAATAGGCCGTCCAGTTGAAACCGACGTGGTTGAGCGCGGCGGCGATCCCGAACACCTCCAGCACGATGACCGCGGGGCGCCAGCGCTCGCCAATCCCGAACCGCACCAGCTCCGCTGCGAATAGGGTCAGGGCCACGCCGAATGGAACCGCCCACATCAGCGCCAACCGGTTGGATTTGACGAACGACTCATACAGCAGCGAGGTCCGGTCCCGGACCGCGCAGATCGCCGGGTACAGGGTTCCGGTGACCAGCTGGTCCACGCTCTCGGTGTACATGGCAATTGTGGACGCGAGTGCGATAGCGCCCAGGGCGGCCACGCCCAAGGCGAGCTTTGCGCTCAGCATCGCGCTCCAGGTCATGACTAGGCCAGCGGCGCTGGCGATCAGGAGCGGTCCAGAGAACGAAGCGTAGGTTCGCAGCGTGCCTGGCTCGTAGCGGAGCCGGAGCTTGAATGGACTGGCCAGCACCGACACGGCTGAGGCCGCGCAAGTGCCCGCGGCCAGCCCAGCCACAAACGCCCAGTAGCCGGCGCCGCCGGCGGCCAGCGCAATCGACACCACGAAGCTGACCAGCGGCTGGACGGCCGCCAGCGCGCGCTGAAAGCCGAACCGCATCTGGCGGTAGTAGATCCATTGCGGAGCCTGGAGCGCCGCCACGAGCATCGTGAATGCCACCGCCACGCTGGGCAAGATGAGCTGCGGGAGGCCGTACACCACCACAACGATGGGAATCGCGAACAGCATGATGACCACGAGCGCCCCGCTGAACATCAGCTCGAGCGTGAATGCCTTCTGGAAGGCCAGCTCCTGATCGTGCTCCTCCTGCTGGATGTACTTGTCTCCTACTCCGACCTGCTTGAGCCACAGAAGCGTCCCCAGCGTTACCATCAACACGCCCCAGATGCCGTAGGCCGAGCGGGACACCAACCCGGCCAGGATGAACGAGTTGAGCAGGCTCAGGCCGCCCAGACCAACGGTGAAGGCGGCGTTGATCAACGTGCCGCGGGCGGCACGCGTGCGCAGCGACAGTGGCGGGAAAGCCACCGAAGCCGCTGGATCTGGATCGGCAACCTGCCCGGGTGCCACGGCAAAGCCGTCGGCCCCCGACGGCCGCACCCGCGACTCCAACATGCGCCCATGGTACCGGTCGTAGTCGGCCGGTCTGGCTGGTGCATACAGTTTCGCCGGTGCCGACGGTCAGCGTGATCATCCCGGCCCGCGACTCCGAACGCACGGTTCTGCGTACGCTGGCCGGGGTGGCCGAGCAAGATGCTCCCGGCGACCACGAGATCATCCTGGTCGACAATGGCTCGCGCGACGACACGGCAGGGGTGGCGGAACGTGCCGGTATCGTGGACCGGCTGATTCGCCGGGCGCGCGGCGACGGCCCGGGAGCCGCCCGCACCGCCGGTGCCGCGGCCGCGAGGGGGGAGGTGCTGGCGTTCATCGACGCCGACTGCTGGCCCGATGCGGCCTGGCTGGCCGCTGGGGTAAGGGCGCTTGCCTCGGCCGAACTGGTCCAGGGGCGTGTGGTGCCCGATCCCGGCGTACCCGTCGGGCCGTTCGACCGGACGCTTGCCGTCAATAGCGCGCACGGACTATTCGAGAGCGCCAACCTGTTCGTCCGCCGAGAGCTGTTCGAGCGGATAGGAGGCTTCCCGGAAGGCCTCGAGCCACCGGCAACCGGTGGCGGTCGCCGCGGTGCTCCCTTCGGAGAGGATGTGATCTTCGGGTGGACGGCTAGGCGGCTGGGGGCACGCACGTCGTTCTGTGCCCAGGCTCTGGCGTATCACGAGGTTCGTCCTCGCGGTGCGGCCGACTTCGTCCGCGAGCGCGCCCGGCTGGCGCTGTTCCCGGAGCTGGCCCGACAGGTGCCCGAGCTGCGAGACGTGTTCTTCTATCGGCGCGCCTTCTTGAACCGGCGGTCCGCCAGCTTCGATCTGGCCGCCGCGGGGCTGTCGCTGTGTTTGCTTCGGAGGCGGCCCGCGGGGCTCGCAGCGACCGTGCCTTACATCTGGCAGGTCGCGCGTGACGGCCGCCAATGGGGCTGGCACGTGGGACCCCAGGTCGCGCTGGCCGGAGTTGCGGCCGACGCTGTAGGTGCTGTCGCTCTGCTGGTGGGAAGCGTCCGCTCCGGCTCGGTGCTCCTCTAGAGGATTACGCTACGGTGACCAGCGTGACACGACCGCTGAGCGCGCTCGTGCTGGGGGTGGGGGGAAATGTCAGCCAGAGCATCCTCAAGGCGTTAGCCGTCGCGCCTACGCCAGCTCGCGTGGTCGCAGGCTGCATCAGCACAAGCTCGATGGGCCTGTACGCGGCGGACCGGGCGTATCTCTCACCACTGGCCCGCGACGACGATTTCGTTCCGTGGCTGATGGAGGTATGTGAGCGCGAAGCCATCGACGTCGTGATGTCAGGCAGCGAGATCGTCCTGGAAGTTCTGGCTGGCCATGTCCAAGCCCTCCACGAGCGGACCGGGGCAACCTGCGTCGTGAGCTCACCGGAGGTGCTGCGCACCGGCCGCGACAAGCTTCTGACCTGCCGGTGGCTGGAGTCGAACGCGTTGCCGGTTCCACCATATGCGCCGCTAGGAGATGCCGAGGCCGTCAAGCGGCTGGTGGGCGAGCATGGGTTCCCGCTGATCGTCAAGCCGCGGCTGGGCAAGGGGAGCGACGGCGTCCTAACGCTGCGCGATCAGGCCGATCTGGACCGGATCGTGTTTGCCGAGGACCTTTCGCTGCGCGAGGTCATCGAGCGGCGGGTTGAGCCAGCCGATCTGCTACTCCAGCAGCACCTCGGAAGCGACGACGACGAATACACGGTCGGCTGCTTCTGCGATCGCGATGGGCAGCTCCAGGGAACGATCGCGCTCCGGCGGCGGCTCCTGGGCGGGACCACCGTCGCGGCCGAACTCGGCGACTACCGCGAGGTGCGACGGGTCGCGGCCGACATCGTCAGCGCGCTGGCCCCGGCCGGTCCGTGCAACGTCCAGTTGCGTCTCCACGAGGGCCGGCCGATCCCGTTCGAGATCAACCCGCGGTTTTCCGGCACGACCGCTCTGCGGGCCCGGCTCGGGTTCAACGAGGTGGACGCGGCGCTGCGCCACTTTGCACTCGGCGAACCGGTGCCGCCGCTCAAGGCCGAGGGAGAGGTCGTCGCCCTTCGCTACTGGAACGAGATCTATGTCAGCTCGTCCGTCGAGGCGGAGCTGCTGAGCTCAGGACAGCTGGATGCGCCGCGCTCGCGGCTTCTGGCCAAGGAAGACTGGCCGGCGCAGTGAGGAGCCCTGTCACCTACGAGACCGCGCGATGAGCGGCGTGGGCATCGACTACGACCGCGCTTGGGAGGAGGTGTATGGAGACCTCCAAGACATCGGGCCCACGCACCGTCACATGTTGCGCATCATGCGGCGCATGCTCGAGCCCCTGGAGTACTCGAGCGTCCTCGAGGTCGGCGTCGGGCACGGGCACAATCTCCCGGTGCTCACGCAGGGGCGAGCGATCCGGTGCGTGACCGGCGTCGACATCTCCGAGCGAGCGCTAACGCACGTCCGCGAGAGGTGGGACGGCACGTTTCGCAAGCTCGACATCGTGAGCGAGCGCCTGCTCGAAACGTTCGAGCTCGTGTGCTGCGCGCTTGTGATGGAGCACCTGGACGATGATCGGGCGGCATTGGGCAACCTGCGGGCCATGACCTCGCGCTATCTGCTGCTCACCACCATCGGAGGGAACTACGATCGCTACTCGCCGTGGGAGCGCCAGGTGGGGCACGTCCGCAACTACGCGCGCGGCGAGCTCCAGCGCAAGCTATGCGAAGCCGGCTTCCAGATCGAGCGGGCGGCGTACTGGGGCTTCCCCTTCTACAGCCCGATTGCCCGCAGGCTGCAGAACCGCATGACTGCCACCAGCCACCTCCCGGCGCGAGCTCGCCTGATCGCCCGGATCCTGTACCTGGTGTTCTTCCTCAACTCCAGCCGGCGTGGGGATCTGATCGTGGTCCTGGCGCGTCCCGATCACACCCGCTAGAACTCTCGGCAGTTTGGTAGATCTGAGCGTTGTCATTCCGGTGTACGGCTGTGCGGACGCACTGCGGCCCCTCTACGAGCGGTTGTCGTCGATCCTAGATGAGCTCACATCCTCGTACGAGATCGTGCTGGTCGATGACCGAAGCCGCGATCGCGGCTGGGAGGTGCTTTCGCAGCTGGCGATGTCAGACCCGCGGCTCAAGGCGATCCGTTTGTCACGCAACTTCGGACAGCATGCGGCGATCACCGCTGGATTAGCGCGGAGCGAAGGACGGTTCACAGTCGTGATGGACTGTGATCTCCAGGATCCGCCTGAGGAGATCCGTCGTCTGTACGCCCAGGCGCTACAGGGCTACGACGTCGTGCTGACGAGGAGGTCCCGGCGGCAGCAGCCGATGTTGCGGCGGATCCTGGGTTCGCTTTACTTCCGCTTCCGGAAGATTCTGGTCGGGGGCAGCCTGCAGAACAACATGACCAACTTGAGCCTGCTCTCGCGCAAGGTCGTGGACGCATACCTGAGGCTCGGCGAGCAGAACCGGCAATACCTGCTCATCCTCGACTGGCTCGGCTTCCACCAGGCGATGATCGAGATCGAGCAGGATCAGCGCTACGCGGGAAAGAGCTCGTACACGTGGGGGACGTTGCTACGGGTGGCGATCGACGGGATCTTCTTCCAGTCCACCCAGGTCCTGCGCTGGATCGTCTACGTCGGTGCGCTCATCACCGCGATCGGCCTGGGGTTGGTCGTCTACGTGGTGGTTGTCTTGCTGGCGGGCAACAAGCTGGGCACGTGGACGGTTCCGTCCACGCTGATTGTTCTGCTGGCCGGAGTCATCATCATCGCTACCGGGCTGGCGAGCCTATACATCGGAAAGATCTTCGACCAGGTCAAGGGCCGGCCGCTATATGTGGTCGACACCGAAGTCAGCGATGGCGTGGAGCGCACGGCCCCCGCGGATGGGTCGAAGCGCGCAAGGACTGGTACCGAGACGCTGTCGTGACGCAGGTCAGTGACGATCCCGTCGGGCGACGACCACCAGTGACCCACCAACAGGCAAGTCCGCGCCACGAGCAATGACCCAGCGCTCAAGATCAAGCATGCGCTCCAGGACGCGATCGACCCTCGGGGGAAGCAGCAGCTCGTCGATTGGATCGTAGTTCCGCGTCCGGAGACGCCGCCGCATTCGTGACAGCGCCATCAGCGGAAGCAGCGACACAACGAATGATGTCGCTCTGACCGGTTCAAGCCCAGCTTGGCGCATGCGCTCAAGCAGGTCGGCCCGACGATATCGCCGAACGTGCTCGGCGGCCTCGTCGAAGGCACTCCAGAGCCAGGGATGCTGTGGCACCGTGACCAGCACATGACCCCCGGGCCGGACCGCTGCGCGTAGGCTCCTCAGCGCTGCAAGGTCGTCCTCAATGTGCTCGAGAACGTCGAACGCTCCGACGACGTCGAACTGCTCGGTCCAGTCATTCAATGCGTCAACCTGGAGGAACTGCGCATGGGGAACTCGCTGCCGCGCGTACGCCAGCGCCTCCGAAAATGGGTCGGCGCCCACCGCCCGCACGCCGCAGGCGGCCACGACGGCTTGCAGGACATAGCCGGTGCCGCAGCCGAGTTCCAGGAACCGGTCTCCTGGTCGGCTGACTTGCCCGACCAGTTCGACGATCAGGCGGTTGCGGGCGCGAAACCAGAAGCTCTGATCCTCGGCACCAGCCAGCCGGTCGAACAATTCGACGTTGTAGCCTCCCGTCGCCGCGAGGTCCGCAGAGTGCGGCGTGGAGCGGCCGTCAGCCACACACTCAAGGTACCCTCTACGCGGGGGCTCGGCTATCGTCGGCGCGGTGACGACTCGCGACCGCGGTGCGCTGCGATGGCAGTGGCGGGGGGTGTCATTCGCGGAGCTTCTGTGGCTGCTGCTCGGCCTCGGTTTCGTCGTTCGCCTTGTTCTGGCGTTCAAGACGCAAGGCTCGGTGTTCGATCTTGGTTCTTACGTGCTGGTCAAGGACGCCCTGCGCGAGCACCCGCTGCACGTCTACAGCGTTGTGAACTCTGCGACCACCTATCGCTGGCCGTATCCCTCTGGTTACTTCCCGGTCGTCGCTCTCGTCGCGACCTTTGCGAAGCTCCTCGGCGTTGCGTTTACTTCCCTGATCCGTGTACCGCCGATGGTCGCGGACGCGGTAATCGCTTGGGTGGTTCAGGACTACCTTCGGGAACGCGGCGCCGGACAGAGCTTGCGCCTCGCCGCGGTGGGGAGCGTCGCGTTGGGTCCGTTGTTTCTTCCCGTCTCGGGCTATCTGGGAGGATTCGACTCGGTCGCGATCCTGCCCTCCGTACTCGCTGTACGGCTCTGGTACCGCCGCCAGGCGGGCGGACGTGCAGTATGGGCCGGAGCTTTGATCGGGATCGGAACGGCGCTGAAGACTGTCCCGCTGCTGATGGTGTTTGCGCTGCTGCCCACGTGCCGATCCAAGCAGGAGGCGACCACGCTGCTGGGCACGGCCATCGCGATACCGGCGGTCGCGCTCGCTCCGTTTATGGTCGCGGACCCACACGGTGTGGTTCACGCGCTCAGCTGGCTGAGTATTCCAGGGGCCGGCGGGATCAGCCTCCTGGTTCAGCCGGACCTGGCTCGTATCTGGCTCTCCAGCCATCCAGGCCAGATCCATCTCACCGGCCTGAGTCACGCGCTCCAGGGTCACCTTGGACAGTTCGTCCTGGGTATTCCCCTCGTCGCCGCGTTCCTCGTCCTGGCCCGCAGGCGGAGTGCACCAACTGAAGCCTCAAGCCTTTTATGGCTCACGGTATTCGCCTTTTCCGTCAACTTCGGGCCCAGATACGCGATCTGGGGGCTGCCCTTCTTCCTGATGTCAGGGCACGTGGGCAAGGCGATGATCGCCCAAGCTTTCCTAGCCGTCCCGAACGCATTGATCTACATCGGACCGTTCGGTGGTTCCACCGCCGCTGACGTCTACGCGGCACTAATGCTTATCGCCTGGGCCGCATTCGCGGTGGCCGTGACTGTCTTTGTCGTCCGCATCATGCGCTCTCCACCCGGCGTGCGCGCCCGAGCCAGCGCCTTGGTGGCGAAACGGGGGTAAACGCCCAGGATTTGAGCTGATCGCCAACCACGAGTCCTAGCCGGCGGCCGTTGAAGATGCCGCTGCTATCTTCGCCAGCTCCATGCCGCTGGGGGAGTATCTGCTGGGGTGGCTGTTCTATCTCCCGACGGTGGGGGCCGCGAGCGGCGCGGCATATCTGCTTCTGCGCCGCCGGCTGGGCTATTTGAGTGGGCTGGCGCGGATACTGGCGTTTGTCACGCTGGCCACGGCGGCAGTGATCGCGTCCGACCTGCTTCCGGCTGCGCTGGGAATACTCACGCGCGGCACCGCGCTCGCCGCGGCGATAATCATGCTGGTGACGGTGCGAGCTGTCACGGGGAAGGCCCACGCGGTGGCAGTGGACACAGATCCGGCGCCACCACCCAGCTCCCGCGCTTCGCTCGTGATCGCGGTCATCACGGTCGGAGCGGCGACGGTGTTCGCCGCAGCGCGCCTGTACGACCTCTCTAGCCAGCCGTTGATGGACATCGACATGCTCAACTTCCACCTGCCCGGTATCGCGCGCGTCATGCAGACTGGCTCCGTCTGGCGCGTCGACCAGTTCCTGCCCGGAATCGCTACCGCCCAATACCCCAACAATGGCGATTTCTTCATCCTCTCGACGATCCTGCCGTGGCACGACATGGCGTTTGTGCGGTTCGGTCCGGCCGTGTTCTTTGCGTTGACTGCTGTAGCGGCGTACGCGCTGTCGCTTGAGCTCCGTGCTTCCCGAGCGGCCGCGGCCACTCTGGCTGTTGCCGCGGTGATGGTGCCCGCGTTCTCGGTGCTTGCGTTCGAGGGCGTCCCGGACGCGATCTGCCTGGCGACGTTCCTTGTCGGGCTGCTCTTCCTGTCCCGACATGCACGCTCGCGACGTGGCGGTGAGCTCATGATCGCCGGGCTGGCGCTCGGCATCGCGCTAGGGACCAAGTGGTACGGCCTGACGGCCGTCGCGGTGGTGGTCGTGGTGTGGGTGGCCTGGGGGCTGCTTGGTCGGGTGTCGCGCCATCAGCTGCCACGAGACGCGGCGGTCCTACTCGGCATGATCTTGGCGGGCGGCGGATTCTGGCTGGTCCGGAACCTAGTTGAGTCGGGCAATCCCATCTATCCGAAGCCGGTGTCGCTACTCGGCGCGAATCTGTTCGGCGGCTCACGCGGCGACGAAATCCAGAAGCATGGCTATACCGTCGCGGGTTACCTCGGGCACCCGCACATTCTTCGCACCTTCATCTATCCCGCGTTCAAGACGCGGTTGGGGTTGACCGCGCTCGTGCTAATCGCTGGTGTGCTCATAGCGGCTCTGGAGTCGGCGCGCCCACTCCGGCACAAGCCCCGGGACGCGCGGTATCTCGGATCGATTGCCCTCGCCGTGAGCGCGGCCGGCATCACAGTGCTGTATGCGGTCACGCCGGGATCTGCTTATGGCTTGAAGAACTTCCCCGTTCTGACTGCGGTCAATATCAGGTGGCTGATGCCCGCGATCCTGATCGGCGCGGCGCTGTCCGCACGGGCGGTAATCAGCTTGGGGCGAGCGGGCCCGTTGCTCCTGCTGGCGGCGCTTGCCGGAGCTTTGGACTCAATCCACTTGGACCCGTCGGTGTCGACATCGGCGGTCATCGTTGCGGCGCTGGTCGCCGCCGGTGCCGTGGTTGCCTGGTTGCTCGTCCGCATGCGCCGGGATGCCTGGCCCCTGAGGAGGTCACTCACGGCGGCCGGGGTGATGATCGCCTGCCTACTTGCTGTCGGGCGGATCGCCCAAACGAAATTCGACCGACACACATACGCTGCCTATGACCCAACGTTCGCTTGGATCGTGGAGCATGCGTCGACCGGACATCGGATCGGTGTCACGGGCGTCTGGAGTACAGCAGGATTGCCAGCCCCGCTGCCAGCCTTCGGACCACGCCTGGGGAACCAAGTTGCGTACGTCGGCGACCTGGTTCGCCACAGCGTCCACCTTCCAGCCAATCAGCGGTCATTTGACGCCGAGCTTCGGCGCGGCCGCTTCGAGCTGGTTCTGATCGGATTGCAGACGACCGGGCACACTGACGTTTGGGCGCGGGCGGCCGGGTATCACCTCGTGGCGCTGAGCCCCAGACTGGCGCTCTACGCGGCGGGGTGATCATTGGACCAGGGGAACCGCTGGCTGCGACGAGCCGACCGGCTGTCCCAATAGGTCCCGGTAAAGCGAGAGGTAGGCCTCGACGCAGCGATCGACGGAGAAATCCTCGGCGCGAGTACGGCAGCGATCCTGGGTGGCAGGGTCGCCAGCGAGCTCGAAGCAGTCCGACAGGGCGCGCGCGAGCTCACCTGGATCAAGCTGCTCGAACAGTCGCCCGATCTCGTCAGAGTCGATCACCTCGGGGATCGCCGCGTGCGCGTATCCGACCACGGGCGTGCCGCATGCGAGTGCTTCGACGATGACCAGGCCGAAGGCCTCGTCACTCGACGGCAGTGCCGCCACCCACGACTCGCCATAGGCTCGTGCCAGGTCAGCCCGGTCGTCGAGGTTGCGCCACTCGACGCCTGGCGCCTCCAGATCAACATCTGCGCTCCGGGCCGCCTGAGGATCGCGCGGGCGGGACAGGATCAGCCGGGCGTCGGGGTGCCGCCGTCGCAGGAGCGCAAAAGCCTTGATCAGGAGCCCAATGTTCTTGCGCGGCACCTCCGGAGCCGCGCTGCAGATGATCGTGGGAACAGGCGAGCGCTCAGATCTCAGGTGGAAGCCATCCAGGTTGACCCCGGGGGAGATCACCCGCGCCTCGATACCCAGCCAGTAGCTGAATGCGTCGGCGGCGTAGCGGCTCAGCGCGACGACGGCGTCGGCTCCGGCACCGGCCCGGACCAGGAGATCGAGGCGGCGGCGGTACTCCGTGAGGCCCTTCCGATCCGGGATACCCAGGTAGGAGAGAATCGCCGGTCGGCCGGTCCGCCGCTTCCAGCGGATGGCCGCCATAGCATCGGGGGGATGCACCGCGTGGGCCAGGTCGTACTCCTGCGCGCACAGTGCCATGTAGCTCAGCGGGATGTGGGTTAGGTACGGCTCGTAGTGCCGGCGGAGCAGGCGTCCCTGGGGCGGCCTAGGAAGCCGCAGAATCGGCAGTCCGTCCTCGACCGTGCGTCGCGGGAAGCCGCGATGGCTGGTGATCAGGGTGGGGCGGTGACCCCTAACGAGGAGCCCGTCCGCGAGTTCCCGGACGAACCTCTCGCCACCTCGGCGGACCTCAGGCCAGAAGCACGGCGTGAGCAGTGCGATCCGCAGGGACGCGGGATCGCGGACGAGCTGAGGATCGGGCGGATCCATCGGGCGGGCTTGACGATAGTGCCGCCTGCGATCATGCGCCGGTGTCGTCGGTCGACGTCGCCCAGGCAGCTCTCAGGCGCCACGACCTGAAGCCGCGGGCCGTCCGTTCGGTGAACCGGTTCTCGACCTGGCTGTGGCTGGTGATCGGCGCCGGCACGGTGGTCCGCCTGGTTGTGGCGTTCGTGACCGCGGGAGCCGGTTACGACCTCCAATCGCTCGAGCAGGTGGAGACCGCGCTGCGGCACTCGGTGTTCTCGGTCTACCACCAGCTAGATAATTTCTCCGGGCTTCCCTACGGACGCTGGCCGTATCCACCCGCGTTCTTTATCGTGATCGCCGCCATGGGCTCGGTCGCGGCTCATACCGGGATCGCGTTCGTGCATCTGATCCGAGTCCCGTCGATCCTGGCCGACGCGGCGATTGCCTGGGTGGTGCAGGACTTTCTGGGCCGGCAGGGTTACAGCGAGCGTCAGCGGCTGGCCGCGGCAGCGCTCGTGGCGTTCGGCCCGTCGTTTGCTGCCATCTCCGCCTACCAGGGCCAGATCGACTCCTTCGCGATCCTGCCGGCCGTCCTGGCTGTGGTGGTATGGACGCGGACCGACGCCAACTGGCGGCCGTACGCCGCGGGCGCGCTGATCGGGACGAGCGCCGCGATCAAGACCGTCCCGCTGCTGATGGTGCTGGCGCTGTTGCCAACCGCTCGCTCGTGGCGCGAGGGACTGGCATTGACGCTGACCGCCACGCTTATCCCGCTGGCCATCTTTGCGCCGTGGCTGATCCTGGATGGGCAAGGCAAGTCGCTGGTGTGGAGGTACAAGGGCGGGGCCGGCCTGGGCGGCATAAGCCTGCTGACCAACCCGTCTCTGCCGCTGATCAGGTTCAGCAACGCTCAGGGGGCGGTGCTCACGGGGCTGACGAAGGTGGCGTTCAACAGCGCCCGCTGGATCACCGGCGCCGCGCTGGTGCTGGTCGCCGGCGTCGTGATCCGGCGTCGAGTTCCGGCGGTCCGGGGCTCGGTGCTCCTGTGGCTGGCCGTGTGGGCGTTCGGCGTGACGTTCTTCCTCCAATATCTCGTGTGGGGTCTGCCCTTCCTAATCATGGCCGGATACCTGCGTCCCGTGTTGATCCTCCAGGCCTGGCTGCTGCCGGCCGAAATCATCAGCTACCTGACCGACGTACCGCCCGGGGTCACCTGGACCTTCTACACCGTTCCCATGATCATCGCCTGGGCGGCGTTTACGGTGGCGCTGGTGGGGCTGACCGGACGGGAAGCCCTGCGGCGGTTTAGCCCTTCCATCCCCAAATGACGGCACCGTCCACTCCGGCCGCGGCGGCCCCCAGGGTGTAGCCGGCGCGGGCCAACGCGCGGGCGACCACCCGGTCGGGATCCGCCGGAGCGCCACCGTAGTGATACTCGAGCACGATTGCGCGCGCCGGGACCGAGCTGAGACGATGATCGGCGAGCAGCTCCCACTCGCCGCCCTCGATATCCATCTTGACCAGGTCAGCGTCCAGCAGGAACGGGTATGCGTCGCGGCAGCGCACCTCCCGCTCTTCACTATCCAGGATCGCGGTTCCGGTCAGGAACGGAAACGTGTGGGCGATCCCATGTTGGAGCTGGACGAGCGGCTGCGCTGCCGTCGCGGGTCGCGACAGGTGGTAGCTCGAACGAAACGCGATCGTCCCGTCGCGGGTGGCGGCGCAGGCTTCGATCACCTGCCAGCGAGCCCCGAGCCGGTTCGCCGCTACGCAGCGCCGTAGCAGCTCAGCGTTGCGCGGATCGGGCTCGAACGAGATCAGCCGCTCGACCGGCATCGCCCCCTGGACGAACAGCCCGAACAGGCCTACGTGCCCACCGAGGTCGAGCACGCGCAGTCCCCGCCCCAGGGCGACCAGCGCCTCTCGCGCGCCAGCCGGTGGCTCATAGGCCCGCCAGCGGAAGATCTCCTCCAGCACCCACATGTCGAGCAGTGGATGCCGTACCAGGGCGGTCAGGCCTGACTCGCGGAGCCGGTACTGGCCCACGCTCGGCGCCTTGCGCAGCTCCCGGGCCACGAACCACGTCCGTTCCCGAACACATGATGCCGCTCCGAAGGTCCGGCGCAGGCGGGCCGGGTGGAGCCGTTTGGCGAACGCGCGCATTCGTGCGGCTAGGGTCGAGCGGACTCCGCGACGCTGTGTCGTCGCCGGCCGTCGGGCGCCGACCGGCCTGCGATCGTGCTCTGTGAAGCGTGGTGGACCACGTGCCGTACCGAGTATCCGCGGGTCGAGGGGAGCTTGAAGCGACCGTAGCGATGTACGCGGTCAAAGCCCGCCGTCCACAGCATCCTCCGCCAGGTGCGGGCGCTGGGCAGCCAGAACACCACGCTGGCGTCGCGGTCGGCGTGGTAGCGAGCGGTGGGAAACGGGACGGCACCGGACGCGCGGTCGTACTCCTCGGCAGACACCAAGATCCCCGAGCACAGCCGCGCGATCCGCTCGAGCGCCAGCAACTGGTCTCGCAGATGCATAAGCACGCTGCCGCAGAACACCAGGTCGAAAGTGCCGAGCTCCGCCGGATCCGCGTCATAGATACTGCACGTCACGCGTTCGACGCTTGACCGGAGCGCCGCGTGTGCCAGCCGGAAGCCCTCCCCGCGCAGCAGTCCCTGAAAGTGGTTGGGACGCCGCCGTGGCGGCCAGTCGAGAGCCGCCTCGTCGTCGAGGTCGAGCGCCAATACCTCGGCCGCGCCCCGCCGCTCCAACTCGAACGCCCAAAAGCCATCGAAGGACCCCACGTCGAGTACGCGCATCCCGTCGAGCCGCGCCGGCAAGCCGTAGCGAACTACCCACGGGCGGACATCGAATTCCCCGTCCGTGACCACGCCGGAACCGAGCTCGACCGTGTGGTACCAGCTGATCTTGCCGGCCCGCTGCGCGAGGTCCATCCTGGCGGCATTATGGTCGGTATGAGCACCAGGGCGGAGACATCTAGGCAAGCCGCGGACTCGCCAGCGGAGGAGAGCGGGGTCCGCCCGATACGGGTCTCCTGGCCGGTGGTGATCGTTCTCGTGTCGCTGGTGGTGAGGCTGATCGTGGTGTTTGCCACACCGCACTGGGTGCCCCGGACGGATGCTTCGGACTACAACCGCATCGCGTTATCGCTCAGTCAGCACGGAGAGTTCCCGACTTCGGCGCTGGCTCCAGCCGGCGGTCCCACCGCGTTCCGCCCTCCGGCGTTCCCCGTCGTCCTAGCGGGGCTCTACAAGGTTCTGGGAGGCGCATCCCCCTCCACCAGGTGGGAAGCCGCGCGCATTCTAGAGGCGATGCTGGGCGCCCTGTCCGTGGCTCTCATCTACCTCATCGCTCGCCGCCTGTTCTCAGCCGCGGTGGCGCGGGTGACGGCGGCGATCGCCGCCGTATACCCACCGCTGATCATGATCGGCTCCTCTCTCATGTCCGAGTCGCTGTTCATCCCGCTGGTGCTGGGCGCGGTGCTGTGCGCGCTCCGGGCCCGGGATCGCGCGCCGCCGAACCTGTGGCGCTGGCCGCTCGGTGCCGGCCTCCTCACCGGCCTAGCGGCTCTGACCCGAAGCAACGGCGTGGTGCTGCTCCTGCCTCTCCTCTTCCTAGTCTGGGCCGGGCGCCCCCGGTGGTCGCGGCGAGCGTTACGTGAGCCGGCGGTGCTGCTGGCGGCGACGGTCCTCGTCGTGGCGGCCTGGACGATTCGCAACGCTGCGGTGTTTCACCAGTTTGTGCCGCTTGGCACCGAGAGCGGGTATGCGCTGGCGGGCATCTACAACCCGAAGGCTCAGGCCCGCAGAGACTATCCCGCGCTCTGGGTGGTTCCCAATGACGACATCCAGCGGGCGCTGGCCGGGCATCCCGGCTCGAATGAGGCCCAGATCTCGAACCGGCTGGACACCATGGCCATCCGATACGTCGAGCATCACCCGGGCGCCGTGGCCAGGAGCGGCTATTGGAACGGTCTCCGGCTGTTCAACCTGACCGGCCCATCGGTGGAGCGATGGCTGGGTCAGTTCGAGGCGTACCCCCGGCCGCTCCCGGTACTCAGCGTCTACGCGTTCTGGATCGTCGGCTTACTGGCCCTAGCCGGAGCAGCCACCCGCGCCGCCCGCCGGGCCCCGGCGGCGCTGTGGTGGATTCCGGCGCTCATCTTGCTCTCGAGTCTGTTCATCCTGGGGGCCACTCGCTACCGGAGCCCGGCCGATCCGTTCGTGATCCTGCTGGCTGCGCTAGCGATCTCGACTGGGTGGACACGGCTGGTTCGCCGGGAGCCCGAGACTGCGGAGGGCCGGCCTGGGGAGTCCCGTACCATGGACCGCCGATGACCGAGCGCGCCGTGGTTCTGGGGGCAGGTCTGGCCGGGTTGGCCTGTGCGTACGAGCTTTCCCGTGCCGGGGTTGAGGTCACGGTGCTCGAGCGCGAACCGCAGCCGGGCGGGATGGCCTCTTCGTTCGTCGAACACGTCGGCGAGGAGCTGTGGTCCTACGACTTCGGACCTCATCGCTTCCACACCCACGACCCCGACCTGCTCGCTCACGTCAGGGAGATCCTGGGGGCCAATCACCGCACCGCCCAGCGGCTGTCGCGCATCATGCTGTTCGGCAGATTCTTCGACTATCCACTGCAGGCCGGCAACGTGCTACGGAACCTGCCGCCGCGCGTCCTGGTCAAGTCCTTCCGAGATTATCTATGGGTGCGCTTTACGGAGCGGGCCAGGCTGAGCCACCACAGTGACGACACGTTCGAGGGCTGGGTCACGAAGCGGTTCGGCCGCACGCTCTATGACCTGTTCTTCGGTCGCTACACGGGCAAGGCGTGGAAGATGGCCCCGAACGAGATCTCCGGCGATTGGGCATCGCAGCGGATCTCCCTCCTCAGCTTGGCGGACGCAGTCAAGAAGACGTTGCTGCGGCCGCGGAAGGCTCCCCGCAGCCTGGTGACCGAGTTCATCTATCCGGAGACGGGGGGCATTGGCGAGATCGCTCGGGGTTACGTCCGGGAGCTCGAGGCGATGGGCGGGACCGTTCTCACCGGTGCACCGGTAGTTCGGGTCCACACCGACGAGCGGAAGGTGGTTTCGGTGCAATACGGCGGTGACGCGCCGGGCACGGCGGAGGCCGACTACTACATCTCGACCATCCCCATTACGGTCCTGGCCCGAGCCGTCCGGCCCGCGGCACCCGAGCAGGTCCGTCAGGCCATCAGCAAGCTGCGGCACATCTCGATCATCTTCGTCTACCTCAAGCTGAACAGGGACCAGGTATCGCCGGACAACTGGGTGTATCTGCCCGATCTCGATGTGGCCGTGCACCGCATCTCAGAGTTCAAGAACTTCAGCCCCCACTGCGCACCTCCGGGCAAGACAATGGTGTGCGCGGAAATCACCTGCCACATCGGCGACGAGCACTGGCGCGCCAGCGACGAGGAGCTCGTCTCGATCGCCGTCGGAGATCTCTCGCGGATCGGCTTGATCGAGCCGCATGACGTCATCAACGCGTTCGTCATGAAGCTTCCGCACGCCTATCCCGTCTACGACCTGCAATACAAGGAGAACCTGGCCCCGATCATCGACTTCATCCACTCGCTGGAAAACGTGAAGACCGGGGGTAGGCAGGGCCTGTTCCGCTACAACAACATGGACCAGTCAATCCAGATGGGCCGAGAAATGGCCTGGACGCTCGTCGATGAACGTAGGACGGGCCACGATCACGAGGCCGTGGCCACCGAGAGCCAATACTTCGGGTAGCACGTTGGCGGTAACCATCACCGAGCCGGAGATCGTCTCACGCTGCCTGCTATGCGGCAGCCAGGACTACCGCACCACGCTGGAGGAGCCGCCGTACAGCGTGCGGCGCTGTCGCAACTGCGGCATGGCCTGGGTTACGCCGCGTCGCGACGAGGCCGGGCTCGTCGACATGTACAGCAACGACTCCTACTGGCGCTCGCCATCCCCCAAGTCTCTCGGCTACCACGACTACCGCGCGGATGAGCCGCTGTACTTGGACACGTTCCGGCGCCGGCTGGGTTTCGTCCTGCGCAATGGGCCTCACGGCGGCCGGGCGCTGGACGTCGGCTGTGCGGCCGGCTTTTGCATGCAGGCGCTGCGCGAGCGCGGCTTCGACACGTACGGGGTTGAGGTGTCACCGACCATCGCCAGCCACGCCATCAACCGCCTCGGCTTCGACGCCGTGCACATTGGGAGCCTGGACGGCGCCCCGTTTCCCGAGGGGTTCTTCGATCTGATTACGTTGTGGGACGTAATCGAGCACGTTCCTGATCCGCGAGCACTGCTCGAGACGGCCCACCGCCTCCTGCGCCCCGGCGGCCTTCTCGTCCTGGAAACCCAGGACATCGACAGTCGGTTCGCCCGCCTACTTGGCCATCGCTGGCACCACTTCAAGCATCCCGAGCACATCTACCACTTCAGTCCGTCCACAGTCAGGACGTTGTTGGACTCGGCTGGGTTCGATGTCGACACCCTCACCCACCGCTACGGCGGGAAGTACGTGTCATTCGACTTCATCGCCGAGCGGGCCGGGCGCGTACATCCGGCGCTGAGCTTCGCGCTGCGGCCTCTGGCCGGGCTCAGATCGGCGCGCGTGTACCTCAACTTCATGGACGAGATGGTCATCACCGCGCTTCCACGAGCCAGCAACTAGCCGTGGAGGAAAGGGCCAACCGCCAGTTCGTCGAGCTGGAGCAAACGCACTTCTGGCTGGTGTCTCGCCGACGCATTTTCATGGACCTGCTGGATCGCGAGCTGGCGGTACGAACCGGCCTTCGGGTGATCGACGTGGGCTGCGGAGCCGGGGGGATGCTGGGGCCGCTGTCGCGATATGGCGCGGTGAAGGGCCTCGACACCTCGGCCGAGCTAGTTGAGTTCTGCCGCACCCGGGGGTTCGCCGACGTGGCGGTTGCGTCGGCCTATGCGCTCCCCGTAGAGGCGGAATCAGCCGACCTGATCACGTTGTTCGACATCATCGAGCATGTGCCGGATGATGAGCGCGTGCTCCGGGAGTGCCGGCGCGTGCTCAGCCCGGGCGGGCTGGTGTTCATCTCGGTTCCGGCCTACCAGCTCCTCTACGCCAACAACGACCGCGTCGCTCACCACCAGCGCCGCTATACAGGCCGTCAACTGAGGCGCAAGCTCCTCGCCACCGGCTTCGTGCCCGTGCGGGTCACCTACTTCAACACGCTGCTGTTCCCGGCGATCTTGCCGACAGTGCTAGCCAAGAAGGTGATCGAGCGGATGTCCGATCCCGGGGACACGACCAATCTCTCTCACCAGCTGCCGCCGCTGCTCAACCGGGCGCTCACCGCGATCATGAGCGGCGAGCGTCATCTGCTGTCGTGGGTGAGCTTCCCGTTCGGCCACTCGATCATCGCGATGGCCCGGCCGCGGGGCGCGCCACCAGGGCTGCGTGCGGAACGCCGTCACCGCCGGTCAATAGCCGCTTGAGTAGACGCGTGGCCAGCTCGCGGGGCCCCGAACCTCGAGGCGCGTGACTGACTCCGAACGGTTCGCTGAACGGCCCCACTCGTTCGGACACCTCAAATCCCGCAACCTCGACCATCTGAGCGTGTCCGGCTGTATTGGCCACCCACCATTGCCCTAGCTGGGCCGACAGGCGCATCTCCGCGATTGGACGCCGCGGAAACAACGTGCTGAGGCTCAGGGAAACCTCCTCAATAGACATAAACCACGCGTGGCAAACGGATCGGATTGACTCCAGCGCGCGCACCGGGTCTCGCAGATGGAGCATCAGGCTGCCGCAAACGACTACGTCGAAGGTCCCCAGCTCCTCGGGGCTGAGCTCGTACACGCTGACGATGTGCTTCTCCACCCGGGATCCGAGTGCCTGGCGAGCCACCTCGAACCCCAGGCCCTTCTGGCCGGCGAGCATTTCGAGATGTTGTGGGGCGGAGGCTCGCGCCGCGGGCAGAAGGTCCCAGTCAGCGTGCCGAGCGATGTCGGTCGCGATCACCTCTCGGGCGCCACGGCGTTCCATCTCGAACGCGAAGAACCCGTCGTAGGTACCCACGTCGAGGCAACGCTTGCCCCGTACGTCTGGCCAGGGCAGCTTGTTCACGATTCCGCGCAGGTCAAACCAGCCGGGCGTGACGGGCCCACCCGGAAGCTCGATTGTGTGGTACCAGAGCGGAACGTCCTCGAACGACCGCGTGGCGCCCGAAGCCGATGCGGACACGGGAGCGACGATACAGAGGCGCGCTGCAGCAGCCAGGCAAAGCGTCAGGCAGCCCGCTGCGCCATTACCGCCATGCGGTCGCGAAAATCGGGAGCCCAGAGCCGGTCGGCGGCGCCGAAGGCCTCGGCCAAGGCGATCAGGCGGCACGAGAGCGGCGGCGAGTAACCCGCCAGGCGCCCCAGGTAGTACCGAAGCGTGAACGCCTTGGGGGCGGTACGGATTGCGAGCACCTGCCAGCCATGCCGCTGCAATAGGGCAGACATAGATCCTCGGGTGAAGTAATGAACGTGTGTGGGGATGACCGACCACCACCGACGCCCCAGGACCCGCGCTACGCGGCTACCGGCGTCGGGGAGCGCGAGGTGCAGAACGGCGCCCGGGCTGGTCAGCTCAGCGATCCGATCCAGGGCCTGGCCGGGATCGGGGAGATGCTCGATCACATCCTCGAGTACCACCGCGTCGAAGGATCCGGGCTCTAGCCGAGCGTCGACAAGATCGCCGGTGTACACGTCGAGGGCGAACCTCTCACGGGCATAGCTGGAAGCGAAGCGGCTCGGCTCGACGCCCGTGACCTCCCACCCGTGGTGCCGGGCCTCGTCAAGGAGGAAACCCACCCAGCAGCCGACATCGAGCAGCCGTCCGGGAGAGGCGTGCTGTTCGATCATCTCCAGCGTGCTCCGGGCGGTAGTACGTTGGCCGGTCTCCTCGGCGACGTAATCGACGCTGTCAACGTCCTGATAGGCCACGAGCAACGATGGCTCGGTGGGCGGGCGAGCTAGCTGCATATGGCCGCAAGATTGGCAGCGCACGATGTCCGACAGCGCGGTCCCGAACTGGGTGGTCGATGGCGCGAGTCCGGCCGGTCCGGGATCGCCCGCCGCGCGGAGTCCGGGCACGAGCCACCGGCTCTCGCAGGCCGCGCAGCGGTCAGCGATCCCTGAGGCTCCTGAAAACCTCATGTTGGCCGCTGCGAGAGCTGCTGCAGGCCGCGCCGGAACCGGCGGGACTCGATCAGCGCACGGGCCGAGAACCGCACCAGGCTCAGTGGTACCGGCGAGCGGCCTTCGGTCCACGAGGTGCCCTGCGAGGATCCCCCGCGGCGAACCCGATGGCTCACGTCCACCTCGACCAGAGCGAGTCCCCGGCTGGCGGCCAGGACGGTCAGGTATAGATTGGGGATCAGGCACGAATCCGGCAGGTCACCGAGTAGTTCGGCGAGCAGTGGCGCCTCGTACCCGCGCAGCGGGCAGTTGGGATCGCGGGCGCTCACCCCGAAGCTCTGTCGAACATAGGTTCTGAGCGCCGTAGTCATGACCATCCGAAACCACGGGTCCTGCCGGAAGCGACGCACACCCGAGACTGCGTGGGCCTGGTCGACTAGCA
Source organism: Solirubrobacteraceae bacterium (assembly GCA_035938755.1). GTDB lineage: Bacteria > Actinomycetota > Thermoleophilia > Solirubrobacterales > Solirubrobacteraceae > Palsa-465. The sequence goes on along the minus strand of DASZGO010000241.1, from coordinate 415 downwards.
GGACCAGCAAGCGACGAAGATCGCTGCCCAAGAACTGACCGTCGCCATCGACTTGGAGGACCAGATCGGCGCCTGATTGGACAGCCTGGCGATAGCCAACCAAGACGGTGGGGCCGTGGCCCAAGTTGCGCGAATTGACCACCAGCTCAAGATCGGCGCGCAGCTCGTTGCCGATGGACTGCACCACCTCGCGTGTGTTGTCGGTCGAAGCGTCGTCTACGACGATGAGGCGCAGCGAAGCCACGTTCCCGGCCACGGCTCGGTCGATCTCGGTTAGGAACCCGCCGATCCCCTCCGCCTCGTTGTAAGCCGGGATCGCGACCGCGACCGACGGACTGCTCACCGGCTCGCTCTGCACCGGCGGCGATGCTAGCCGAGACCCGTATATCTGATCCCTGGCGATCCTCCAGGCGGC
>DASZGO010000240.1:0-2367 GCA_035938755.1 Solirubrobacteraceae bacterium | reverse complement strand
CCCGCTGGATGACGCCAAGACCTACGAGATGATGGCCCGCGGGGACTCGATCGGCGTGTTCCAGTTCGAGTCCGAGGGCATGCGGGAGACGCTCAAGCGGGTCAAGCCGTCCGAGTTCGAGCACCTGATCGCGCTGAACGCTCTGTACCGGCCCGGGCCGATGGAGAACATCCCCACGTACACCCGCGGCAGGCACAACCCCGAGTCGGTGACGTACGCCGACGACCGGCTCCGGTCGATCCTGGAGGCGACCCACGGCGTGATCGTCTACCAGGAGCAGGCTATGCAGATCGCCAAAGAGATCGCCGGGTTCTCCGGAGCCAAGGCCGACGACCTACGCAAGGCCATCGGCAAGAAGAACCGCGAGGCCATGGCCAAGCTCAAGCCCGAGTTCTTCGACGGGTGCCGCGCCTCCGGCACGGCCGAGCCGGTGATCGAGCAGCTGTGGACGACGAACGAGCGCTCAGCCGACTACAGCTTCAGCAAAAACCACTCCGCCCCCTACGCCCTGATCGCCTACCGCACGGCCTGGCTGAAGGCCAACTACCCGGCCGAGTACATGGCGGCGCTGATCTCCTCAGTGATGGACACCAAGGACAAGGTCCCGTTCTTCGTGGCCCAGGCCGAGCAGATGGGCATCTCGATCCTGCCTCCCGACGTCAACCTTTCCGACCACGAGTTCGTGACCGTGGATGGCGACATCCGGTTTGGCCTGGACGCGGTAAAGGGGGTGGGCCATGCCGCAGTCGAGGCGATCAAGCAGGCCCGAGAATCCGGGCCGTTCACCAGCCTGTATGACTTCTGCTCGAGGGTGGACGGCCGAGCAGTCAACAAGAAAGCGATCGAAGCCCTGATCAAGTGCGGGGCGTTCGGTTCCACCGGGGCCACGCGTAAGGGCATGCTCGAGGTGCTGGAGCAGGCTCAGGGGGCGGGCCAGAAAGCCCAGCAGGATGCGCTGATCGGTCAGGGCTCGATCTTCGACACCCTAGGCGGCGACGGCGCCGGGCCTGAGGACGCCGCACAACTGGCTCCCAGCCACGCGCCGATCCCCCAGATCGAGTTCGAGCGCGCCGAGCTGCTGGCCGCCGAGAAAGAGGCACTGGGCCTGTTCATCTCCGCCCACCCGCTCAAGGAGGTGCATGGGGCGCTGAGAGCCCGCGTGGACTGCTCGCTGGCCGAGCTGACGGCCAAGCCGGACGGCGAATGGGTCACCGTGGGCGGGATGATCATCCAGGCCAAGCGCATCCGGACCAAGAAGGGCGACCCGATGGTGTTCGCCACGCTCGACGACCTGGAGGCCTCGGTCGAGGTGCTGGTGTTCGGCAAGGCGCTGGCCGCGGCGGGCACCGCCGGCCCAGAAGGGGACGGTGGTCCGGTGCAGGCGGACTCGATCGTCCTGATCCGGGGCCGTGTCGACCACAAGGACCGCGACAAGACGTGCGTCGTGGCCCAGCAGATCGAGCGCTTTGAGCCCAGCCCCGAGGAGGTGCGCCAGGCGACCGAGGAGGCAGTCCGGCAAGCCGCGCCGCCTCCGGTGCTCCGTCTGCGATTGGACGCGCGCATGCTCCCCGCCTCGGCACTCAGCGAGCTCAAGGACCTTCTCGCCGGCTGCCCCGGCGAGGCGGATGTGGTGATCGAGCTTCAGACCTCGGGCGGGCACCGGTGCCTTCGCCTGGGCCAGGAGTTCCGGGTCAAGCGCAGCGCGGGACTGCACGCCGAGCTCGAGTCCCTGCTCGGGCCGGCCATGGTGGGCCAGGCAGCGGCCCCGCCGGCGCCGCTAGCCGACGTCGCGGCGGTCGAGCCCGGACCGGGCGCGGAAGCGGTCGCTGCGTCGGCCTAGATCAGCTGCCTGGCACCCAGGGGCCGTGCCAGCCGCCGAAACGGGCGGTCAGGCGGTCCGCGGGCGGCGGACCCCAGGTACCCGGGGCGTAGGGGATGGCGGCTGGCGCGTGGTCGAGCAGGGGCTGCACGATCCGCCAGCTCTCCTCGACGTTGTCCTGGCGGGTGAAGTGGGTGCTGTCGCCCACCAGCGCGGCGTGAAGCAGGACCTCATACGGTGTCGGTCCCTCGCCGCCCTCCTGAGCGAACTCCATATCCAGCTCGATCGGCCCGGGTGCGGCCTGGTCGGCCCGGTGAGCGTCGAGGATCATGCGGATTCCGGTTCCCGGGTCGATCCGGAACACGATCTGGCTGGGCTGGGGAGTGCGTTTGGCCAGGCTGATGAACTGCAGCCGCGGCGGGTGCCGGAACAGCAGGCGCAGCTCGGTCTGCCGCACGGGCAGGCACTTGCCAGTGCGGATGAAGAACGGCACCCCGGACCACCGCCAGTTGTCGACGTGAAGCTGAAGCGCGGCAAAGGTCTCGGTG
>DASZGO010000239.1:0-10176 GCA_035938755.1 Solirubrobacteraceae bacterium | reverse complement strand
GGCGCCCCGTCGAACAGCCGCCGGCCCTGGCCGACCACGATCGGAAACACCATCAGCCGCAGCTCGTCCACCAGGTCGGTCTGAAGCAGTCCCTGAACCAGCTGCCCGCTCCCGGCGACCAGGATGTTGCCGTCGATCTGCCGCTTGAGCCCGCCAACCGCCTCGGCCAGCTCGCCGCTGATGATGTGTGAATTGTTCCAATCGGCGCTCTGGATGGTGCCCGAGAACACGTACTTGGGCATCTCGTTGAACTTGTCGCTGAAGGGGTCGCCGCTGCGCTGTGGCCAAGCCTCGGCGAACCCCTCGTAAGTGACCTTGCCCAAGAGCTGCGCGTCGGCCGCCTCGAGCTCCTCGCCCTTGAACTTATCGCCCGCCTCGCTGCGGTCGGCCTTGAACGCCCAGCCGCCGAACGGGGTCCCCTCCGACCCACCCGGGTCCTCAAACACTCCGTCCAACGTAACGAACTCGGTTACCACTATGCGTCCCATCGCTCTCTCCTCGGTTTCCGGTTGGTTGCAGCCTGAGACTGGACGGCCCCCCGAATCTCATCGGTAACGCAGCGAGGAGACCAGGCGCGCTGGCCCTGGACCCGGGGTCTGCTCGCGTGCGCCGGCGGACCGACGGTCCTGGGCCAGCGCGCTCCTAGCTCTGAGCCCGAGCGGGTGCGCTCTTGCGCCTCTGGGAGGAGCGCTGCCGCGACTCGGATGACCGTTCGGGCAACTTGACCGGCGCCGAGTGCATCGCCCGCATCTTGATCTCCCGCCATGACATGCCCTCCTTGAGCAGCGCGGGCATGCCCATGAGGATCGCGGTGATCACCTCGACGGCTTGGAGGATCACTCCGTAGGCCACGCCGGTCGTCCAGCCGACGTGCCACCCGGTGTGGAGCACCGTGGCGGCCGCGGCCTGGAACACGCCCAGGTTGGCCGGTGTGGCGGGGAGGACCGCGGTGACGTTGACCGCGAACAGGACGCCGGCCGCCGCCGCGAACCCCGTATGGCCCAGCCCCAGGGCCACCAGCAGCAGGTAGCAGGACAACGACTGAAGTCCCCAGGCCGCCAGCTGGGCCCCGGCCGCCACCGCACCAAGCCGGGGCTGGCGAAACACCTTCAACCCGTCGCGGACCCGCGTCATGGCCACCCGAGCCTGGCGAGCCACCGTCTGCACCCGCTCGAACCTCTGGGTGGCTTTGTGCCTGAGCAGCGCCGGAGCCACGACCACGAGCAGCAGGAGCACCACCGGAGCGATGACCACCGCCAGCAGCGCGCTCTCATGCCCGCGGAAGAAGTTGACCGAGGAGAACATGATCGCGCCGAGAATGACCAGCGCCAGGATGTTGAGCAGCGTCTGGGAGACCAGCGTCCCCAGCACGATGGGCAGATTCTCCCGGGGACGTCCGGTGCGGCGGGCCACCACCAGCGCGCGAGCCGGCTCGCCCAGCCGGGCCGGCAGCGTGGAGGACATAAGCACCCCGATGAAGGTGCCCTGCATGGCGTCCGCCAGCCGGATCCGAGACTTCGGCAACGCCGCTTTGAGGATCGCCTGCCAGGACACCGCCCGCACCGCCATGGCGCTGCACATCACGACCAGGCCCAGGACCACAAACGCCGGGCTGGAGGTGACCAGCGCCGAGGCGATGTTGCCAATGCCGATCTTCCGGAGGGCCAGGACAGCCAGTACGATCCCGATGATCGAGACCGCGGCCAGCGCGCCTCGCCGAGCCAGCGCCCGAGCCCGATCGCGGCGGGCGGCCGGCGTCTTGGGCTCGAGGCTCTCCAGACGACGGGGGCGGACGTTGGGCTTCAGATCGGCGGGTCGGAAACCCGCGCGCACCGCGGCGCGCTGCACCGCGCCCTGGGGCTGCGGGGTGGCGATCGCGTCCCCATAGGCCTCCATCAGCTGCTCGGCCACCCGCGGCCAGGCGTACCGCTGGACCTTGCGCACCGCGCCCTGAGCCAGCTCGGCCCGGTGGTCGGGCTCGCAATACAGCTCCCGCAGGGACTCGGCCAGCGCCTGGGCATCGCCCGGTGGGACCAGAAGACCGTCCTCGCCGTCCGACACCACGTCCCGGTAGCCGGCGATGTCGGAGGCCACCACCGGAGTTCCGGCCGCGAACGCCTCGGTCAACACCATGCCGAAGCTCTCGCCCCGCAGCGAGGGCGCGCAGAGAACGTCGGCCTCCTCCAGCTCACGCCACTTGGTCGCGTCGTCCACCTTGCCCAGCGCGCGCACATCGCGGCCATCCACCATCAGCGGCGCCAGCTCGTCGTGTGAGGGTCCGACCACGGTCAGCTGGGTGGGGATGTGCTCCCGCAGGGCCTCGAACGCGCGGAGCAGCAACGGCAATCCCTTGCGGTCCACCGCCTGGCCGACGAACAGGATCTTCAGCTGCTCGCCCTGAGGCCGCGCGGCCCCCCGGGCGGCGCGATCAGGATCGAGGTCCACACCATTGGGAATCACTCGGTAGCGGCCGCCGTAGAAGCGCCGCCCGCTCCAGGCCGCCGCCTCGGATACGGCGACGCGCACGTGCAGGTGGTTGAACACCCGCCGGGCCCCGATCAGCCGGGCGATCGCGTTGCTGAAGCGGTGCTCGTTGTAGGCGTGGAACGTGCCCACCAGCGGCAGCCGCGCTCGGTCTGTGCCCACCCAGCTGACCAGCGGCGCGGTCGGCTCGTGGACGTGCACCACGTCGTAATCGCCCGTGCGCAGCTCGTTCAGGGTGGTGGCCACGCAGTAAGGCGTGACGGCCAGGTTGGACACGGCGCCGTTGGCCTTGAAGCCCACTGTGCGTCCCAGCGGTATCACGTAATCCGGGGGATTCAGCTGCTGCGGCCGCGCCCCGCGGTGCAGCGCCGTGGACAGCCGTCCCGGTGGGTCGAGCGGGGCCAGCACCCGCACGTAGTGGCCCTCTCTGATGAAAGTCTCCGCCAGCGCCTCGATGTGACGGGTCACTCCCCCCGGATACGTCCAGGAATATGGGGAGAGGAGCGCTATGCGCATACTGAGCATCGTAAAGGTTGTGCCTGCTTACCAACTAAATTGTGCGCCGCTCGGGGGGAGCTGAAACACCTACGTATCATCAATCGAAATGGTGTCCCGACGGTTTGTCAAGTACACATTCCTGAAGGTCGATCCGGCCTGGCGGCGGCTGGAGGACGAGCGGCGCGCTAGCGACAAGCGCGAGTTCATCGCCGCCTGCGAGGACTTCGCCGACGGCCACCTGCTGCGGGCCTTCTCGCTGGTGGGCACCCGCGGCGACGCCGACCTCATGCTGCTCAGCCAGGCCGAGAACCTGGAGCGCATCCACGAGTTCCATGTTGTGCTGGCCCAGAGTGGGCTGATGAAGTGGTCCACGATCCCCTACTCGTTCCTGGCCATGACCAAGCAGTCGGAGTACTCGGAGGAGTCGCGGCTGGAGGTCCGGCCGGCCCACGCCAAGTATCTGTTCGTGTACCCGTTCGTCAAGACGCGGGCTTGGTACAAGCTGCCGGCCGACGAGCGCTGGCGGATCATGCAGGAGCACATCAAGGTGGGTCGCGAGTACCCATCGGTCGACCTCAACACCAGCTATTCGTTCGGGCTCGACGACCAGGAGTTCGTGGTCGCCTTCGAGACCGACAATCCGTCCGACTTCCTGGATTTGGTGCAGCAGCTGCGGACCACCGAATCGAGTGCTTACACCCTCCGGGACACCCCCACGTTCACCTGCATCTCCTGCTCGGTGGAGCGGGCGCTGGGCGCGCTGGACGGCGCCGCATTGACCAGCCGGATGACTCACGCGGCTCCCATCGGGCGAGCCCGGACGGCGAGCGGGAGCCAGGCGTGAGCGCCGGATGAGCGACTTCGACGACATCCGGGACATCACCGTGATCGGCGCCGGCCCGGTCGGCCTGTCCACCGCGTTCTGGGCTGGGATGCGCGAGGCCTCCGCGCGCGTCATCGACTCCCTGCCCGAGCTGGGCGGTCAGCTGACCACCCTGTACCCGGAGAAGTGGATCTTCGACGTGCCCGGCCACCCCAAGGTTCTGGCCCGGGATCTGGTCGAGATGCTGCGTCAGCAGGCGATCGAGCAGTTCCAGGTGCCGGTCCACCTCAACGTGACCGCGGACACGATCTCCTGGGAGGGCGAGGGAGAGGATCGGGTGATCGTCCTGCACACCGACCAGGGGGAGCTGCGCTCGCGGACTGTGATCGTGGCCGGTGGCCACGGGGCGTTCGAGCCCAAGCGGCTCCCGGGGTTTGACATGACCCCCTGGGAAGGCCGGGGAGCCCACTACATCGTGGGTGAGAAGTCGGTGTTCGAGGGCAAGCGCGTGCTGATCGTGGGCGGCGGCGACTCGGCCATGGACTGGGTGATCAACCTGCTCGACACGGCCGCTGAGGTGCGTCTGGTCCACCGCCGAGAGGGCTTCCGGGCCCACGAGCTCACGGTCGGACAGGTGCTGGAGGCGGCCGACCGGGGCGACGTAGCGCTCCACGTCCCGTTCCAGATCAAGGAGGTCCACGGCGACGGGGGCATCGAGCGGGTCCGCCTGTTCAACTCCGAGGACGAGGCCCACGAGCTGGAGATTGAAGTCGACGCGATCCTGCTCCAGCTGGGGTTCAAGACCGCGCTCGGGCCGCTCAAGGACTGGGGCTTCGAGATCGAGAAGGGCGCGATCGTCGTCGATCCGGTGATGAGGACTTCGCTGGAGCGCGTGTGGGCGTGCGGCGACATCACGACGTTCGACGGCAAGCTCAAGCTGATCGCGACCGGATTTGCCGAGTCGGCGATCGCCGTGGCCCAGGCCGTCCACGAGCTCCGTCCCGACACCAAGATTCAGCCCAAGTACTCCACCAACACCGGGGTCCCCGGAGTCGTTGCCGGCCAGCCGTAAGCAGCTGGACGACGTCCGCGCCGCCGATCCAGCGAGGCCGGATGCCGAGCAGGCGGCTAAGCGGACGGTCGCGACGGCACAGGCACTCGAGCGTCTCCGGGCCGCCGACCCCACGTTGCGCGAGCTGATCGACGAGGTCGGCCCTGACGGCCTGGGTGACCCGCGCCGCGGGCTGGATCCCGATGACCACTACGGCGCCCTGGTCCGGTCGATCGTGGGCCAGCAGCTGTCAACCCACGCCGCGCGGGCCATCTACACCCGGCTGAGAGAGCGGTTCGGCGGCCGCACACCCACGCCGGCCGATGTCCTGGCCGACGACCCCGATGAGCTGCGAGCCGCCGCCGGGCTCAGCCGGGCCAAGGTCACATTCCTACGCTCGCTGGCCGAGCACGTGCGCGACGGCACGCTCGAGCTCGAGCGCCTGGACGAGCTGCCCGATGATCAGGTGATCGCCGAGCTGGTGGCGGTCAAGGGCCTGGGCGTGTGGACCGCCCACATGTTCCTCATGTTCCACCTCCAGCGCCCGGACATCCTCCCCGTGGGTGATCTGGGCATCCGGCGGGCCATGATGCTGCGCTACGGACTGGACGAGCTCCCGGCACCGGACGAGATGGAGCGGATCGCCGAGCCCTGGCGCCCGCACCGGACGCTGGCGTCGCTGTACCTGTGGCGGTCGCTGGCCGCGACGCCGGCCTAGCAGAGTCACAGACCTCCAAGTGTTCGTCCGGCTCGGGGGGCGAAGCCACACGTCGCGAATGCGCGTCCGCGTGGCCTGAGCGCTTAAACCGCCGAGACTTCTTCTTCTTCGGCGACCCGGAAGGACGAGCCGCAGCCGCAGGCCGCGATCACGTTGGGGTTGTCGACCTTGAATCCGGCACCCTGAAGGCCATTGACGAAGTCAATGGTGGAGCCGTGGACGTACGGCAGGCTCTGGTTGTCCACCAGCAGGCGGATTCCCTTGTCCTCAAACACGGTGTCCCCGTCACGCTGCTCGTCGAACGCCAGCGCATACTGGAACCCGGAGCAGCCGCCACCCCGGACCCCGACCCGGAGGCCGGCCGTGTCCGCCACCGCGGCCTGAGCCGCTAGGAACTCGCGTACTTTCTCGGCCCCGTTGTCGGTGAGCGTGATCATGCTTCACGAAGTATAGCTCTGGGTCGGCGGGCGCTACCCTTGGCGCATGTCCGCCACCCCTGACGAGCTCAAGCAGCGGATCGAGGCCGGGATCCCCGGCGCCGCAGCCGAGGTGACCGGCGACGGGCACCACTTCTACGCCGTGGTGTCTGCGCCCGAGTTCGCAGGGCTCAACCGGATTGCCCAACACCGGCGGGTGTACGAGGTATTCGGCTCCGAGGTGGGCGACCGCATCCACGCGCTATCCATCCAGACCAAACTTCCGCAGGAGGCCGCATGAGCGACGAGACCAGCAACCCCCTCCGCGACGAGATCGCCGGCGCGATCTCCGAGAACCCGGTGATCCTGTTCATGAAGGGAACGCCCGATCAGCCGGCGTGTGGGTTCTCGGCCCGCACGGTGGCCATCCTGCAATCGCTGGGTCACCCGTTCGCGGCCGTAGATGTGCTGCCCGATCCGCGGATCCGGCAGGAGCTGGCGGAGCTCTCGAACTGGCCCACCATCCCGCAGCTGTTCGTGGACGGCGAGCTCGTGGGTGGCTGCGACATCGTGACTGAGATGTACCAGTCGGGCGAGCTTCAAGACACCCTCGGCCTCGATGCCGGATCGGCTGAGGCCGCGCCTGAGGCGCAGGCCCAGGAGGCCGCGCCGCTGTCGATAGAGAACCGGCTCTAGCCACGGCCACCCCGCCGGCAGTCGCTCCCCAGCTGCGCGCGCTGCGCTTCGAGGGCGGCGCACTCTGGGCGATCGACCAGCGCCAGCTCCCCTGGCACGAGCAGTGGCTCGAGCTGCGCACGGCCGAGGACGTCGCCCAGGCCATCCGCACCCTGGCCATTCGTGGCGCACCGCTGATCGGCGTGGCAGCGGCGTACGGTCTGGCGCTTGAGCTCCAGCGCGCTGGCGGCGAGGGTCTGGACGCCGCCTACGACCGGCTCCGGTCAACCCGGCCGACCGCCGCCAATCTGTCACGTGCGCTCGCGCGGGTGCGCACAGCCGACTCGCCGCTGGCCGAGGCGGATGCAATCGAACGTGAGGAGGAGTTCGCGAGCCAGGCCATGGCCCGCCACGGCGCCGATTACCTCGCCGGCGCGCGGACCATCCTCACCCACTGCAACACCGGTGCTCTGGCCGCGCCGGGACGCGGTACCGCACTGGGCGTGATCGCCGAGCTCCACGCCCGCGGCGACCTGGCCCAGGTGATCGCCACCGAATCGCGGCCGCTGCTCCAGGGCGCGCGCCTCACTACCTACGAGCTGAGCCGGCTGGGCATCCCCTATGAGCTGGTGGTCGACGCCGCCGCGGCCGGACTGATCCGCTCCGGCGAGGTGGACGCGGTGGTGGTGGGCTGCGATCGCGTGGCCGCCTCCGGCGACGTGGCCAACAAGGTCGGCACCTATGGGCTGGCGCTCGCCGCCGCCGCGGCCCAGATCCCGTTCGTGGTCGTCGGTCCCACCTCGACCATCGATGACAACTGCGCCTCGGGCGCGGACATCGTGATCGAGCAGCGGGACGCCAACGAGGTCCGATCCGCCGTGGGAACGCCGCTGACGCTTCCCGAAACACCGTGCCGCAATCCCGCGTTCGACGTGACTCCGGCTGAGCTGGTGACCGCGCTGGTCACCGAACAGGGCGTCAGGACTCGCGCTTGAACTCCAGGTGCTCGACGATGCGGTGGGAGTCGCAGATGGCCTCGCCGTCGATCACCAGGACCGGGACTCGGCGCTGACCGGTGAGCGCCTCCACCTCGGGACGGAGCGACCGCCGCTGCGGAACCACGACCTCCTCGGCCGCGATGCCCTCCCGGGCCAGGGCCCGCGCCACTTTCCCGCAGGCGCACAGCCAGTTGGTCGGCGTGGAGCAGCGGTATAGCGTGGCCACTAGCCGATCGTAGCTGCGCTGCTAGGGTGCCGCCGCATGCCGGTGGCAATCGTGTCGGACACCTGCCACTACCTGCGGCGGGATCTCGTGTCGGACAACGGGATCCGCCAGGTCAGCCTCTACGTTCACCGCCAGGGCGAGACGCTGCGTGAGAGCGAGATCGACGATTACGACGACTACTACACGCGGCTGGGTCGCGAGAGCGAGCTTCCCACCACCTCGCAACCCTCGATTGGCGACTTCCTCGCGGTCTATGAGCCTCTGCTCGACCGGGGCGATGACATCGTCTCGATCCACCTGGCCGGCGGCATGTCAGGCACCGTGAGCACGGCCGAGCAGGCCCGCGAGCAGCTGGGTGAGCGCGCCGAGCGAGTGCACGTGATCGACTCGCGTTCGGCCTGCGGGGGACAGGGCCTCGTCACGCTGGCCGCCGCGGCGGCGGCCCGCTCAGGCGCCGACGCCTCAGCCGTGGTCGATCGGACGCGGCAGGCCCGCGAAAAGCTGGATCTGTGGTTCGCCATCGAAACCCTGGAGTACCTGCGCCGGGGTGGGCGGATCGGCGGCGCCCAGGCCTGGCTCGGATCGGCGCTCCAGATCAAGCCGATCCTCACGGTCGAGGGGGAGATCACCCCGGTTGAGCGCGTGCGCACCTCCCGCCGCGCCTTCGAGCGCATGGCGGCCCTACTAGAGGAGTGCGCACGGCACGGGAACGACGCGTGGATGGTTCAGCACATTCAGTCCCCGGAGGAGGCCCGTCGGCTGGCCGAACGGGGCAAGGAGATCTTCGGCACCGATCCGATCAACTTCTCAGAGATCGGCCCGGTGATCGGCACCCACGTCGGCCCCGGCCTTCTCGGCGTGGGCGGGATTCCCAGCTTGCTGCTGCAGTAGCCCGGGCTACTGGCGGCGCAACTTGGCGCCGACCGCGCCGGGACTGGGGAGGCTGGGCAGATTGGGCAGCCTCGCACTCCGCCGCCGCTGCCGGCGCCCGCGGCCGGTGATCAGGCCAGTCAGGCCGGCGAGCCCGCCGCCGGCCACGAACCCCGCCACCACGGCGACGGGCAGCAGCTGGGACTGGCGGGCGCGGAGCTGGGCCCTCCAGTCGGTGAGCTGGGTGACCTCGTCGCGCAGGTAGGCCAGGGACTCGCCCAGCTCCTGGCGGTTCTGCTCTATTGAGGCCCGGATCTCGTCCGGCGTCCGGGTCGGCATCAGCTCGAGGCTTCGGCCTCGGCCTTGACGGCCTCCGCGGCCTTGGCCACCGCGCTGTCGCCACCGTTGGTCGAAGTAGACACGGTCTCACGGATCTTCTTGGCTTCGTCGATCGCCATGGTCGGGGTGGGCGCGCCGACCTTGAGCTTGTTGCGGGCGAACATGAACGTGCCGATGGTCGCCACCAGCAGCACGCCAAACACAATCACGAACCCCAGCCACAGCGAGTCGAGCAGAGAATTCAGCCCCCAGGCCGCGGTGGCGAACCCAAAGATGATCGCGAACACGCCGAACACCGCACCTGCGGCGACGGCCACGGCGCCCTTGACCATGCTGGTCACCTTCTGCGAGACCTCGGCCTTGGCCAGCTCGATCTCCTCGCGCACCAGCACGGTCATCCGCTCGGACACCTCGGTGATCGCAGCGGCGAAGTTGTCTGGCCGCCCGTTCTTGGAGGGCTTATTTAGCAATGCGCTTCACCACCTGAGCTAGGAGTAGACCGCCGACGAAACCCGCGGCCAGCACGAGCTCGGGACGGCTGCCGCCAGACGCGGGCGTCGCCGGCACGGAGTTGGACTTGGGTGTCTCCCACGACGTGTGCCCGGCGGTCGCCGGCTCCGGCGACAGCGGATGGGCATGGGGACTCGGTATCGCGGCCGCCACCTCGGCGGGCGCCACCTCCGGCACCACAGCCGGCTCGGGCTCGGGCTCAGGCTCGAGCACGGCCTCGGGCTCAGCGACCGGCTCGGGCTCCGCCTCGGCCTGAGGCACCGGCTCGGGCTCGGGCTCGGTCGCGGCCTCGACCTCAGCGACCGGCTCGGGCACGCCCTCGGCCTCAGGCACCGGCTCAGGCCCGGTCACGGGCGCGGGCTCCTCGGGCTGGGTCACTGGAGCCGGCTCATCCACTAACTCGGCGGGCGACTCCGTGTCCAGGCCGGGCGGCGGCGGTGTCACCGGAACCGCTGACACCTCACGCGTGGGCTGCTCGCTCTCCGGTTCCGGCGGCGCGGGTACCCAGGAGCTGCCCGGGCGCGGCTCGTCGCTCATTCGGGCGGCTCTTCGTCGAACACGCGCTTCC
>DASZGO010000238.1:0-3579 GCA_035938755.1 Solirubrobacteraceae bacterium | reverse complement strand
GCTGCCACATCTTGAGCACCACCACCGATCCGTTAGCCGATCCCGACCTGCAGGCCACCGAGTGGGACCTGGAGCCGCTGGTCCGGCGTAACGGGTCGGCCTCGGTCCAGGACCTGCTCGGGGAGGCGGTTCGGCGCGCCGGGCGCTTCGCCGAGACCTACGCCGGGCGGGTCGCCGAGCTCGATGCCGACCAGCTCGAGGCCGCGATGCGAGAGCTGGCCGACCTCAACGATCTGGTCGGCCGCGCTGGCTCCTACGCCTCGCTGTGGTTCTCCACCGACACGGCCGAGCCTGAGCGCGGCGCGCTGCTGCAGCGCGTACAGGAGGGAGCCACCGAGATCGAGACCAAGCTGCTGTTCTTCGAGCTGGAGTGGGCGGCGCTCGAGGACCGGCGGGTCGAAGAGCTGCTGGCCGGGCCGGGGCTTGACTTCTGCCGCCACCACCTGCGCACCGTGCGCCGCTACCGGCCGCACCTGCTGTCCGAGCCGGAGGAGAAGGTGCTGGCCGAGAAGGCGATCGCCAGTCAGAGCTCCTGGGCCCGGCTGTTCGGCGAGCTCGTCTCGGCCCTCCGGGTCGACCTCGACAAGGAGCAGCTCACCCTCGACGTGGCCCTCTCGCGCCTGCTCGCCTCCGATCGCAAGGACCGACGCAGGGCCTCCGAGGCCGTCTCGGAGGCCCTGGCTCCGGGGCTGCGGACGCGCGGGTTCATCTACAACACGCTGGTGTTCGACAAGTCGGTCGAGGACCGGCTGCGCTCCTACCCCAACTGGTTGGCCAGCCGAAACCTGGCCAACGAGGCCTCCGATGAATCGGTGATGGCGCTGATCGAAGCGGTCCGGCGGCGCTACGACATCCCTCAGCGCTGGTACAAGCTGAAGGCCGGGTTGCTGGGGATCAAGCGCCTGGCCGACTACGACCGCTCGGCCCCCATCCTCCCCGAGGAGGTCAGCTTCACGTTCGCCGAGTCCCGGGAGCTGGTGCTCGACACCTACTCCTCGTTCGCGCCGGAGGCCGGCGAGGTGGCCCGGCGGTTCTTCACCGAGCATTGGATCGACGCCCCGCCCCGGCCGCACAAGCGCGGAGGAGCGTTCTGCGCCTACACGGTGCCCAGCGTCCACCCGTACGTGATGCTCAACTTCACGGCCAAGCGCCGCGACGTGCTGACCATGGCCCACGAGCTGGGGCACGGGCTGCACGCGGCCCTGGCCCAGCGTCAGGGCATCTTTCACCAGTCCACGCCGCTGACCCTGGCCGAGACGGCGTCGGTGTTCGGGGAGACGCTGGTGTTCGGGCGGCTGCTCGACGGAACCACCGACTACAAGCAGCGCCTGAGCTTGCTGGCCGAGCGGATCGATGGGTCGATCGCCACGGTGTTCCGGCAGATGGCCATGAACCGGTTCGAGCACCTGGTCCACACGGGGCGACGCACCGACGGTGAGCTGTCGGCGGATCGGCTGAGTGAGCTGTGGGTGGACACCCAGGCCGAGCTGTTCGGCGACTCGGTGGAGATCACCGAGGGCTACCGGGTGTGGTGGTCCTACATCCCCCACTTCATCAACACGCCGGGGTACGTCTACGCCTACGCCTACGGCCAGCTCCTGGCGCTGTCGATCTACGGCCGCTACCGCCAGGAGGGCCCGGCGTTCGTGCCCCGGTATCTGGAGTTGCTGGCCGCCGGCGGCTCGCGGTCCCCGGGAGAGCTGGCCGCGATCGTGGGCATCGACTTGACCGATCCCGGGTTCTGGGACGCTGGCTTGCAGCTGATCGACGAGCAGCTGCGCGAGGCCGAGAAGCTGGCCAACACCTAACGCGGCCCCACGCCGGCACCTAACGCGGCCCCACGCCGGCACACGCGCCGCGTTTGGCGGTCCACTCTCCTGGGTATGGACTCTCCAGATCCAGGTGCGTCGGGGACTGTTATTGATTGTGGTGCTCCTAGCAGCGGCATCCGCGCCGGCCGCGGCGCACGCCGCGTCGTTCGGGTTTGGGCCGCCGATGTTCGTGGACAAGACGCTGGGAGGCGGCGAGCCCACGGTGGCCTACGCGGTCAAGTCGGGCCTGCTGGTCTACACCTCGCACGAGGGCACCACCCACCTGTTCTCCAGCAACGTCCCGGGCGCCCCGGCCGAGTCCGGCGGCTGGCTGGGCACGTACCACAACCAGGTCAACATCTGGACCTCTGCCGACCAGGGCCAGACCTGGCAGGTGGTTCCGTTCGGGACCAAGACCAACCCGATGGCCACCGGCTTCAGCGACCCCGACCTCACCCAGGACGACGCCGGCAACATTTACAACACGGGCATCGACCTGGCCAACGACGCTCTGTTCTCCTCGCAGGACGGTGGCCTCAGCTGGCCCACGGGCACCGCGCAATGTCACGAGGGCGACCGGCCCTGGCTGGCCGGCGGCAAGGCCAACGAGGTGTTCCTGTCCACGGACACCGAGGAGTCCGGGCACGTGATCTACCACAGCACCGACGCTGGCGCGTCGTGCAACCAGACCGGCATCCGGGATAACGGCACCGCGGCCAACGGCGACAGCTACGCCGGAGACGGCAAGCTGTTCTACGACCACACTCGGGGCAGCGTCGTCGAGCCGGTCGTCTACCACGACCCCAATACCGGCCTCCCGAACGGCGTCGGTGTGGGCATCCTGCCCAGCGCCTCGACCGCCTTTGGCACCTCCTCGGCCGCGTTCAGCACCGTGCGGATCGCCAGCACCACGGACTACTCGCACTGGCCGGCCATGGCCATCGACGCCGCCGGGAACTACTACCTTGTGTGGGACACCGATAGCCGTGACCCGAAAACCCTGAACGGCTGCACCGGGTCGTACCCGGGGAGCGAGAGCTTCGGCAGCGTGCCGCCCCAGAACGCCAACACCGCGCTGGCCAACCAGGTGATGATGGCCGTGTCCACCGACGGCGGCCACACCTGGAGCCAGCCCCAGGTCGTGGCCTCCGCGCCCGGGCATCGGCTGCTGTGGCCATGGGTCACCGCGGGCGCCGCCGGCCAGGTGGGCGTGGTCTGGTACCAGTACGACCGGGTGGTGGACCCGGACTGCGCGCCCGCCGACGCCAAGGTGTCGGTCATGGCGGAGCAGATCAGCGGAGCCACCAGCTCGACGCCGGTGTCCTCCGTGGCCGACGCGGCCGGACGTCCCATCCACAGCGGCGCCATCTGCGCCGGGGGCACAACGTGCGCGGTCACGGTGGGCGTGACCGGGGAGGACCGCCGGCTGGGCGACTACTTCACGGTGGGCACCGACCGCAACGGCTGCCTGCTGATCGCCACCGCCGACACGACCCTGAACGATTCGGTGACCGGCCAGCCCTCGCCGATATCCCATCCGGTGTTCCTGCGCCAGAACAGCGGCACCAGCCTCACGGGCGTCCCCTGCCTGTAGGCGCTGCCGGACCCCTAGGCCTTCGCCCGGCGCGTCCGGGCCCGCTCCTCCTGGCGCTCCACCACGTGGACGATCAGCTTCATCACCTGCTCGATGCCCGTGGCCTTGGCGTCGCCGTGGACGAACGCCTCCCGCCATTCCTTGACGTGCCCCTTGGTGGCCAGCTCGTTGAAG
>DASZGO010000237.1:0-5545 GCA_035938755.1 Solirubrobacteraceae bacterium | reverse complement strand
CTACGACCGGGGTTCCTTCGATGGCACCTACTACATCGCCATGGAGTACGTCCCCGGGCGATCGCTCAAGCAGCTCATCCGCCAGGAGGCGCCGATCGACCCGGTACGGGCCATCGACATCACGATCCAGATTCTCAAGGCCGCGCGGTTTGCCCACCGCCATGGCGTCATCCACCGTGACCTGAAGCCCCACAACGTAATCATCGACGACTCAGGCCACGCCAAGGTGACCGACTTCGGTATCGCCCGCGCCGGCGCTTCGGACATGACCGAGACCGGCTCGATCATGGGCACGGCCCAGTACCTCTCGCCCGAGCAGGCTCAGGGCCACGCGGTCAGCGCCTCCTCCGACCTCTACTCGGTCGGCGTGGTGCTCTACGAGCTCCTCACCGGCCGCGTGCCGTTCGACGCCGACTCGGCGGTGACGATCGCGCTCAAGCACGTCTCCGAGGCGCCGAGCGCGCCGACCCTGGTCAACCCGCGGATTCCACCCAACCTGGAGCACGTGGTCATGTGGACGCTCAACAAGAACGCCGCCGACCGACCCAAGACCGCCGACGAGCTGATCACCGCCCTGGAGAACGCCAAGGCGAACATCCTGGCCGGCAACGAGGGGCAGCGGACGGCGGCGTTCGCCGCGCTGCCGGCGGAGCAGCAGGAGCAGGCCGCAGCCGGGTTCGTCCCGGTCGAGGGAGACGGCGCCGGCGCCGGAGCGCAACCGCCTCCGGACGATGGGCGTCGGCCCTGGTGGCGCAACCGGCGGCTCTGGCTGGTGGTGATCGCGCTGCTGGCGGCCGCGGGCGTGGGCGCTGCGATCTACTTCCTGGTCAAGCCGGCCCAGAAGACCGTCCCGCCAGTGGTGGGCGAGCAGTTCGATACCGCTCGAACAGTCCTGCAGAACGCCGGGTTCAGTGTCAGCCGGGTGAACGAGGCCAGCACCCGGCCGGCCGGCTTCGTATTCGCCCAAAGCCCCAACGGCGGCACCAGCGCCGATAAGGGCTCGACCGTCCAGCTGACCGTGTCCTCAGGTCCTCCGAAGCCCGGGCCGGTGAGCGTGCCCAATGTGGTTGGGGAGTCGTTACCCCAGGCCCAGCAGGAGCTCAGCAAGCTGGGACTCAAGAACCGCGTCGTGTCTCAGGCCAGCAGCCAACCGGGCAACCAGGTGCTCAGCCAGACTCCCAATCCGGGTCAGTCCGCGCCGCCCGGCTCGGCGGTAACCCTGACGGTTTCCAACGGCAAGGTCTCGGTCCCCAACGTCGTCGGTCAGACCGTGAGCGACGCTAAAAGCTCGCTGGCCAACGCGGGATTCAACAACGTCACCACCTCGACCCAGTCCTCCAATCAGACCCCAGGGACGGTGCTCAGTCAGACCCCGGCAGGCGGCGCGCAGGCCGACCCGGCGAACACGACGGTGAACCTGGTGGTGGCTCAGAAGCCGACCGTGCCTGACGTGACCGGACTGACCAAACAGGCCGCCATCAGCAAACTCCAGAGCGCGGGGTTCACCAACATCAGCACGCAAACCCAGTCCGTGACCGACAAGAAGAAGGACGGCATCGTCCTGAGCCAGAATCCCAGCGGCGGGACGGCCACCGATCCGAACAGCTCGGTCACGATCACCGTCGGTCAGTTCAACTCGCCGACCACCACCACCGGCACGACCACAACACCAACCACCGGACATTGACCCCGCGTCGCGTGGCGGTCCTGGGCGGCGGCCGCTCCTCCGAGCACGACATCTCGCTGGCCTCGGCGGCCTCGATTCGGGATGGTCTGGCCCGGGCCGGTCATATTCCGATCGAGATCGAGATCGGCCGCGACGGGATGTGGCACCAGGCCGGGGAGCGGCTGAGCCTGACCCCCGGCGCCGGGCTGGCTGGCGCCGACGTGGTGTTTCCGGCGCTGCACGGCCCGTTCGGTGAGGACGGGACGGTGCAGGGCCTGCTCGAGTGCCTGGACGTGCCCTACGTGGGCGCCGGGGTCCTGACCTCCGCGCTCTGCCTGGACAAGGTGATCTTCAAGCGCTTCATGGCCGAGGCGGGACTGCCCCAGGTGGACTACCGGGCTTTACGGGTGGAGGAGTTCGAGTCCGACCCGGGCCAGGCGACCGCGCGTGTGGCGGAGCTGGGGCTGCCGATGTTCGTCAAGCCGGCCCGGCTGGGGTCCTCGGTGGGGATCCAGCGAGTGGCCGGGCTGGACGAGCTACCGCCGGCGCTTCAGGCGGCGTTTCGCCACGATCCGCTCGTCATCGCCGAGGCGGCTGCCGTGGGGATGGAGGCCGAGTGCTCGGTGATCGGCAACTCCGAGCCGGTGGTGTCCGAGCCGGGCGAGATCCGCGTCGAGGGCGACTGGTACGACTATCAGGCCAAGTACACGGCGGGAGGGATGGAGCTCGTGGTGCCCGCAGAGGTGCCGCCCGCCGTGCGCGACCGGATCCGGGAGCTCGCGACTCAGGTGTACCGCCGGACCGGTTGCTCGGGCCTGGCCCGGGTCGACTTCTTCGTGGTGGGCGAACGGGTCCTGGTCAACGAGCTCAACACGATGCCCGGCTTCACCAGCACGAGCGTGTTCCCGGCCCTGTTCGAGGCCAGCGGCATCCCCTATCCCGAGCTCCTGGACCGCCTGGTCGGCCTGGCGCTTGAGCGCTACGAGGCGGAGCGGCGCCACACGTACTAGGGGTGTTTCGGGGCGCGGGGGCCGTGGGCCGGCCACGGCGTGGGAGATTTCCCCCACATAGACGGGGTTTTCTCCGACGCGGTGGGTGGTGTGGAAGAAAAGCCTGGCCATGTCAGGAAAATCGTCCACGCCGCCCGGAGGCACCCGCCGCCCGCGCCCCGCACGAGCCGAGCCGCGAGGCACAGCCCCCGCCTCGCTTACCGGTAGAGCGTCACCTCATCCAGCGACAGCTGCTCGTGGCCGCCGATGTCGGTGATCCACACCAGGTAATAGCGGTACGAGGTGCCCTGGGTGTTCAACGGGATCGCCGTGCTGGAGCCCACCTGGGTCGAAGCTGAGACCTGGGTCCAGCCCGAAGGCGGCGCAGCCGTCGCCGGCGGTGGGTCGGCGCGAGCGTAGATGGTGACCGTGAACCCCGGCGTGGCGTCGATGATCCTGAGCTGCTTGGCCACCAGGCCCGGGGAGGCGTCGACGTACAGGCCCGTGCCGGCCTTCTCCAGTTTGTGGTCGAAATAGAGCTGGGTGTCCCAGTAGGTGCCCGAGGTGTTGTCGATGGCCAGGCTGGCGTTGGGGGCCTCGTCCAGCGGATTGCCCAGCGGATTGAAGCCGTGGGCGCAGGACTGGCACAGCGACACCGGCTGCAGCGCGGCCAAGGGCTGGATCAGGCTGGCCGGGGCCTGGCCCGTCCCGTGGTGGGCGCGGGTGACCAGCCAGGCCACGCCACCACCCAACGCTCCCAGGGCGACCAGGAGCAGGACCACGGCGATCACTCGGTGGCGGACCCGGAACGGCACCCGCCGTTGGGCTTGCGCGGGCAGCGTGCGCAGGACCGCGGTGACTTCGCCGGTCACCGCGCCGGCCCGGGCGCTCTCGATCGCCAGCACGTCCTCCAGGTCGGCGATCAGCTCGGCGTCGTTGCCGTAGCGGTCCTCCGGACGCTTGGCCGTGGCCCGATCAACCACCGCTGCGAGGGCGGCCGAGATCTCCGGGCGCTTGCTCTGCAGGTCCGGGAGCTGCTCCCGCACGTGCTTCATGGCCACCGCCACCTGGTTGTCGCCCTTAAACGGAACCTCGCCGGTCAGCATCTCGTACAGCACCACGCCGAGCGAGTACAGATCGGACTGGCCGGTCACCGGTCGGCCCAGCGCCTGCTCGGGGGCAACGTAGTCCGTCGTGCCGAGCACCCGCCCGTCGTCGGTCAGCCCCTCCTCGTTCAGGCTCCGCGCGATCCCGAAGTCGGTGACCTTGGCCGACCCCTCCTCGTCGATCAGGACGTTCTGCGGCTTGACGTCTCGGTGCACGATGTGCCGAGCGTGGGCGGCACCCAGCGCCCGCGCGATCTCGATCGCGTAAGCGACCGCCTCGGCCACGGGCAGGCGACCGGCCCGGCGAATTCGCTCCTTGAGCGTCTCCCCCGCCACACACTCGAACACGATGTACGGCCGGCCCTCGTCCTCGCCGGCGTCGATCACGCCGACGATGTGCGGATGGGATAGCTGGGCCACTGCGCGGGCCTCGCGGCGGAAGCGCTCCAGCTGATCGGAGTCGCTCGCCACCTCGCGGTTCATCAGCTTCACTGCCACCACCCGCTGGAGCGTCTCGTCCTGCGCGCGGTACACCGTCGACATGCCCCCCGAGCCGATCCGTGCCTGGAGTCGATAGCGGCCGTTGAGGGAGATGCCGAGCAGCGTGCTCATGTGCGTCCCTCTATTTTGCGATACATGGACGTCGTTGAGGTCCTCTACTACACCGATCCGTTTTCTCCTTGGTCGTGGGCCTTGGAGCCCGGGGTCCGCAGGCTATGCCAAGAATTCGGCGACAACCTACGGATCACCTACGTTATGTCCGGGATGCGGAGCGAGTTGGAGGACGAAAAGCAGGTGTCGCTCCAGGCCCTGGAGGCGTCGGCGGCCAGCGGGATGCCGGTCGATGTGCGGCTCTGGCTGCGCGACCCACCGCGCAGCTCACATCCGGCTTGTATCGCGGTCAAGGCCGCGGCCGAGCAGGGCAATCCAGCCCTCTATCTCCGTCGGCTCCGCGAGGCGGTGCTGTGCCGCCAGCGCAAGCTGGAAGGCGCCGAGGAGCTGACCGCCGAAGCCAGGGCGGTCACCAGCTTGGATCTGAACCGGTTCAAGCTCGACATCGGCTCAAACGCCATCCTGGAGAAGTTCGGGTTTGACCTTGACCGCGCGCAGGCGGTTGACCCAAGCCATTACTCCGAGGGCTCGGCCCGGGTCAGGCTGCCGTCGCTGGAGTTCCGCGGTCCGGATGGACAGGTGCACGGGGTCTACGGCTACTCCGAGTACCCGGAGCTGCGTGACGCCGGGCTGGCCGCCGGCGCCCAGCCGGCTGGGGCCGTGGCTCCGTCGGTCACCGAGGCGTTGCGTCAGTTCGGCAGCCTGGCCGCCGCCGAGGTCGCCGCGGTGTGCGGGCTGCCCGGCCCGGCGGCCTCAGCGGAGCTGTGGCAGCTGGCGACCGAGTGGCAGGTCAAGCCGGAGCGTTTTGGCACCGCTGAGCTCTGGACGCTGGCTTGAGTGTCACGGTGTCGCCGAATTTCTGACTCGCGCCACTACGCCCGCAGCCGGACCAGGATCAGCCCGGCCAGCGCCAGGCGGTAGGCCGCCCACCCGCTCAGCCGCCGTCCGGCGTCGGGACGGATCACTCGGGTTGCGATCAGCGTGGAGCCCACGGCCGACCCGGCAGCGACCGTCAGCGCCGCGCTCCAGCCGGGGTCCAGACGCTGCCGGGCCAGTCCCGCGGCCTGCAGCCCGGCCGCGCCCAGAATCACCGGTAGCCCTACGTCGTGCGATAGCCGGGCGGCGTCAGCGCGGGTGAACCGCCGGAGCCGGGCCGCGGCCAGGGTCGCCCC
>DASZGO010000236.1:0-6746 GCA_035938755.1 Solirubrobacteraceae bacterium | reverse complement strand
GGACACGCCGGGCTGGCTGGTGGGCGGCGCGGTGCGCGACCGGCTGCTCGGGCGGCCGACTACCGACTACGACGTGGCGATCGTCGGGGAACCGCGGACGCTGGCCCGAAAGCTGGCCCGCAGCGCGAGCGGCCACGCGTTTGCGCTGTCTGAGGGGTTTGGCGCCTGGCGGGTGGTGGCGCGGGACCACTCGTGGCAGGTCGACCTGCTGCGGGTTCTGGGCGACTCGATCGAAGCCGACTTGGCGCTGCGCGACCTGACGGTAAACGCGCTGGCCGAGCCATTGCTCCAGGGCGACCTGATCGATCCATTCGGGGGGCTCGAGGACTTGCGCCGGCGCCGCGTGCGGATGGTCTCCGCCGGGGCTTTCGCCAACGATCCCCTGCGCGTGCTGCGCGTGGCCCGGCTGGCCTGCGAGCTCAGGTTCTCGGTGGAGCCCGAGACTGCCGCCGCCGCGCGGGGTCAGGCTCGGGGTCTGGCGTCGGTGGCCCCCGAGCGGGTGTTCTCGGAGCTCAAGCGCATCTTGGGCGCCCCGGAGGCGGTTTCGGGAATCAGGCTGATGGACGAGCTCGAGGTGACCGACGTGGTGCTGCCGGAGCTGGTGAAACTACGGGGGGTCGAGCAGAGCCGGTTCCACCACCTCGACGTGCACTCGCACACGCTGGCGGTGCTCCAGGAGGCGATCGATCTGGAGCGCAACCCGGAAGGGGCACTGGGCGCCGACGCGGCTGAGATCGATCGCTACCTGTCGGCCCCCCTGGCCGACGATCTCACGCGCTGGCAAGCGCTCCGCTGGGGTGCGCTCCTGCACGACGTCGCCAAGCCGCAGACCCGAGCGATCACGCCGGAGGGCCGGGTCACGTTCATGGGCCACGACGCGGCGGGTGCCGAAACCGCCCGCGCGGTGCTTGGTCGGCTACGGGCCAGCAGCCGCCTGATCGAGCACGTGGCCGGGCTGGTCATCAACCATCTCCGTCTGGGCTTCCTGGTGGCCCAGCGCCCGCTGTCCCGGCGGACCATCTACCGATACCTGCGCGCCTGCGCGCCTGTGGGGGTGGACGTCACCGTGCTGAGCGTGGCCGACCGGCTGGCCACGCGCGGAGATCGCTCGGACGAGGCGATCGCGAGACACCTGGAGGTGGCTCGCCAGATGGCCGGCGAGGCGCTGAGCTGGGCCGCCGCTCCTCCGCGCCCGCCCGTGCGCGGGGATCAGATCGCGCGGGCGCTCGGGGTCAAGCCCGGTCCGCAGCTGGGGCACATCCTGGCCGAGCTGGAAGAGGCGAGCTTTGCCGAGGAGATCGGCTCGGCCCAGGAGGCCATCGACCGGGCCCGGCAGCTGCTGGGAGCGGACGGGTAGTGTGCCGCTCATAACCCAAGACAACGACTGCATCTTCTGCAAGATCGTGGCCGGCGAGCTACCCGCCCAGCGCGTGGACGAGGACGAGCGGACGATCGCGTTCATGGACATCAACCCGGCCACGCGCGGGCACGCGCTGGTCATCCCGCGGCGCCACTGGACGGATCTCATAGAGATCGACGCAGATGATCTGCAGGCCACGGTGGTGGCCGCGCAGCGGCTGGCCCGCCAGATGCGTGACCGTCTGGAGCCCGACGGCATCAACCTGCTCAACTCCTGTGGCTCGGCGGCCTGGCAGACCGTCTTTCACTTTCATATCCACGTGATCCCCCGCTACGCCGGGGATCCGCTGCGCTTGCCGTGGACGCCCAGCCCGGGCGATCCGGACCAAATCGCCGCTACGGCAGACCAGCTGCGGCGGTGATAGCGTTCCCGCGTTGATCGGGGCGTGCGGGTGTCCCGTAGCGTCCGAAAGCAGTCGAAGGGGAAGTAGATGGCAACGGGTACCGTCAAGTGGTTCAGTGACGACAAGGGGTTCGGATTCATCACGCCTGACGACGGCGGTCGGGACCTATTCGTCCATTTTTCGGGCATCGCCGGCGACGGTTACCGGTCGCTCGCGGAGGGATCCAAGGTCTCCTACGAAGCCGAAGAGGGCCCCAAGGGGCCCAAGGCCATAAACGTCAGCAAGCTCTAGACGCCCTCAGATCATCGTGTCGGGCCCGTTGCCGAGCGCAACTGCAACCGACGCGTGGTGTTCAATGTTCGACATGAGACGAACCTTTCTCCTCGCCGCGACGACCTGCGGGCTCTTCGCCAGCATTAGCGTGGGCAGTGCAGCGGCGAGCGTCATCGAGCTGGGGGCGACCAAGACCGCGCTCAAGGCACCGGTGTGTCCGGCGAACACCGCAGCGTCCAGCTGCACGATCATCCTGACCCGGGTCACCGCGCTGGAGACCCTCCGTGACGGCATCTCCTACCCGACGAAGGTCACCAAGGCGGGACGGATCGTCGCGTTCAGCGTGGGCCTGTCGGCGCTGTCGTCCAACACCAACACCCGCCGGTCGTTCATCAGGTTCCTGGATATGACCTATGGCGGCACGACCCAGGTCGGGATCACCGTGCTTCAGCCCGTGGGTCGCAGGACGCAGTGGAAGTGGCAGGTGGTGGCCTCCAGCCCGATCTACCGCGTCCAGCCGTACATGGGCTCGGTGGCGCAGTTTGCGCTGAACACCTCGATTGAGGTCAAGCCGGGACAGGTGATCGCACTGACCACGCCGACCTGGGCGCCGGTGCTCTCGATCCAGCAGCCGAGCAAGCAGTTCGCCTACCGGCAGAGCCGGAGCTCAAACTGCAACAACCCGCCGGCCACCAGCCAGGCTCAGAGCGGCCACCAGACCGGGACCTACTCCTGCAACTACCCGGGCACCCGGCCTGAGTACTCGGCCACCGAGATCACAACTCCGCCGGCCACCAACCCGGTCCACTAGGCGATCAGACTTAGCAGGCGCCGGGGTTTTGCTGGCAGAAGGCTGAGCTGAGGCCGCCGCCGCCGGACGAGCCACCACCGCCCGACGTGCCACCGCCGGACGTGCCGCCGCCCGACGTGCCGCCGCCCGCCGGGGCGCCACCGCCCGAGGCAGTACCGCCGCCGCCACCGCCGCCCGAGGTCCCGCCGCCCGCGGAGCCGCTGGCTCCCGAGGAGCCGCTGCCCGACGAGCCACTACCGGAGCTGCCGCTGCCCGAGCCGCTGCCCGCGGAGGCGGACGCGCCGGGGGAGCTCGAGGTGGTCGGCGTGGTAGTGGTGGTAGTGGTCGCCGTGTTGGGCGTCAGCGGGACAGTTGAGGTGGGGACGGTCAGCGGTGGCGAACCTGAGGTGTCGGCCGAGCCGGAGCCGCCACCACAGGCCGCGAGCGACAGCGCGAGCCCGACGCCCGCCGCCGCAGCTACCTTGTTCCAGCGTCCACCCGGGCGGCGCCGCACACCGATCCGGGGCCTCAAGACCCCAGCGGCTCCATGCGCCGCCCGCAGTGCGAGCAGTCGTTGAGATCCTTCTGCACCAGCTGGTCGCACCAGTTGCAGAAGCGCAGGTTCTCCACACTCCAGGGCAGGTCCGAGGAGGTGGGGGCCAGCGGCAGGATCTCGCCCACGACCTCAAGCTCCTCGCCGGTCTCCCGGTCCACGTAGACCCGTCCGGGGTCGGCTTCGATGATCACCTCGCGGCCGGTGGACGGGGCGCGCATCCTATACCGTTGGCGCGTCCGCATTGTGCGGCCATGCTACCAGCGGGGGGCCGAGATGCGCCGCCGTCGCCGGGGTCCGGCGGGCCACGAAAGCGCTGCAATTAGCGGGAACATCTAGGGCACCGCAGGATCAGGTAGGCCAGATGCGCCCTAGCCCGCCGAATGGCCGCGTTCCGATGCACCCGCCGGCGGGGCTGGGAGAGCGGCTCGAGCCAGCGAGCGGTGGGGCACCGCGCCCGCGGCCTTGGATAGAGTGCCGCCGCACCATGTTCGGAGCCGCTCGCAGCGCAACCGTGGCCTTCGATCGCCGCGGCCTTCTCGTCACGCTGGCCGTCTCGCTGACCGTGCTGGTGGCCGGGGGTTGCGCGGTCAAGCATCCCGTGGCCAACGTGGTGCACGGCAAGCAGCTGTTCCTCAGCAAGTGCGGCTCCTGCCACACGCTGAGCCACGCCAGCACGACCGGGACGATCGGCCCCAACCTGGATGACGCGTTTGCCCAGGACCGCCGGGACGGGATCAAGACCACCTCGATCGAGGGCCTGGTGGCCTACTGGATCCGGTATCCCAACTCGCAGGGGGCCATGCCGGCGGACCTGTACGCGGGCCAAGACGCGCAGGACGTGGCGGCCTACGTGGGCAGAGTGGCCTCGGTGCCCGGGCAGGACACCGGCGCCCTGGCCACCGCGGTGCAGGCCACCGTGGCGCCGACCCCGGCCAACGGCAAGACGATCTTCACCGGGGTGGGCGGCTGCGGCTCCTGCCACATCCTGGCCGACGCCGGGTCGACCGGGACCACCGGGCCCAACCTGACCACCCGGCTGAAAGCCGACTGCCAGAGCCCGCAATCGCAGAAGATCCGCGGCGCGACGCTGCAGAAGTGCATCAACACGGCGATCGTGAACCCGCACGCCTATCTGCCGCCCGGATACGGGCCGCTGATGCCGGACACGTTCGCCAAGACGCTCAGCCCCAGCCAGATCCAGGCGCTGGTGGCCTACCTGGCTAGCGTGACCAAGTAAGGGGTTGGGCCGCGGGCGTAGCCTGGCCGGCATTGCGATGCATTCAGCAATGGCGAGGCGATTGTGAGGCGCGGGTCGCGAGCGAGGACGCGATACACGATCGGACGCGCGGTCGCGGTGGCGTGTGGCTGTGCGCTGGCGGCGCCAGCCGCAGCCTCGGCGCAGGTCACGAGTGTGCTGGGCGCAGCGACGGTCAGCGGTAACCCGATCCCGTGCGTCGCGCAGGCCGACGGTGTGCGCGTGTGCCAGGGCATGGACGGCGGTGGCGGCGCGGGGGACACCCGCCTCAAGAGCTTCGACGGCTCGCCGCTGGCGCTCTATGTCGTGCTGCCACCCGCACCCGCATCCGGTCCCGACGGCCACTACCCGCTGATGGTCCAGAGTCATGGCTGGGGGGCCCCAACGACAGGACCGCGTGATACTCAGTTCTTCGGCCCGACCGGGGACGATTGGGCCAAGCAGGGGTATGCCGTGCTCGAGCTCCAGGCGCGCGGCTTCGGTGACTCGTGCGGCACGCCGCAGTCGCGCCTGGCCGACCCAGTGGGCTGCGTCAACGGATACATCCACCTCGACGATGAGCGCTACGAGGTACACGACATCCAGTCCGCGATCGGGCTGCTGGCCGACGAAGGGGTCGCGGACCCCGCTCGGATCGGAGCCGACGGCGAGTCGTATGGCGCCGGGGTGACGTTGGAACTCGCGACGCTGAAGGATCGAGTGATGAACCTCGACGGCAGCCTCGGCCGTTGGCGTAGCCCAAAGGGAGTCCCGCTCAGCATCGGGGCCGCGGTCGCCGCGGCCCCCTGGAGCGACCTCGTCAACTCCCTGGCTCCCAACGGACACACGCTCGACTACCAGGTGACATCTCCGACTGCCGACCTCTCGCCGGTCGGGGTCGAGAAGCAGTCATTCGTGTCAGGTCTGTACGCGATCGGGAACGAGATGGGCTACTACGCGCCGCCTGGTGTCGATGGCTCGGCCGACCTGACGACCTGGCAGGCCGCCTTGAACGCGGGTGAACCTTACGAGGGAAACCCCGAGGTCGAGACGCTCGTCAACCAGGTGGCGCGGTACCACTCGCCGTACTACCTACTCGATGGCGCCTATGGGACCGGAAAGGAGGCGCCGGCCCCGCTGTTGCTGGTCAACGGATTCACGGACGACCTGTTCCCCGTCGACGAGGCCGTGCGCTACTACAACCTAGACCAATCGCTGTACCCGTCGGATCCGATCGCGCTCATCGCCGCTGACGCCGGCCACATGCGCGGGTCGAACAAGCCCGCCGACATGGCCTACCTCGAGCCCCGAGTCGGCGCGTTTCTTGATCACTACCTCGGGGGCAGCGCGCCACAGCCGCCGCTCGGCGTAACCGCGCTGACGCAGACCTGTCCCAAGACCGCGCCCTCTGGAGGTCCGTTCTCGGCTCCCACCTGGGCTGGGATTCACCCCGGCGAGGTCGACTACAGCTCCGCCGCGCCGCAGACGATTCTCTCCACCGCCGGTAACCCGCAGGTGTCGGCAACCTTCGACCCCATCCTCAGCGACGGCCTCTCCAACCTCGGCACAAGCATGGCCTGCCAAACCGCCCCAGCCACACCCGAGGGCTCGGGCGTGGCGACCTACCGGCTACCGGCAGCCACCGGCGCCGGCTACACCGTGCTCGGCGCGCCCACGGTGATCGCAAACCTCCAAACCAGCGGGCAATACCCATACATCGCCGCGCGCCTGCTTGACATCGACCCCGCAAGCAACACCGAAATCCTCGTCGCGCGTGGGGTATATCGGCTCGACTCGACCGCACCGAACGGGCTTCACGTCTTCCAGCTGCATCCGGGCGCCTGGCATTTTGCCGCCGGCCACATGCCAGAGCTCGAGCTGCTGGGGCGAGACTCGCCCTATCTGCGCCCGTCGAACGGGACGTTCTCGATCACCGTCAGCGACCGCCAGCTCCGCGTGCCGGCCCCCGACGAACCCGGCAGCACCCCAGCCGTCACCAGCCCCTCACTCGCGCTTCGCCCGGGCTGTCCCAGCGCGACCGAGAGGTTGAGCGGGACTGCATTGGGTCGGCTGCGACTCGGGATGACCCGGGCCCAAGCACGACGGATCTATCCCGACGCCGCGCCGCGC
>DASZGO010000235.1:0-17208 GCA_035938755.1 Solirubrobacteraceae bacterium | reverse complement strand
AGGTGCTGGCCTTCTACGGCCAGCACGAACACCGCAAGCTGATGCTCTCGGCGGCACAGCTGGACCTGGTGGATGCGCACTGCGGTGTCGGCCAGGCCCGGCTGAGAGAAACCATGGCCGCGGCCCATGCGCGAACCCGCCATGCGCAGGCCCGCCTGGACGAGGTCCGAGAGCTCGCCGGCGCGCGGGACCGGGAGCTCGATCTGCTGGCATTCGAGCTGGGTGAGATCGAGGCGGCGGCTCCCGACCCCGAGGAGACAGACGCGCTGGTGAGCGAGCGAGACCGGCTGCGTCACCTCCAGACGCTGCGTGAGGCCGCGCTGTCCGCGGTGGCCGCCGTGGCTCCGGACGGCGACGGCGGAGCGACCGACCTGCTGGCCCAGGGCGCCGGCCAGCTGGCCGGCGCGGGCACGATCGATTCCGCCCTGGCGCCGCTGGCCAGTCGGCTGGAAGCCGTGCGCTACGAAGCCGAGGAGCTGGGCCGTGAGCTGCGGGGCTACCTGGCGGAGCTCGAGGCTCAGGGCGGAGCCGAGGGCGAGGGCTCCGACCGCCTTGAAGCCGTGGAGGAGCGACTGGCCCTGCTGGCCCGGTTGGAGCGCAAGCACGGCGGCGCAATGGCCGACGTGCTGGCCTACGCCGAGCGCTGCCGCGTCCGCATCCAGGAGCTCGATCAGGCCGAGGTGGCCCTGGAAGTCGCGGAGCGCGAGCTGGCGGACGCCCGCGACGAACTGGGGGCCGTGGCCGCCAAGCTGACCCAGACCCGCCAACGGGCCGGCAAGCAGCTCGCCGTGGCGGTGCGTGAGAGCCTGGGCGAGCTGGCGATGCCTGAGGCCCAGTTCGAGGTTTCGGTGGGCGAGCGCCCCGACGGCTGCGGGCCCCGGGGCCAGGACGTTGTCGAGTTCAGCATCTCGGCCAATCCTGGCGTGGCGGTGGCACCCCTGAAAGACGTGGCCTCGGGCGGGGAGCTCTCACGGGTGATGCTGGCCCTGCTCAGCGTGGCCCACGGCTCCCCCCAAGGTTCCTCCCAAGGCTCCCCCGACGCCGATGGACCCCTGTTGGTATTCGACGAGATCGATGCCGGGATCGGCGGCCACACCGCACGGGCGGTGGGCGAGCATTTGCGCCAGCTGGCCCAGGACCGGCAGATCCTGTGCATCACCCATCTGCCGCAGGTGGCGGCTCTGGCCCAGCGCCACTTCACCATCGCCAAGGACACGCAGACGGTCCCGGCCACCACCACGGTGCAAGCGCTGTCGGGCGAGGCGATCGTCTCCGAGCTGGTCAGGATGCTGGGCTCCGGCGAGGGCGACCGGGCGGCTAACCAGCACGCCCGGCAGCTGCTCAAGCTGGCCGCATAGAGCGGAGTTTCGCCCCCGTACGGCCGGCGGTCGTCCGAGCGGGCCGCTACCGTGGTGTGCAGCAATAGATTCAGAGCCAGGATCGACGATGCCGCCCACCAGCCAGACACGCTTCATCTTCATCACTGGCGGAGTCGTCTCCTCGTTGGGCAAGGGGATCGCGGCCGCGTCGATCGGGCGGCTGATGGTCGCGCGGGGGTTCGCGGTCCAGCTGCAAAAGTTCGATCCCTACATCAACGTCGACCCGGGCACGATGTCGCCGTACCAGCACGGCGAGGTGTTCGTGACCGAGGACGGAGCCGAGACCGACCTTGATCTGGGTCACTACGAGCGGTTCACCGACGCCAACACGAGCCGTTCCTCCAACGTGACCGCCGGCGGCATCTACAACAGCGTGATCCGTCGCGAACGGCGCGGGGACTATCTCGGCGCGACCGTGCAGGTGGTGCCTCACATCACCGACGAGATCAAGCACCGCATCCAGCTGATGGCCGAGAGCACCGAGGTCGACTTCGTGATAACGGAGATCGGCGGCACGGTGGGAGACATCGAGTCGCTGCCGTTCCTGGAGGCGATTCGCCAGTTCCCGGTGGACGTCGGTCGACGCCACTGCATGTTCATCCACCTCACGTTCGTGCCGTACATCAGCCACGCCGGCGAGCTCAAGACCAAACCCACGCAGCACTCGGTCAACGAGCTGCGGCGGATCGGTATCGCCCCCGACATGCTGCTATGCCGTTCGGAGTCGGAGCTGTCGCCGGACATCCGCAAGAAGATCGCGCTGTTCGCCAGCCTTCCGGTCGAGGCCGTTGTGTCGGCGCGTGACGTGCCCGACATCTACCAGGTGCCGCTCGTGTTCCGGGCCGAGGGGGTGGACGACTACGTCCTGGACGAGCACTTCGGGCTGCAGGCCTCGCGGCCTGACCTCGAGGCCTGGCAGGCCATCACCGAGAAGGCCAGCGAGGCCCGGGACGCGGTGCGGATCGCGCTGGTCGGCAAGTATGTGCAGCTCGAGGACGCATACCTGTCGGTGGTCGAGGCGCTCAAGCACGCCGCGGTGCACCACGGGTGCCGGGTCGAGATCGACTGGGTGGATTCGGAGTCCGTGAGCGAGGCCGAGGTTGCGGCCCGGCTTCAGCGGGCCGACGGGATCCTGATCCCGGGTGGCTTCGGCGGCCGCGGGATCGAGGGCAAGATCCGGGCCGCCCAGATCGCCCGCGAGCGCCGGGTGCCCTACCTCGGTATCTGCTTGGGTATGCAAATCGCCGTAGCCGAGTTCGCGCGGCACGTGGCGGGCATGGAGGGCGCCAACTCCACCGAGTTCGACCCGGAGACTCCATTCCCGGTGATCGACCTGCTCCCGGAACAGAAGGAGATCGCCGACATGGGCGGGACCATGCGCCTGGGCGCGGATCCGATCAAGCTCCACCCAGACACGGCGATACGCGAGCTGTACGCCGAGCCGGTGATCTACGAGCGGCACCGGCATCGCTACGAGGTCAACAACCACCTGCGCCGGCGGCTGGAGTCGGCCGGGCTGGTTTGCTCAGGCACCTCGCCCGACGATCGGCTGGTCGAAGCGGTCGAGCTAACGGCCGGCCAGCACCCGTTCTACGTGGCTTCGCAGTACCACCCGGAATTCAAGTCCCGCCTCGAGCGTCCGGCGCCGCTGTTCGATGCGTTCGTGGGCGCGGCTCGCACATACTCACAGTCGCAGGCGGCGCCTGCCTCAGGGGAGCTCGAGGCCGGCATCAGCTCGTGAGGCGGGCCAGCGCGGCCGAGCGCGAGCGGCTGAACCAGACGTTCCAGACGCTGTGCCGGATCGAGAGCCCGTCCGGCAGTGAGCGGGCCTGCGCGGACTGGGTGGCGCACGAGCTGGGCGGGATGGGGCTGGCCGTGACCGAGGACGACGCCGGGCCGCGGGCCGGCTCGGACGCCGGCAACCTGCTCACCACCACCGGCCGCGGTGCCGCGGCCTCGATCCTGATCTGCACGCACCTGGACACCGTGCCGCTCACCGCTCCGGTGGAGCCGGTCCTGGTGGACGGAGGCTGGGAGAACGCGGGCGACGGGATCCTGGGCGCCGACAACAAGGCGGCCGTGGCCGTGGCGGTAGAGCTGGCGAGGCGGCTGACCAGCCGCCCCGAGCCGCCACCGGTGTCGGTCGAGCTCCTGTTCACCGTGTGCGAGGAGGTGGGGCTGAACGGCGCCGCGGCGTTCGACGTCAGTCGGCTGCGGAGCCGGTTCGGCTACGCGTTTGACCACGCCACCCCGATCGGGGAAATCGTGCTGGCGTCGCCGACCCACTACCGGATCGTGGCCGACGTCCAGGGGCGGGCCGCCCACGCCGGCATCCGGCCTGAGGATGGGCGCAGCGCGATCCTGGCCGCGGCCAAAGGTATCGCCGCCATGGAGCTGGGCCGGCTCGACCCCGAGACCACGGCCAACGTGGGCGTCATCTCGGGTGGGACCGCCCAGAACGTCGTGCCCGAGCACTGCCGGATCGTGGCCGAGGTGCGAAGCCTGGACCCGGAGCGGGCCGAGGCCGTCACAACCGAGCTGGTCGATCACTTCCAGGACGGGGCCGACAGCGCCGAGTGCGATCTCGATGTGGAGGTCCAGCGGATGTTCGCCGGCTACCGCAACCGGCCCAGCGAGCCCCAGGTGGCGCTGGCCGAGGCGGCGCTCCGGCGCTCCGGGTACGAGCCGAGCCACATCGTCACCGGGGGCGGGTCGGACGCCAACGCGCTGCAGCTAGCCGGGTTTCCGTGTACCAATCTGGCCAATGGGACCGAGCGCAACCACCAGCCAGACGAACGGGTGAGCGTGGAGGCCCTGGAGGGGATGCTCGAGGTGGCCATCGCGCTGGTGGAGGAGGCCGAGGGACTCCTGAGCTCGTGAGCCGGTTTCGATCCCTGGGCGGAGAGGTCAAGTGGGAGGGGTCATTCATCCGGGCCGGGGTGGAGCGGTTCGCCTACGAGGACGGCACCGAGGTCACCCGAGACAAGATCTGGCACCCGGGAGCCGTGGGAATCCTGGCCCGCGACGACGCCCACGTCTGGCTGACCCGCCAGCCGCGGGAGGCCGCCGGTGCGCCGGATTCGCTCGAGATCCCGGCCGGCAAGAGGGACGTGCCCGGGGAACCCCCGCTGCACACCGCGCAGCGGGAGCTGGCCGAGGAGATCGGCAAGCAGGCGGCCTCGTGGACCGAGATCGTGGCCTTCTACACCAGCCCAGGGTTCACCGACGAGCGGGTATGGCTGTACCTGGCCACCGGCTTATCCGACGCACCCGAAGCGGAGCCCGACGAGGACGAGCGGATCGAGATCGTGTCGTGGCCGCTGGAGCGCCTGGATGAGGCGATCTCTGAGTGCGAGGACTCGAAGTCGTTGATTGCTCTGCTGTGGCTTGCCGCCCGCTCGCCATCCGGGCTCGCCTGATTGGGCGCGCCACAGTCATCGGGCCGGCTGGCGCTTCACCTCGAGCACACCGCGGGCTGAAGGAGCCCGCGTCCCGGGCGCGAAGTAGGCGAGATGGCCATCGAAGCGCTGCCTGAGCCGACCCCGGCGCCGGCCGGCCAACCCCGCCTCACCGACCTGATGCTGGACTTCCTGTCCTATCTGGAGATCGAGCGCGGGCTGGCTCGCAACACCCTCGAGGCCTACCGTACGGATCTGCAGCAATTTCAGCTGTTCGTCACCGCCCGCGGGCTCGATCCGCTTCTCCTCACCCCGCCTGACCTGGCCAACTTCATCTCCGAGCTGGCCGGTCCCGGCGAGGGACGGTCGGCGCTGGCCCCGGCCACCCTGCAGCGGAAGATCGCCTGCCTGCGCTCGTTCTACCGCCACCTGCGCCGGGAGCAGCTGATCGAGCACGATCCGGCCACCGACCTCCGGTCGCCCCGGGTACGGGGACGGCTGCCCCAGGTGCTGACCCGCGACGAGATCGCCCGGCTCCTGGCCCAGCCCGACGGCAGCTCACCCACCGACGTCAGGGACCGGGCCCTGCTGGAGACGATGTACGCCTGCGGCCTGCGAGCCTCCGAGACGATCGGACTGGAGCTGGGCGACCTGGACCTGGAGGCTGGGATCCTGCGTGCCCGGGGCAAGGGCTCCAAGGAGCGGATCGTGCCCATCGGGAGCAAGGCCATCAGCAGCCTGAACGTCTACCTGGAGCGCGCTCGGCCGCGGCTAGTGGGGCTGGCCGACCAGACCCGCCTGTTCGTGAACCATCGCGGCGGGCCGCTGTCCCGCCAGGGCCTGTACAAGATCGTGCAGCGCCACGCCAAGAGTGCCGGCTTGGACCACCGCATGAGCCCGCACACGCTGCGGCACAGCTTCGCCACCCACCTGCTGAACGGCGGCTGCGATCTGCGGTCGCTGCAGGAGATGCTGGGCCACGCCGACATCGCCACCACCCAGATCTACACCCACCTGTCCGCCGAGCGACTGAAGGACGTGTACTTCGAATCCCACCCCCGCGCGACTGTCCGGCGATAGTCGCTGACCGGCTGGCAGAATCCCCGCGTGGCGCGCGGACGGGTCATCATTTCCGGACTGCTGGCGGTGACGATCGTCGCCGGCTGCGGCTACTCGCGCGCGCCGGTGCCTCCGCTGCGCAATCCCACTCCCCCGCAGGGATTTCACACGCTGAGCTTCCCGGCCGACGGGTTGACCCTGCAGGCACCTCAAGGCTGGACCCGGATCGACGAGCAGGGGTCGCTGATCACCACGCTGAGCTCAGGCGACGCGGTGGTCGCGGTGTGGCGCTACGCACGAGACCTGCCATTGCCCCGCGGCCGGGCTGAGATGAGGGCGGCCACCCAGGCCCTCATTTCCGCGGTGCAGAGCCGTCAGGCGGGGGTCAGGGTGGTCCGGGCCCGGATCGTGCATCTGAGCGGTGTCAGAGGCATCGAGCTCAACGCGGTGGAGCGGATCAGGGGCCAGCTCCGGCGTGTGCGCTCCACGCACCTGTACTCCGGACGGATGGAGATCGTGCTCGAGGAGTACGCGCCGCTCGGTGTGTTCCACTCGGTCGATCACTCGGTGTTTTCGCCGTTACGCCGCTCGCTGCGGATCACGGCCAGCAGTTGAGGTCGCCGGCACCGTGAGGCGTGCGTTTACGGTGGTGCTCGACGCGTGCGGGGTGGGGGCGCTGCCGGACGCATCGGCGTACGGGGACGCCGGGGCCAACACGCTGGCTCACCTGGCGGAGCGGGCGGGTGGGCTTCACCTGCCCTGTCTGGCCGAGCTAGGCCTGGGGTCGGTGATACCGCTGGACGGGGTAGCCCCGGCACGGACGCCGGTGCTCCACGGGCGGCTGCACCCCCTAGGGCCGGGTAAGGACTCCACCGCCGGACACTGGGAGCTGATGGGCGTGGTCATGCCCCAGGCGCTCCCCACCTACCCCGAAGGGTTCCCGGCGCCGGTCCTGGATCTGATCGTCGAGGCCGCGGGGGGACGGCAGGTCCTGTGCAACCGTCCCTGCAACGGGATCGAGGCGATCGAACGGTTCGGCGCCCAGCACCTGGAAACCGGCCGGCCGATTGTGTACACGAGTCAGGACTCGGTGCTGCAGATCGCCACCCACGTGGACGTGATGGCACCCGACGAGCTGTACCGGGCCTGCGGCCGCCTGCGCCAGTCGCTGCCGGCCGAGCACGCGGTCGGACGGGTGATAGCGCGGCCGTTCGCCGGCCCACCCGGGGCGTTCCGCCGCACCGACGGGCGGCGCGACTTCTCGGTGCCTCCTCCCACTCGCAGCTACCTGGATGAGCTTCAGGCGGAGGGCATCCAGGTGCACACGGTGGGCAAGACGGGACAGCTGTTCTCCGGGGTGGGAGTCGACGAACAGCATCCCGGGGCCACGAACTCCCGCGCCCTGGTGGAGACGACGAGGCTGATCGAGCGACTGGACGGCGGGTTCGTGTTCACCAATCTGGTCGAGACCGACCAGGTCTACGGTCACCGCCACGACATCGAGGGATTTCACTACGCCCTGCAGGAGATCGACCGATTCATCGCGCGCTGGCTCGAGCTGCTGCGGCCGGACGACCTGCTGGTCCTGACCGCAGATCACGGTTGCGATCCCACTTCACCCCGGACCGATCACACCCGGGAGCACGCCCCACTGCTGGCCCGCTTCGATGGCCACCAGGGGCGCCGGCACGACGGACCGTTGGCCGACGTGGGAGCCAGCGTCCTGGACTGGCTGGCCGGCCGCGACGCAGCCGCCCTGCCCGGCCAATCGTTCATCTAGGCTCCGTGTGTCATGCCCGAACTGCCTGAGGTGGAGACGATCCGCCGACAACTGGCCCCGCAGCTTGAGGGGCGGACGATCGCGGCGATTGAGATCCTGGATGCCCGCTGGACCCGGCCGATGCCGCCCCAGCTGGTCGAGCAGCGGTTGCTGGGCGCGCAGGTCAAACGGGTCAGTCGGGCCGGTAAATATCTCATCTGGTCGCTGTCCGAGGACCAGTATCTGCTCATGCACCTGCGGATGACCGGCACGCTGCTGTTCGATCCGGTGGCCGATCCGCCGCACACGCGGGTCCGGCTCGAACTCGATGACTCGGGCCGCCTGGCCTATGTCGACCCGCGGCGGTTCGGAACGGGCCATGTGCTCAACGGGGCGGCCGAGCGGGACGCCTATCTGGCGGCCCGGCTGGGGGTTGAGCCGCTCACGCTGGGCTTCACGGCCCAGCATCTACGCCGGCTGGCCGGGGGACGGACGGCGCCGGTCAAGGCGTTCGTGCTCGACCAGCGGCGGATCGCCGGAGTCGGGAACATCTACGCCGACGAGGCGCTGTTCCGCGCCCGGGTCCACCCGCTGCGGCCCGCCGGGCGCTTGACCCTGGCTGATTGGGAGCGCGTGCGCCAGGGGATCGAGGAGGCGTTGCGGGAAGGGATCGACGCCCGCGGGGCCAGCATCGACGACTTCCGCCACCTGGATGGCGCCCGGGGCTCGTTCCAAGACCGGTTCCTGGTCCACCGGCGGGGCGGCCAGCCGTGTCCGCGCTGCGGCACCCCGGTGCGCAAGATCGTGGTCGGCGGCCGCGGGACGTACGTGTGCGAGCGGTGTCAGAAGAAGCCCCGGCGGGCCAGAGCCTGAAGTGCCGCCCAACCGCGTAAGGTCAACCCATGCGTAGGGTCATGCGCAGCCTAGGGCTCGGGGGCGCGGGCGCGGTGTGCGTGGCGATGCTGCCCGGGGTGGCGGTGGCTGGCGGAGGCTGCCCCAACGCCAACACGCCAGCAGTGTCCGCATCGCTCCCCGCGATGCGTGAGTCCGTGGTGTGCCTGATCAACCAGCAGCGAACCAGCCGGGGCCTGCCCCGGCTCACGGTGTCCCCCAAGCTGAACACCGTGGCGCAACGATGGACCAACTTCATGGTGACCCACGGCGAGTTCTCGCACGCCCGGTTCGTGGCCCGGATCAACGCGGTTCATTACCGCTGGCGGACCGTCGCGGAAAACATCGCCACCGGGTACATGACCCCGAAGCAGGTGGTCGCCGGCTGGATGGCCAGTCCCGACCACTGCACGAACATCCTCGACCCCTCGATACGTGACGTGGGGACCGGAGAGCGTCCAGCGCCGGTCCGGGGGTTCGCCAGCGGCCCGGCCACCTGGACCCAGGATTTTGGCCTGCAGCGCAGCCAGACACCGCCGTCTCACAACCGCGGTCCGGCCAGTGGCTGCCCGTACTAAACCGGCGGCCTCCCCGCAGCTAGACCGTTAGCAGCTCGGTGAGCCGGCCTTCGCGGTCGGCACTCAGCAGCTCGGCAAACCCGCCGAGGCTCTCGCCGTCGACCACGATCTGGGGGAAGGACAGCATCCCGGTGACGCGCTGGAGTTCCAGGCGACTGTCCGGGTCGCGTGCCAGATTCACTTCCTGATAGGCGATCCCGCGACGCTCCAGCAGCGTCTTGGTGCTCGTGCAGAGCGAGCAGTGGTCGGTCGTGTACACGATGACGCTCTTCATTACTTCAAAAAGCATAGCTTCGGATTGGGTCGGCTGCGACTCCGCCTCAGCCGCGGGCCGGCAGCTTAGATCATGCCCGCGCCTCTGAAAACTGAAGCCATCGTGCTGCGCTCTATCCGGTACGGCGAGGCGGACCGGATCCTGCACCTGTACACGCCCCACCGCGGGCGGATCGGCGCCATTGCCAAGGGGGCTCGACGGGCGCGCAGCCGCTTCGGCGCGCGCCTGGAACCGTTCTTTCACGTCCGCCTGGTGCTGCACGAGGGGCGCAGCGACCTGTATACGGTGACCAGCGCCGACACCGTGGCCGCGCATCCTGCGCTGCGCGAGCAGGCGGCCACTCTGGACGCCGCGGCGCGAGCCTGCGACGCGGTGGCCCGGCTGTTCGAGACCTCCGAGCCCCACCCGGAGGTGTTTCGCCTGCTGAGAAACGAGCTCGCCCTCCTGAGCTCGGATCCGGCGCAGGCCGGCCCGGCCAACGGCTTGGCGTTTCGCCTCAAGCTTCTTCTGGCCGCCGGGATCGTGCCCCAGTTGGGCAGCTGCGCGGCCTGCGGCGAGGGCGAGCAGCTGGCCGGGTTCTCGGCCAGCGACGGCGGTGTGGTGTGCGGGTCCTGTGAGTCCGCGGCGTTTTTCATCGGTCAGGACTGCTACCAGTTCCTGGTCGACGCGCTGGGCCATCCGCTGGCTCAGGCCCCGGCGGCATCCGACGTGGCGCTGCGCCAGGCCGAACGGGCGATCACCGAGACCGCCGAGCACCACGCGCAGGTGCGGCTGCGCCCGCTGCTGAGCTGATCGGGTGTCAGAATCGCTCTGCATGAGCGAACAGATGCTGACCAGCTCCTCCGACCACCCGACGGGCGCGGTGGCCGACGGCTTTGCGGCGCGCGTGCAGGAGCGAGAGGCGCGCGACCTGTCGCCGCTGGCCACCCGCTCCTACCCGCCGCAGCGGGCGCAGCCGGAGTCTGACTGCGGGCTGCGCACACCGTTTCAGCGCGACCGCGACCGGATCGTGCACAGCAAGGCGTTCCGCCGACTCAAGCACAAGACGCAGGTGTTCGTGGCCCCCAGCGGCGATCACTACCGCACCCGACTGACCCATACGCTCGAAGTCACCCAGGTCTCACGCACCGTGGCTCGCGCGCTGCGGCTGAACGAGGACCTGGTGGAGGCCATCGGGCTGGCCCACGACCTGGGACACCCGCCGTTCGGACACATCGGCGAGGAGGCGCTGGACCGGTGTCTGCAGGAGCGGTTCGGGGTCTCGTTCATGCACCACGAGCAGTCGCTGCGAGTAGTCGACGTGCTGGAGCGGGATGGACATGGGCTGAATCTCAACCAGCCGGTCCGAGATGGCATCGTCAGCCATTCCGGACGGGCTCCCGAGCCCGCCACGCTGGAGGGCAAGATCGTCCGCCTGGTCGACCGCGTGGCCTACATAAACCACGACATCGACGACGCCGTCCGGGCCGGGGTGCTGTCCGCGGATGACCTGCCGGCCGAGCCGATCGAGATCCTCGGGCCCACCGGGCCGCGGCGGATCGACACGCTGGTCCATGACCTGGTCGAGACCTCAGAGTCGGCCGGTGACATTGTGCAGGGAGAGGTGGCGGGGCGGGCCATGGCCCAGCTGCGCGAGTTCATGTTCGAGCGGGTCTACCTGGGCCCCGAGGCGACGGGCGAGCACGCCAAGATCCACCTGGTCATCCGGTCGTTGTTCGAGCACTACTGCGCCCGGCCCCAGGAGATCCCCGACTCGATCCCGGCAGGCCTGCTGGAGCGCCGGGTGACGGACTGGATCGCCGGGATGACCGACCGCTTCTGTATCCGTGCGTTCGAAGCGCTGAGCGTGCCGGTGGCGTTCGCGCAGTGAGGGCGGGCGAGTGAGGGCGCGCGGGTGACCAGATACACCGCCGATTCGCGTGACCGGGTGCGTGACGCGGTCGACATGATCGCGCTGGTCTCGGCCCGCACCGAGCTGCGGCGGGCCGGGGTGAACAGCTATTTCGGGCTGTGCCCGTTTCACCACGAGCGGACGGGGTCGTTTCATGTCCGGCCGGACGAGAAGCACTACCACTGCTTCGGCTGCCAGGCCTCAGGCGACCCGTTCGAGTTCGTGATGCAGACCGAGGGCCTGGAGTTCAAGGACGCCTTGGAGGCGCTGGCCGGCCGGTTCGGCGTCAAGCTGGAGACCGAGGCCGAGGACCCGGCCGCGGCGTCCCGCCGGGAACGGCGCGATCGGCTCCACTCGCTGCTGGACCGGGCGGCGGGCTACTACGCCCGATACCTCTGGGAGTCCAGCGAAGCTGAGCCGGCCCGTGACTACTTACTGGGACGTGGACTGGACGAGCAGACCCTGCGGCAGTTCCGCGTGGGCTACGCGCCCAGCGCCTGGGACCGCATGCTGGTGGCCTCCCGCCGTTCCGGATTCAGCGAGGAGGAGCTGTTGGCCGTGGGGCTGGTGCAGCGGTCCAAGACGACGCAGGGGCGGGTGTACGACCGGTTCCGGGAGCGGATCATGTTCCCGGCCGCCGACGCGCGGGGCCGGGTGGTGGGGTTCGGGGCCCGGGCCATGCGGGAGAACCAGCCGCCCAAGTACCTCAACACGTCCGATGGAGAGCTCTACCACAAGCGTGAGGTCCTGTTCGGGATCGACCTGGCTCGGTCCGCGGCAGCCAAGGCGGGCCGGGCCGTTCTGGCCGAGGGCTACACCGACGTGCTGGCCATGCACCAGGCCGGGCTCCACAACTGCATGGGCATCATGGGCACCTCGTTGACCGAGGAGCAGGTGGGAGAGCTCGAGCGTGTGGTGGGTGCCTCGGGGGTGCTGGAGCTGTGCCTGGACTCCGACCGGGCCGGTCAGGAGGCGATGCTGCGGGCGGCCCGGCTGGCCGCGGGGCGTGAGCTGGAGCTGCGGGTGGTCCCGCTGCCCGAGGGCCAGGACCCTGCGGAGCTCATCGAGCAAGCAGGCGCTGATGCGTTGCGCGAGCGCGTCGGGCGATCCACCCACTTCGTCGAATTTGCGGTCGACCGCGTCCTGGAACGCTCGGACACGTCCAGCGCAGAGGGCCGCGATCGAGCACTGGCTGCGCTCGCGCCGGTGCTAGAGGTGCCCCTGACGTCTGGCGCCCTCCGCGAAGAGCTGCCACGCCGGATCTCCAACCGCCTCGGCCTTTCGGAGGGGCGGCTGAAAGCGCTTCTGGATGCCGCCCCCCAGCCAAGGCGTAGCGGGACCGCTTCGCCCCAAAGCCCGCCGCTCGATCCCGCGGTGCGCGCCGAGCGGGCATTCCTGGTGTTGTGCATCGCCCTGCCCAGCGCCGGGCGGCGTGCGCTGCAGGCCGTCGACCCCGAGCAGCACTTGACCAGCCACCGCCTGCGTCGCGCGGCCCGGCACCTGTCCGGCCAGACCGAGATGCCGCTCACGGGTCTGGACCCGGAGGACGAGGAGCTGGCCCGGGTGATGGCCGACCTGGTCCAGCGCGCCGGCCGAGCCGGCGAGGTCACTCCCGAGCAGCTCGAACAGCAGCGCCTGTACCTTGAGCGGGCCCGGCTCGAGCGGGCGATCCGTCGGGCCCAGGAGGAAGGCGGTCTGCGAGTAAGCGATCTGGCCCGGGAGCGCGAGCACGTGCAGGGGGAGATCCGGGCGCTGGATGCCCGGATCGAGCGGGCAGTGTGAGTGAGCTCGAGTTCCTGGGGGCGCTCCAGGTCGAGTTGCTCCGCCATCGGGACTTGGAGCCCGACCACCCCGACCACCCGCGGCACGAGGCGTTCCAGAGCTCGACGGTCGAGGCGCTGCTGGACGGGGCCTTCGACGGAGATCTGACCCTGGACGAACTGCTCGAGCACGGCGATCTGGGTCTGGGCACGCTGAACGGCCTCGACGGGGAGCTGATCGTGGTCGACGGGCAGGCCTGGAAGGCGGATCTGGCCTGTGACCTCGTCCCCGCGCCCCCATCTGCCCGGACGCCGTATGCGGTGGTGGTGCCATTTTCGCCCGGTGCCCGGCTGGCCCTCGAAGGGCCGCTCGATGAGTCTGGCCTCGAGGCGTGGCTGGCCAAGCCACTGACTGAGCCGGGTCGTCCGGTGGCCGTCCGGATCGACGGCCGGTTTACGCGCGTCCAGGTGCGGTCCGTGCCCCGGCAGACGCCGCCCTACCCGCCGCTGGCCGAGGCGATCGCCCACCAGCACATCCGCGAGCTGACAGATGTGGCCGGGACCATGGTCGGCTTCTGCTTTCCCGACGCCCTCGATGGCATCGAGCTGCTGGGCTGGCACCTGCATTTCGCCAGCCAGGATCGACGGGTGGGCGGCCACGTGCTGGGCTGCACGGTGGCCGAAGGCGTGGTGCACGTCGATAGCGTGACCCAGCTTCACGTCGAGCTGCCGCCGACGGTCGATGTCCACCGGGGGACCGCG
Source organism: Solirubrobacteraceae bacterium (assembly GCA_035938755.1). Classification (GTDB taxonomy): domain Bacteria; phylum Actinomycetota; class Thermoleophilia; order Solirubrobacterales; family Solirubrobacteraceae; genus Palsa-465. Next base: position 3,457 of record DASZGO010000235.1, on the reverse strand, counting down.
CTCGATCAGGCTGCCCTGCGGCAGCTGGAGACAGAGCAGTAGGTGCCCTGGCGCCTACTCGTACTGGAGCGCCTCGAGCACGTTCAGCCGGGCCGCACGGCGGGCCGGGAAGATGGCGGCCACGATTCCGGCCACGACCGCTGCGATCACGAACACCACCAGCGTGCCCACCGGGATCGTGAACGCGGCGTACTTGATCGCTGCCCCGGCCAAGAGCGCCAGGACTACCCCCAGCGGAATGCCGAACGCCGCGCCGAGCAGCGCAGTGATCACGCTCTCGTGCCGGATCATGCGTCGCAGCTGGCGCCGGGTCATGCCCACCGCCCGGAGCATCCCCAGCTCCCGAGTGCGCTCGAACACGGTCAGCACCAGCGTGTTCACGATCCCGAACAGGCTGACCAGGATGGACAGCGACAGTAGTACGTAGAGGAGGTTCAGCAGGGTGTTCAGCCCGGACAGCTGGTTGGTGACGAATTGGGATTTGGTCTGCAGCTTGGCGTCCGGGAACGAGGCCAGGGCGGCCGCCAGCCGGGCCGTGTTGGCCGGATTTGCTCCACCCTGGACGTTCACGAGTGTGAACAGGTTCTGGGGGTTCCGATAGTTGGCGTCGAACAGGCCGGTGGAGATGGTCACCGGCCCGTAGGGCGACCCGTTTTTCGGTGGGTCCGTGATCCCCCGCACCTGCACATGGAGCATCGCCCCGCTCGGGGCCTCGACCGTGAGCGGCGAGCCGACCCGCAGGTGGTGCTGGCTGGCGTAGTCGGTGGACACGAACGCACCGTCTCGCCCCAGCTGGGCCGGCGTCTGGGGGCCGCCGGCCTTCCACTTGATCGAGATCACCTGACTGACGCTGCCGTCGACCCCGGTCAGGTTGATCCGCTGGCCGAATGCCCGCCCGTCGCCGGCTCTCACGCCCGACACGACCAGTACGCCGGGAACGGGCTGTAGCGCCCGCGCCGAGGCGACGCTGATCGGCGCGAAGTTGTTGCTTGCGGTAACTGCGTAGTTGGCCACGAACGCCTGGTTCACATTGCTCTTGAAGCGGGTCCGCAGGCCGGCGGCCAGGGTCCCCACGAACGTCACCAGGGCCAGGCCGATCATCAGCGCCGACGCGGTGGATGCCGTGCGGGAGGGGTTGCGCCGGGCATTGCCGCGGGCCAGCACGCCGGCCGCGCCGCCGATCCGCGTGGCCGGGTAGCCGAGCACCCGGGCCATCGGCGGCACCAACCGGGGCGCGAGCATGGCCACGCCCAGGAACAAAGCCAGCGCCCCGAGGCCCACGCCGAGCAGGCGCACAGCCGTCGACAGGCCGCCGACGAACAGGCCCACCAGCATGAGCGCCACGGCCACCGTGATGGTGGCGTAGGTGGCCTGCGGGCCGAAGCGGGCGAAGCGCGACGGCGGCAGGACGGCGCCCTCACGCACGGCCGCGATGGGCGGTACCCGGGTGGCCCGGAGCGCCGGTCGCAGCGCGGCCAGGAGGGTGATCACCACTCCGACCAGCAGTGACACGATCACGGTGCGGGCCTTGAACACGGTTCCGGTCTGGGGCAGGTCGATCCCGAAGGACACGAACAGCGCATTCAGCCCCTTGGCTAGGCCGAAGCCCAGGAACAGCCCCACGATTGAGGCGACGACTCCGATGACCAGCGCCTCGACCATCACCGAGCCGAGCACCTGACGCTGGCTGGCCCCGACCGTGCGCAGCGTGGCCAGCTCACGGGTGCGCTGGGCGATCGTGATCGACAGGGTGTTGGCGATAACGAAGCTGCCGACAAACAGGGCGATGCCGCCGAAGGCCAGGAGGAAGTCCTGGAAGATGGTGAGGAAGCCGCTGGTGTCCTGCGTGGCCTTATTGGCCTGTTGCTGGCCCGTCCGCACCTGGCTGGCGGGGGGCAGCAGCGGTCTGATCGCCTGAACCAGCCGGGCGGGGGAGACGCCGGCGGCCGCGGCGACGCTGATCTGGTCCAGCCGGCCCTGCTTGTGGAACAGCTGTTGCGCGGTGGGCAGCGTGACGATCGCCATCGACGCGCCGCCCAGGGAGGAGACGCCGGCGAACTTGACCGTGCCGATGATGCGGAACTGTCGCACCGGTCCGCGAGCGATCACCCCGATGGTCTGTCCGATCTTGAAGTTCTGCCTGCTGGCCGTGGCGGCGTCGATGTCGACCTGGTCCGGTCCGGCGGGCCAGTTCCCGCTGGCCAGCGTGAGCGGGTTGAACCGCTGCGCGCTGGGGCTGTAGCTGAACGCCAGGCCGGGGGCGCCCCCCCGCGAGATGACCTTGCCGTTGTGGCCCACTAGCTGGGCCTGGTCGGCAATGCTGCCCGAGGCTTGTCCGACCTGGGGCAGCGCGCGGATCCGGGTCAACAGTGATGCCGGGAGTGAGGGCGTTTGTCCGCGAGAGTCGTTTCCGTTCCCGGTGGAGATGGCGTTCCGACCGGTGACCACGGCGTCGGCGTTCTTGTAGGCCGAGGTGAACACGGTCGAGAACGCGGCGCGAATCGTGTCGGTGAGGATGTAGGTGCCGCTGACCATGGCCACGCCGAGGACGATGGCAATCGCCGTCAGGCTGGCTCGCAGCTTGCGTCCCAGCAGGCCCTTGAGCGCGACCTTGGTCACTGCAGAGTGCTCATCACCTCGAGGACCTCCTCGCCGGTGGCGCTGTCCAGCTCCTTGACGATCAGGCCGTCGCCCAGGAACAGGATGCGGTCGGCGATGGCGGCGGCCCGGGGGTCGTGCGTGACCATGACCATCGTCTGCTCATAGGCCTGGGCTGAGTCGCGCAGGAGATCCAAGATCTGGCCGCTGGTCTTGGAGTCGAGGTTCCCGGTCGGCTCGTCGGCGAACAGGATGGTGGGGCGGGTGACCAGAGCCCGCGCGATGGCCACCCGCTGCTGCTCGCCGCCCGATAGCTCGGCGGGGCGGTGCTGGGCCCGGTCGCGTAGCCCGGTTCTGTCCAACAGGCCATCCAGCCAGGCCTGGTCGGGCTTCTGTGAGGCGATCGACAGCGGCAGGACGATGTTCTCCTGCGCGGTCAGCATCGGGAGGAGGTTGAAGAACTGAAACACGAAGCCCACGTGCTGGCGGCGCAACTGCGTGAGCCGGGCATCGTCGAGCTGGGTGATCTCGATTCCGGCGATCGTGACGCTGCCGCTGGTTGGCTTGTCGAGTCCGGCCAGGGTGTGCATGAGCGTCGACTTGCCGGACCCGGACGGTCCCATCACCGCCACGAGCTCCCCCCGCCGGACGTTGAGCGACACGCCACGCAGCGCATCCACGGCGGTGGCGCCTTCACCGTAGCGGCGAATGACGTCCCGGGCTGAAACGGCGATGTCGGTGGTGGTGGCCGGGCCGGCTGCCGCGCCTGTGCCCGCCTCGGTTGTGAGATCGGCTGAATCGGCCATGAGCCCCTCTCTCTGATGACGGCCTCTCCCCGGCGCCGATCCTACTCCACGTC
>DASZGO010000234.1:0-1757 GCA_035938755.1 Solirubrobacteraceae bacterium | reverse complement strand
GGCGGATTCGAATCGTTCTGCGAGGTGGTGCCGAAGCCGGCGATCGTGGCCAGGACTCCGGGCCGCCAGCTGCTGCGCTCGCCGGCCGCGGCGATCAGCATCGGCTTGACCCGCGAGGGCTGATCCAGCTTGAGCAACGTGACGTCGTTGCCGGTGCCGTTGGTAACTATGTAGTCGCTGTCCACCACGACCTGGCCCACCGAGTGGGTCTCGCCCCCGTGCCCGTCGGCGTACACGCTGCCCAGCTGGACGGAGTAAAACGAGGCCGGCCAGCTGGCCGGGGAGGGTGCCAGGCCCAGGCTGGCCGAGCCGGTGGCCGACCCACAGTGCCCGGCGGTCATCACCCACTGAGGCGCGATCAATGTCCCGGTGCACCCGAACGCCCCACCGATGGACACGTCAGCCACGTACGGGAACGTGCCCGGCGGGGCCGGCTGGCCGCCGACCACCGCTCCCGCGGGGGCGCCGCTGACCGCAAACGCGATCGCGCACGCGCAAATCCCGGTTAGGCGCCTCCGAGCCATCGCACCGGATTGTCCACCATCAGCGTCTGAAGCTCCAGTTCGGACATGCCGGCCTGGCGAAGCTGCGGGATCACGGTCTCGAACAGGAACGTCATGCTCCAGTCCGGCGTGAAGCCCCGGGCTCGCGATCGCTCCATCGCCTGGGGCGGGTACCAGTCCAGACCGGCGGCGATGGGAGCCGAGAAGTCCTGGGAGATGAACATCCGGTCCACATACCCGCGACGCAGGAGTTCCAACACGGTGGAGTTCCGCCGCTCGGTGGGCAGCAGGTAGTCCAGCCCGTAGCGGTCAAGCCCGATGTACACGCCGCGGGCCAGCACGCCCTCGATGTAGCCCAGGTCGTCGGTGTCGCCGGTGTGGGCGATGTGCAGCTTCTCCGGCGCCACCCCCTCCTCCAGGAAGATCTCCACCTGGCGCAGCCCGGTTCCCGAGGCGGGGTGGGAGTGAGCCATGATCGGGGCGCCCGTGGCCAGACAGGCCCGGGCCGCGGCCCGATGCACCTTCTCCACGCCCTCGGTGAGACCGGGCTGATCGGCCGCGCACTTGATGAATGCGGCCCGGATCTCCGTGCCCTGTATCCCCCGCTCGATGTCGTGGACGAACAGCTGGGCCATGAAATCCGCGCTGCGGTGGGTCAGGAACTGGGGCAGGTAGTCGTAGGTATAGATGCCGGTGCAGGTGACCAGCTGCAGGCCGCTGTCGCCGGCCAGCCGGGCCAGCGCGCGCACGTCCCGGCCGAGCATGGCCGCCGAGGGGTCGACCACGGTCTGCACGCCGTGGCGCCTGACCGCGGCCGCGGTGGTGAGGGCCAGGCCATAGTCGTCTTCGTCGTTGCGCACGTGCGGCCACTGCCGGCTCACCATCTCGTCGGCCGAGAAGAAGTGCTCATGGATCAGGGTGACGCCGAACGCGTCGGCCTCGACCGGGCCGGTGACGGTCTGAACGGTTGGCATCTGGTGACGCACTCTTGCACGCCTCGTCGAGCGAGGCATATAGTCCGGACACAGAGTCCGATTGAAGGGAGCGCGCGTGGCGGCAACGTCCGACGGTTATCACGTGGGGGTCGACATCGGCGGCACGTTCACCGACCTCGTTGCCGTCAGCACCGCGGGCCAGACCTACCGGGCCAAGTCCCCCACCACGCCCGACGATTACAGCCAGGGCATCGCCGACGGGCTGGCCGTGCTGGCCGGGGCCAGCGGCCTCGAGCTGTCGGAGCTGATGGGAGCCACC
>DASZGO010000233.1:0-1719 GCA_035938755.1 Solirubrobacteraceae bacterium | reverse complement strand
ATGGACGGTGGCGAGGGCTGGCTCACGGTGTCCTCGGTGCTGGACACCGAGCTGGGCACCAGCTGGCGGATCGACGAGCACCGGCCGCTGACCGAGGTGCTGTCCTCGGACTCGTTCGGGCGGCTGGGGGCGGTGATGGCGGTCGACCGCGAGGGCGTGCTCCGCGGCGTCGTCACCGCCGATCGGGTGCGCCGAGCGCTGCAGTCGGCCTTCGGCGGGCGAATGGCGTAGGGCGGGGCTCCGCGCGGCGCGGCATACGCCCACCCCACCCGGCGGCCGCACGCCCGCATAAATAGAATCGATTGCTGAGTGCCCTCACATGACGTTCTGATCATCGGCGCCGGCCTGGCCGGACAGCGGGCGGCCCTGGCGGCGGCGAAGGCGGGCGCGTCGGTGGCCATCGTCTCCAAGGTCCACCCGGTCCGCTCCCACTCGGTGGCGGCGGCCGGCGGGATCAACGCGGCGCTCAATCCGGAGGACACCTGGGAATCGCACGCGTACGACACCGTCAAGGGCTCCGACTACCTGGGCGACCAGGACGCGATCGAGATCATGACCCGGGAGGCCCCGGACGAGATCCTGTATCTCGAGCACCTGGGGGTCACCTTCCACCGCAACGAGACCGGCCACCTGGGTACCCGAGCGTTCGGTGGCGCCTCCGCCGCCCGCACCTACTACGTGGCCGACATCACCGGCCACGCCATCCTCCACGTCCTCTACGAGCAGCTGATGAAGCACCACGAGCAGCTCGACCGCTACGAGGAGTGGTTCACCACCGACCTCCTCCAGGACGAGGACGGCCGCTGCACCGGCGCGATCTGCCGCGACCTGCGGGACGGCCGACTCGAAATCTTCAACGCCAAGACCACGATCCTGGCCACCGGCGGCGCCGGTCAGGCCTACGAGCCGACCACCAACGGGCTGATTGTCACGGGCGACGGGATGGCGCTGGCCTACCGGCTGGGGGCCCAGCTGATGGACATGGAGATGATCCAGTACCACCCCACCACCCTGGCCGGCAACGGGCTGCTGATCACCGAGGGCGCGCGGGGCGAGGGCGCCCAGCTGTTCAACGCCCAGGGCGAGCGGTTCATGGAGAAGTACGCGCCCAACAAGGTCGAGCTGGCCTCCAGAGACGTGGTGTCCCGGGCCGAACAGACCGAGATCAACGAGGGCCGCGGCTTCCCCGACGGCACCGTGGCTCTCGACATCACCAAGGTCCCGCGCAAGCGCACACTCGAGGCGCTGAGAGAGATCGTCAACATCGGCCGGGACTTCGCCGGCGTCGACATCACCCGGGAGCCCATCCACATCCGCCCCGGGATGCACTACATCATGGGCGGGGTCAAGACCGACGTGTGGGGCGAGACCAACATCCCCGGCCTGTACGCGGCCGGCGAGGTGGCCTGCGTGTCCGTCCACGGCGGCAACCGCTTGGGCGCCAACAGCCTCCTGGACACGCTGATCTTCGGCCGCCGCTCGGGCGAGCACGCGGCCCAGCGCGCGCGACACATGCCGATGCCGTCCACCCCCGCCACCCGCCTCACCGAGACCGAAAAGCGCATCGGCCAGATCATGCGCCGCGAGCCGGGCGGCCCGAGGATCGGCGCGATCAAACACGAACTCGGCCAGGCCATGAACGAGTACGTGGCGGTGTTCCGCGACGCCGAGGGCCTGGCCAGGGCGCTCGAGATCGTAAAGCGCCTCAAGGAGGAGGCC
>DASZGO010000232.1:0-2218 GCA_035938755.1 Solirubrobacteraceae bacterium | reverse complement strand
CAGGAGAGGCCGCCGTTGTGGGGGAAGGCCGAGAACAGCTCGTAGAGCTTGCAGGTGTTGCGGTCGACCACGATCACGTGGCGGTCTCCGGTCGAGCTGGGGCCGCCTTCGATCGGGACGTTGGCGGGAAGGGGGTAAGGGCCCGAGTCCGATTCGTCGGCGTAGCCGAAATGCACGTGGACCCGCCGTGTGCTCTTGCCGACCACGGCGAAAGGGATCCCGTTCGGCGCTCCGTTGTATCTGGTGCCGAAGTCGGGATGAACTGACGTGTTCAGGCCGATGCTGGCGATCATCCGGGCCGAGTCCTTGGACACGGGCAAGCGGTCCACCCGCTGATTCCAGGCGTTGTTCGCCGGGAAGATCTGGCACTTCGGAGCGCCGGGCAGCGGGTGAGCCGAACCCAGCGACGTGGCCAAGAGCGCCACCACGGCGGCCAGGGGACTGGCAAACCAGACGCTTCTCCGCATCAGGCCACGACTTGGAGCGCTGCGGGCTGAATCCCGAAGCTGACCTGGTCGAACTCGCCGATGTAGTCGCCGTCGACCTGGAGGGGCAGAGGGCGCTCGTCCCGGGAGCGGATCTCCACCTCCGAGACGCCGGAGAACTCGCTGACCTGGCGGTGTGACGCCACCTTGGCCCGTCGGGACAGGGCCCGCCAGGCCAGAGTCGGTATGTCGGCCAGGTTGGCCCGCCGGAGCACAGCCGCCGACAAGTCGCCGCTGTGCAGCGTGGCGCCCTCGCCGATGTCGATCCGGCGCGTGCCGAAGTACGTGTAGGGGGCCGCGTTCTGTACAAAGGCGCTCATGCCCTCCAGGCGCTGCCCCGCCAGCGAGGCCTCGAGCTGAGGCGGCCGTCGCAGGTAGTGGCGGTTCAATAGGCGCAGCGTGACCACCGTGTAGTAGTACTCCCCGAAGCGGGCCTTCAACTGGGGATGGGCGTCCACCTGCTCCACCACGCTGGCGTCGAGCCCTACGCCGGCCGAGAACAGAAATCGGCGCTCGCCGGCGGTGCCGAGGTCCACCGGGCGAGTGGCCCAGCGGTCGGCCATCTGCAGCAGATGCTCAGTGGCGTCCACCACGTCGTGGGGGATTCCGAGGATGCGACAGAACACGTTGGTCCGGCCGCCGGGCAAACACCCCAGCGCGGTGGCGGAACCGGCCAGGCCGTTGGCCGCCTCATTCAGGGTGCCGTCGCCGCCGAACGCCACGACCGCGTCGTAGCCCTCGCGCGCGGCCTGGCGGCCCAGCTCGGTGGCGTGGCCCTGCTTCTGGGTGTCGACCGCCTCCACGTCGTAGCTGCCGCGGAGCGCGTAGACGACCAGGTTCTTCAGCCGATCGGACACCGTGGTGGCGTACGGGTTGACGATGACCAGCATCCGCTTGCGCGGTGCTGTCTGGCTGATGCCGAGCGTGGCTTCCAACCGCTCGACGGGATCCGTGCTGACGGCGGACATAGCCCAGGCTGCAAACACCGCCAAACCCTAGTCGTTACGCGTTACTGGCGTGCCGGGACCGTGGGGGCTATACTGCCGGGCACATAGCAGTACGCATCCAGAGGGGTGGAGGGATATGGCCCTATGAAACCCCGGCAACCTCCCGTATGGGAACGGTGCCAATTCCATTCAGGCTCCAACTACAAGGCCTGGGAGATGTGGAAAGGGCGGTTTCAGGACCTCCGACCACAGACCCCGGCGGAGGTTTTTTCATATATGCCGCCAGAGTCGCTTCGCTGTAAAGAATGTAAGACCGACTACCCGCTCGACGCGCGTTACGTGTGCGAGCGTTGCTTCGGGCCGCTGGAGGTCGCCTACGCCGATCGGTCGGGCGTGGATCCCGCCGGGCTGCGCCGACGCATCCAGGCCGGACCGCACTCGCTGTGGCGCTACAGCGACTTCCTGCCCGTGCAACCGCCCCCCCGGGGGCACCTGCCAGCCGGGCTGACGCCCCTGATCCGGGTGGACCGGCTGGCCGCGGCCCTGGGCCTGGAGGAAGTTTGGATCAAGAACGACGCGGCCAATCCCACGCACTCGTTCAAGGATCGGGTGGTTTCGGTCGCCCTGGCCCGGGCCCGCGAGCTCGGTTTCCAGACCATCGCCTGCGCGTCGACCGGCAACCTGGCCAACGCGGTGGCGGCGCACGCCGCGGCCGCTGGCCTGGAGTCCTACGTGTTCGTTCCGGCCAACCTGGAGGAGCAGAAGCTCATCGCCACGGGGGTGTAC
>DASZGO010000231.1:0-3775 GCA_035938755.1 Solirubrobacteraceae bacterium | reverse complement strand
GGCGTGGGTGTGCCTGGCCGCGGCGATGGGCGGGTGCAGCCACAGCATCAAGCACCGGGAATTTGAAGCGCAGGTCCACCAGGCTCACGTGGCGCGCAGCACGATCGCCTGGTACGGGCGCGGTCACGGTCCCCCGCTGCTCATGCTGATGGGTACCGGCTCGTCTATGGCCGAGTGGGATCCCGCGCTGCTCAGACTGCTGGCACGCCACCACCGGCTGATCCTGTTCGACTATCCCGGGGTGGGCCGGTCGGGCCACTGGCTCGGACGCTCCTTCGATGCGCTCGCCCGGACCACGGCGCGTTTCATGACCGCTATCGGTGCCCCGAGGGCCGACGTCCTGGGATGGTCGATGGGCGGGTTTGTGGCCCAGCGCCTGACGGTCGACTACCCGGGGAGGGTGTTGCATCTGATCTTGGCCGGAACCAACCCCGGCGGCCACCGGACCGTGCTCGGGTCCGCTCAGGCCCAGGCCATTGACAGCGCGCCGAATCCCTCGGACCAGGAGATCCTGCGCGAGCTGTATCCAGCCAGACAGCAGGCGGAAGGCTGGCGGTTCCTGCGCCGTCTGGACAGCGCCAGCCAGACCGGCGAGATTCCCGATGACTTCCATGTTCCGGCCTCCACCACCCGCGCTCAGGTCGCGGCCGAGGATCTCTGGCTGCGCAGCAATCTCAACTTCCGCCAGCTTGCGTCCATCCGCGCGCCCACCTTGGCCGCTGGCGGGACGGCGGATCCCGTGGTGCCGCTTATCAACCTCAGGCGGATCGCCGCCCGGATCCCGGGCGCGAAGCTCGTCATCTTGCCCGGAGCGCATGCCTTCCTCTTTCAGGAGCGCCGGCGATTCACGCGAGCCGTCGATGAGTTCCTCAGCCACTGAGCGCGGCCGCGCCCAGCTAATCGCAGACGCCGGTCGTCGTGTCAGCATCCCGCTTCGTGGTCGTGGACTATGGTGGCGCCGAGCCCCGGTCGGAGGCTGAATTCGACTATGACCGGACGGTGGCGCTCAGCGACGGCGTGTTCGCAATCGCCCTGACGCTGCTGGTCTTGACGATCACGCTGCCCGATCTTGAGGGCGCTGCCAAGCACCAGCTAGCCGATCGTCTGAGCGGCCAGCTGCCCCAGCTCCTGTCGTATGCGATCAGCTTTGGCGTGCTGGGCTTGCTGTGGGTCCGACACCACGCGCTATTCCGGACGCTGACCCGGATCAACTGGACCCTGACCGTGCTCAACCTGGCCTACCTGGCGCTGGTGGCGTTCCTGCCATATCCCACAAGCCTGATTGGACGATACGGCGATCAATCCGTCTCCGTGGTGATCTACGCCATCACGCTCGTGCTCATCACGTCGCTGGCCGCAGCTATGCGGGTGTACACAGATCGCGCCGGCATAACCGCGCCCGACGCCCCGCACGAATCCCTGCGCCGATACTTCGTGGTCAGCGGCACGTTCCTGGCGTCGATCCCGGTGGCGCTGCTGATCGACCCGTCAGCCGGCTTATGGATGTGGACGGCCCTGCTCCTAGAAGCCGTTAGGTCACGGCTCAGGCGCAAGACGCCCAGCTCCGGCTAGGGCAGCTTGCCCTTGACCGCGTTGGCGAACGTCCAGTACGCCGGCCGCGGCTTGCCGTTCGGGCCCAGCAGCCCCGAGTCCCAGTGGTCGGCGGCCACGCCCTGCCACTCGAAGTGGTAGATCCGCGTGATGTTGTGGAACTGCTTGGGCATCGAGAACAGGTACCCCTCGTCCCGGTTGGCCCCGTTGACCGACTGGTTGGGGTAAGGCCAGTGTCCGCGCCGCTCCACCCCGCTGATCTCATCGAACCAGATCTGGGCGCCGCCGGCGAACTGCTCGAGCGTCTTGGTCTGACTCGGGTTATGGCTGCGCACGTCGTTGTAGGGATGGATGGCCCAGGCCGACGGCTTGAACCGAAGCCCCTTCTTGTACGCGCGGAGCCAGGACGCTAGCCCCTGATTGGCCGGCAGGTAGACGTCGCCGGCCACGATCGTACAGCCGTGACATGCCCCCACCAGCGCGTTGAAGTAGGACGCCGCCAGGCCGGGCTCTTGGGCCAGCTTGCGGTAGATGAAGTCCGGCTCGTTCCACGCGGTGTAGACCTTGACCTGCGGGAACTTGCGGATGAACGCCTGGACCGCCGCGGTGTAGACCTTGACGGTCGGGATGACGTTGCCGGCATTGCCCGGAGGCGCACCGAACGAGACCATGGGCTCGACATGGTCAGCGACTGCCGCGTTGACCCAGCTCCGGGCGTTATTCAGCGCCGTATGGTTGCGGGTCACCGCGGCGTTCCAGTCCACACCGTAACGCGCGATCTTGATCGGCAGCTGGCGGAACCACTGGCTGGAGAACATGCCTGGGCTCTCGTCTCCCACTCCGACCATCGGGCGTACCTTCGCGCTGCCGGCCATCGGCGGCGCAGACGGAGTCGGGGACGGGGCCGCCGGTACGGCCGGGTTCGCGGGAATCAGCTGCGAGCTGGGAGGTACGGGAGACCCTGACGGCGCGCTGGACGATGACGTCCCGGACACCGCGCTTGAGGCCAAGGACGCGCCGGCTGTTGACTGTGGATAGGTCGCCCCACTGCCCGAGACAGCCGCCGGGACCGGGCTGGCTCCTGAGCTGCCCATCAGCTGGGCCGCAGCCAGTCCCGCCGCTGGAACTGGATCGATCAGCGGGCGAGCGAGCAGCCGCGCCGCCGGGCGCGACGCAGGACCGAGATTGAGCGACTGTTCGCTGCGCACGCGGCCTGAGGTCGCGTTCATTGCGATCACGACGACGCCGACCGCGGCACACAGGCCGAGGATCAGTCGCGTTGTGGCGCGTTGTGTGAGCTTCATGTGACGCATGCCTGGCATATCAGAGAACTACCCTGGCCCTGAACGCCCAGGGCTAAACATCAATTTCTTCTCAAACCGGTCTGGCGGACCTAAGTAGCGGCCGGATCGTCACCCCGGCCGCTCAGGTGCTCCTCGATGTACTGGCTGGCCAGCCGCTTGGGCGCCCGGCTAAGCCAAGCCTCCACGACGAGTTCCTCCAGCTCCTCCTGCGAGATCGCGTCCAAGCGGACCAGAACGGCCGGAAAGCCGTCGAAATGCGGGGTGGTGAAGTACACCTCCGGATCGTCGGCCAACAGAGCCTCCTTGGCCACCAGATGTTCCACCCGCGCGCCCAGAATCGGGCCGTCCGGGGCGGCGTCCCCTAGCGCCCGAAGGTCCGAGGCCCGGAGGGGACGCTCCCAGACGAACAGCTTGTCACGAACCCGCCACTGAGCGCGCGCCCGTGAGTCCCGCTCGTCGGTCTCCGGCAAGCTGAGGGCCAGCCGCCGGACATCGTCCCACGTGGCCATCGGACCTACCGGTCGTGCGCGCTGGCGTACAGGAGCGCTCCGCCGAAGCTGACCAGTCCCAGGCCGGCCAGGACGTCCGCCACCCGGATCGCGCGCTGGCCCAGGGCCCGTCGCGCCAGGGCTACGCCGCCGGCCAGAATGCTCACCCAGCTGAAGCTGCCCACGGCCACGCCGAGCACCAGCAGCACGGCCTGACCGGTGGTTCGGGCCGCGCCGGCAGTGCTCGCGGCGGCGAAGATGGCCGCCCAAGACGCGACGGTGAGCGGATTCGATGCCGTCCCGGCCAGGGAGGTGAGAAACGCGCGTCCCGGCGTCGCCACCTCGAATGGCGTTTCCCCACCCAGGCGCACACGAAATGCGCTGTACAGCGTTCGCAGGCCGAGCACGATCAGCACCGTCGCGCCGAGCACA
>DASZGO010000230.1:0-4741 GCA_035938755.1 Solirubrobacteraceae bacterium | reverse complement strand
CCCGCCCGGCTCGGTGTAGATCACGATGGCCTGGGTCTGTGCGTCGGATTCGAACATGGGCATCAGCTCGGCGTAGCTGGAGCCGATGATCGCGTCGCCGCCGATCGAGACCGCGGTGGACTGGCCGAGGCCGGCGGCGGTCAGGGTTGAGGACATCTCGGTGGTCATGCCGCCGCTACGGGAGATCACGCCCACCGGCCCGGGTGTGTAGGACTTGACGGCGTCCTTGGCCGGGCCTCCGATCCCGCCCATCTTGATCACATCGGGCACGATGATGCCCAGGCAGTTGGGCCCGATGATCCGGGCCCCCCGGTAGGAGGCCAGCTCGACCATCTCGGCCACGTCACGGCGCGGGATGCGCTCGGTCACGATCACCACCAGCTTGACCCCGTTCTCCAGCGCCTCGAACACCGCGTCCTTGGTGAACGCCGGGGGGACGGTGACCACCGAGCCGTCGATCGGTCCGCCGCGATGCTCCACCGCTTGGGCGACGGTGTCGAACACGGGCACCCCATGGACGTCGCGGCCCTTGCGGCCGGGGGTGACGCCGCCCACGATCTTGGCGCCCTGGCCGTAGTCCAGGCACTCGCGAGTCAAGTTGACCGCCTCACGGCCGGTGATGCCCTGGACGATGAACGTGGTGTTTTCGTCGATGAGGATGCTCATGCGAGTGGCGCCGCTCCCTGAATCTTCTCGACCGCCCGGCGCGCGGCCTCGTGCAGCGACACGCTCCGGTCGGCGTACTCCACCCCGTACTTGTCGAGGATCTTGAAGCCCTCTTCCTCCCACGCGCCTGGGATGCGGAAGATGGCGATCTTCTCCGCCGGGTCGTGGCCCAGCTCGACGCAGGCCTTGATCACGCCGCGGGCCACGATGTCGACCCGCGTGTTGGACACGATCGACATCATCACCGCGATCTTGTCGACGCCGGGCTTCTCCAGCACCAGCTTGGCCAGGCCGCAGGCCTTGCGAACCGACGGGTTGCCGCCGATCTCGCAGTAGTCGGCCGGCCGGCCGCCGTACGCGCGCACCGCGTCGAACAGCGTCAGCGACCCGCCGCCGGCGCCGATCACCAGGCCCAGGTTGCCGTCGAACTCGGTCACGTTGCCCGCCACGCCGCGGTGGTCCATGGCATCGACCTGCTCGCCGGCCAGCTCGAACGGGGTGGGCTCGCGGGCCTGGCGGGTCTCCTCGTCGCCCACCCCGAGCTCGTGCAGCAGGTCCTGCTGCCGACCCCGGGCCTCGTTCTCCATCTCCATGTGCGCGTCCAGCGCGACGAACGAGCCGCCCTCGAGCTGGCCCAAGGGGTTGATCTCGGCCAGCGTCATGTCGTGGGTGAGGAACAGTCGGGCCAGCCTGGCCAGGATCGGCGTGAGGCGGTTCAGGGCCGAGCCGGTGATGCCCAGTGAGGCGATCAGCTGCTTGGCCTGCCAGTCCTGGAACGGGGTGAGTGTCGAGAAGTGAGCCCGGGCGACGTGGTTGGGATGCTCCTCGGCGACCTGCTCGATGTCGATGCCGCCCATATCCGAGAACAGCATCACCGGCCGCTTGCGGATCCCGTCCCACACCACGCCGGCGTAGAACTCGTGCTTGACCGCGGCCTTGGTGTCGACCAGCACGCCGCGGGGCATGTGGCCGCCGATCTCCAGGTCCAGGATGTTGCGGGCGTGGCCCTCGGCTTCCTCCGGGGTGTCGGCGAACCGCACCCCGCCGGCCTTCATCCGGCCGCCGCTCAGGACCTGGGACTTGACCACCACCGGGCCGTCGATGTCGGACGCGATGCTGCGGGCGTCCTCGGGCGTCTTGGCGAACCCGTACTTGGTGACCGGGATCCCCCCCCTGTCGACTATGGCCCGGGACTCGTACTCAAAGAAGCGCATGGACGGCGCGGGAGGCTAGCGAAGGTCTGGGTGGCGCGGCGCTACGCGGCGGCCTGGGCCGGCGGGTCGTCGAACCCGTAGGCCTTCGCCAGCTCGGGGTCCTTGCGGGCCAGCATCTCGGCCAGCTCGACCATCACCTTGCACTGCTTCCACGTGGCGTCGTCCTGCATCTTGCCGTCGATCATGTGCACGCCGCGGCCGTCGGGGATCGCCTCGAGCACCTTCTTGGCGAACTTGACCTCTTCGGGATCCGGGCTGAACACCTTCTTGGCGATGTCGATCTGCACCGGGTGCAGCGACCAGGCGCCCACGCAGCCGAGCAGGAACGCCGCCCGGAACTGGGTCTCGCAGCCCAACGTGTCCTTGATGTCGCCGTACGGTCCGTAGAACGGGAGGATGCCCGCCGAGGTGCAGGCGTCGACCATGCGGGCGATCGAGTAGTGCCAGGGATCCTGCTGCGCCGAGGCCCGTGGAGCATCGGGGTCGTCGGGGTCCGGATCCTCGATCACCCGGTAGCCGGGGTGGCCGCCGCCCACCCGGGTGGTCTTCATCCGCCGCGACGCGGCCAGGTCGGCGGGTCCGAAGCTCATGCCCTGCATGCGCGGGCTGGCCGTGGCGATCTCCTCGAGGTTGACCACGCCCAGGCCGGTCTCGAGGATCGCGTGGATGAGGATCGGCTTCTCCAGGCCGACCCGCGCCTCGAGCTGGGCCAGGAGGCGGTCGACGTAGTGGATGTCCCAGGGCCCCTCGACCTTGGGGATCATCATCACGTCCAGCTTGTGGCCGATCTCGGTCACCACCTGGGTGATGTCGTCGAGCACCCAGGGCGACTCGAGGCTGTTGACCCGCGTCCACAGCTGCGTCTCGCCCAGCTCCATCTCCTTGCCCACCCGGATCAAGCCGTCGCGCGCCGCCTCCTTGCGATCCACCGGCACCGCGTCCTCGAGGTTGCCGAGCAGGATGTCGACCGTCGGCGCGATATCGGGCACCTTGGCAACCATCTTCTCGTTGGAGAAGTCCAGGAAGTGGATCATCCGACTTGGCGGGAAGGGAATCTCGAGCTGCGGCGTGGGGGCGCCGATGGCCAGGGGCTTGCCGAAGTCACGGGGGTTTCGCATGACTCGAAAGCTAGCGGGAGGCGGGATTACGCGGCTCCGCCGTGCCTGCGGGCTGGGGTGGCGGGCGCGGGCGCGGTCCGGTCGGCGCCCGGCCTCCTCCCCGGGGGCATGTTGCTTAAACCGCAACCCAGTTGCGGGAATTGACACATGCCCCCCGGCCTATGACCATCGCGGGGTCGGCCCGCCGCCGAGCCGCGCGGGGCATGCCCGCGTCTTAGATCAGCCCCAGCCCGCCGTCCACCGGCAGCACGACACCGGTGATGTACGACGCGGCGGGGGAGAGGAGGAACGTCACCGTCTCGGCCACCTCCCAGGCGGTGCCCTGACGCCCCAAGGGGATGGGCGTGCGCCCGCGGGAGGGGCGACCGGCTGAGGCCAGTCGCCCGAGCGGCGTGTCGATCAGCCCGGGCGCCACCAGGTTGGCCCGCACGCCCTGCCGGGCTCCCTCCTTCGCGGTGTGGCGGCACAGCCCGATCAGCCCGGCCTTCGAGGCGTCATAGGCCGGTAGCCGGCTGCCGGGGCGCAGGCCGGCGGTGGATCCGATGAACACCATCGCGTCGTCCTGGCCCATGTGGGGCAGGGCCTCGCGGGCGCAGATGAAGTGGCTGCGCAGGTTGACTGCCAGGACGAGGTCCCAGTCCTTGGCGGTGGTCTGGTCCAGGTCCCGGCCCCGGGCCGTCCCCACGTTGAGCACCAGCCCGTTCAGACCCGGCGCGGCCGCAGCGGCCACCATCGCCCGGCACTCCTCCTCGTCGGCTACGTCGGCCGTGAGCACCTCGGCGCCGCCACCTTCTCGCTCGACCAACTCGGCGGTCTCGGCAGCCGCGGCCCGATCGCGGTCGGCGCACACCACGGTCGCCCCTTGCCGAGCGGCCAGGATCGAGATGGCGCGACCGTTACCGACCGGAGCGTCGGGCTCCGCCGATGGCTGCGTCCCGGCGCCGACCACCAGCACCCGGCGCCCCTCCAGCCGGCGCTCGGTCACGAATCCAGGCCGCTGACGCCGGGCTCCAGGGGGACGCCCAGCGAGTTCAGGGCGAAGGCCACCATGTGGTAGTGCCCCACCACCATCGGCACCTCGATCAGCTGTCGCTCGTCGTAGCGGCCGGCCAGAGTCCCCCACGTGGCATCGCTGATTCGGGCGGTCTGGTGAAGCTCGTCGGCGGCGCGCAGGAGAACGGCGTCGAAGGCATCCCACCCCGCGGCCTCCGGCCCGGACCGGACCCGCTCGATCTCCTCGTCCGAGATCCCCACCGAACGGGCGATCAGCGTGTGCTGTCCCCATTCGTAGTCGGCTTGGCACAGCACGGCGGTGCGCAGGATCAACAGCTCTCGCTCACGGGCCGGAAGCTTGCCGGCCAGAAGCTTGCCCCCGAAGGGCAACCAGCGCCGGAACAGACCGGGGTTGCGGACAAGCGTGGAAAAGATGTTGGACGCCGGGGCGCCGTCTACACGGACCCCGGCCAGGAGCTCGCGCTGCTGCGCGTCCAGCTCGTCGTCCGGGAGGGGAGGAATCCGGGGCGAAGACGGGGTCACCGCGCAGCAACCTACCATTGTGGGAGGGACGATTTCCGACAACATGGCGGAAAATCGCGCTCGCTAGATCGGGTCGCGGGAGCGCGGCCCCTGACCAGGAGATGTCATGACAGCAACCCAAATGGAGACGGATCAGGCCGCCCGGGAGGCCTCAGGCGCGCATCCGTATGGCCGCTACCTCGAGGAGTTCGAGGTAGGGGCCGTGTA
>DASZGO010000229.1:0-6939 GCA_035938755.1 Solirubrobacteraceae bacterium | reverse complement strand
CGCGCGCGTGTCCCCCCAGCTCAGCTTCCTGCACGTTGGTTCGGCGGCCGGGCCGGCCGGATTGCCCCAGGTGCTCGACCGTGCCGGGCGCGAGGTGCTCCTGCGTGGGGTGAACCTGACCGGCCTCCGGGATGACTACGTGGCCAACGGCAGCCTCCAGCCGCCCTACCCCGTCGGGCCGACGGCGTACTCGGCCGGCCAGTGCCCGGGGTGGAACCTGGGGGTGTACATGGCCCCGGTATGCGCCAGTGACGGCGGGCAGCTGGCCGGCTTCGGGTACGACGTGGTGCGCCTCCCCGTGTCCTGGTCGCTGCTCGAGCCTGAGCCGGCGCACATCGACAGCACGTACGTGGCGCGGATCGCCCAGGTCGTCGGATGGCTTCGAAGCCAGGGGATCTATACCGTGATCGACCTCCACCAGGACGCCTGGAGTAAGTACCTGTACACGCCGTCCGCGGCCAGCTGCCCACCGACCACGCAGCCGGTGGCAGGGTTTCACGAGGCCGACGGCGCACCTCGGTGGGCCAGCGCACACGCGGCACCGGTGTGCGCCGAGGCGGGGATTCGGGACCTCGATCCGGCGGTCCAGGAGGCCTTCCAGCGCCTGTACGCCGATCTCCCGGGCCCCGACGGCGTGGGTCTCCAGGAGCACTACGGTCGGGCGCTGGCGGCGCTGGCCGAGCAGTTCGCCGGCAATCCGGCGGTGGCCGGCTACGAGCTGCTCAACGAGCCCGAGCCGGGTTATGTGGCCCCGGGCGCGATGGACACCACCGAGCTGTTCCCGCTCTACGCCAAGGTGATCCGCACCGTGCGGGCGCGCGTCCCGGACTTCCGGCAGTTGTTCTTCATCGAGCCGGACGTTACCCGCGACATCGTCGACCGCAGCGTGGTGCTCGGGCCGTGGTCGCTGTACAGCGCTTATACCAACGTGGTGTACGCCCCGCACATCTACACCGGCGTGTTCACCCTGAACGCCGAGCTGGGCCTGTCGCAGCTGAACCCGCTGTACCCGGCCACCGGCGGCTACGACACCGCGGCGCAAGACGCGCGCTTGCTTGGGCTACCGCTGTGGGTGGGAGAGTTCGGCAACGGTGTCGACCAGGACAACACGCTCCTGCGCTCGCAGTACGCCAATCAGGATCGGTTGGCTGTGGGAGGTGCCCTGTGGTATTGGAAGGGCTTCGCCAGCCTCGACGGTCACTGGAGCGTCCTGTATGACGACTCGAGCCACGTGGATGCCGCCTACCCCAGCCGGGTCAAGTTCACCGCTCGGGCCTACCCCATGTACGTGGCCGGCCGGACCGAGTCGCTGGCCTACAACCCCGACGGCGGGAGCTTCCGGCTCCGCGCCCGCTCGCGGCGCGTTCCGGCCGGCCGCACCGCCCGGGCCACGGTCGTGTACGTCCCGGCCGCGGCCAGCGGGGCCGTCCAGGCGACTGGAGCCGCCGTGCGCGTCGTGTCGGCCCCCGATGGCTCGCGACGGGCGTTCGTGTACCCGTCCGGCGGCGAATACCAGGTCACCGTAGCGGCGCAGTCAGGGTCGCGGCCCGGGTAGGGTCAGCAGTCATGGCTGAGGTCAAGGGTCGGTATGAGGAGCGGTTCGCTCCGGTCGCCGAGGCGTTCGCGCAGAACCTGAACTCCGGGGCCGACATCGGGGCCTCGGTGGCGGTGGTCCACGAGGGACAGTTCGTGGTGGACATCTGGGGTGGCGATGCGGACCCCGAGCAGGGCGCCGCCTGGGAGGAGGACACGATCGTCAACGTGTGGTCGTCCACCAAGACGATGGCCGCGCTGTGCGCGTTGATCCTGGCCGACCGCGGCGAGCTCGATCTGGATGCGCCGGTGTCCACGTACTGGCCCGCGTTCAGCCAGGCGGGCAAGGAGGCGGTCGAGGTCCGCCACCTGCTGAGCCATACCGCCGGCCTGGCCGGTTGGCAAGAGCGGCTCGACCCGCGTGACCTGGCCGACTGGGAGCGCTGCACCGGGATGCTGGCCGCCCAGGCGCCATGGTGGGAGCCGGGGACGGCTTCCGGATATCACGCCCTGACCCAGGGCTACCTGATCGGCGAGGTCGTGCGCCGCATCACCGGCGTTTCGCTAGGCCGGTTCTTCGCCGAGACCGTCGCCAAGCCGCTGGGAGCAGACTTCCACATCGGGCTAGCCGCCGACGACGACCAGCGTGTGTCGCCCCTGCACGCGCCCGAGCCGGGGAATCTGCGTGAGGCTGGCATTCCGGAGCTCGGAATCCGCACGTTCAGCAATCCGGTGGTGGGAGCCCCGACCGCCATGGAGGAGTGGTGGCGCCGGGCCGAGATCCCGGCGGCCAACGGCCACGGGAACGCCCGCTCGGTGGCTGCGATCCAGTCGGTGGTCTCCAACGGCGGCGAGGCCCGCGGCATCCGATTGCTGTCCGAGGCGACGATATCCCGGATCTTTGAGGAGCAATCAAACGGTCCCGATCTGGTGCTCGGGGTGCCGCTGCGCTTCGGGATGGGCTACGGGCTGGCCAGCGAGACCATGCCCATGGGCCCGCACTCATTTAGCTGGGGCGGCTACGGCGGCTCGCTGGTGTTCAACGATCTCGATGCCCGCATCACCGTCACCTACGTCATGAACCGGATGGAGCCCGGCCTGCTCGGCGACCGGCGAGGGGCCTCGATGGTGGTGGGCTCGATCGCGGCGCTGGCCGCGGCCTAGCCTGAGGCCTCGACCACCTGGCCGTAGGACCCGCGGTTCATCAGCGGTGTGATCGGCGGCACGCTGATTGCTCCCTGGGCCGAGAATGTGGTCTGCTCGGCCGGCTCATTCCAGCCGGCGGGATCCGATCCCTGGGTCGCCGTCAGCTCCGCGGCGGCGTCGCGGGCGGCCCTCCGGAACAGCGCCATCCGGTTGCGCATCCAGCCCTGGTAGCGGTCACGGCCATGGAGGGCCGCGGCCAGGACCTGGTAGCCGGGGAACTCGAACTTGTAGGTCGGCGCGGTCAGGTTGTCCACCGAGGTGAGGTGGCCGGTCGGCGTGTCGAGCCCGCCGAACCGGTACCACACCGAGCCCAAAACCGGCTCCAGCCCGTCGCGCAGCAGGTGTTCCATGAACCGGTCGAAGAACGCGATCGCCGGGGTGGAGTAGGTCGGCGGGTTGGCCTGGACATTGACGTGGTCGCGGTTGCCGTCCCAAGCACGTAGGTACGCGCGGATCTTCGCCAGCTGAGGGTCGGTGGCAGTGCGTAGGGCGGCCCGCAGTGCCGGCAGGAACACGCGGGCGGCGTCGTCCACGTAGGCCACATCCCGTGGCACCTGCCCCAGGGTCTGAAGGGTCAGCGGGGCCCGGCGCGGGACGTCCTGGGCCAGGGGCGACACTTCCCAGTAGTCACCCCACTCGCCCCCCTCGCTCCCCGAGAGCAGGTTCTTCGACCCCCAGCCCACCGCCGGCTTGTTGTTCCAGTTGACCACGTAGCCGGAGCGCGGGTTGATCACGTGCGGATGGGCCGGCCAGGGCTGGAATCCCTGCCAGTCGTAGCGTCCATCGCCGGGCAGCGGCAGCCGGGGGTCGGCATTGGCTGGGCGCCGCGGATAGGCCCCGGTGTGCCAGTAGGCGATGGTGCCGTGGTCGTCGGCGTAGAAGAAGTTGAACCCCAGCGACATGTTCTGCAGCGACTGGCCAAACGCCTCCGAGGTGTGCTGGCGGCCCGCCGCATCCCAGGCGCTGAGCGACTTGAGCAGGCGCCCGTCGACCACCGAGTGGCGGACATACAGGTGATGGCCCGAGTCCGGTCCGGCGATGGCCGGGCCCAGAGCCGTGCGGTGCACGGTGATGCTGGCCGGGGTTGAGGGGCAGAGCTGCGGCGCCTGGCCGGAGGCCAGCGAGGCCGCGTTGCTCGGCGGGTTGGTGCAGGGGATCGTCTCGGTCTGCGACTGCACGCGCAACCGGCGGCCACGGTACATGTAGGTGGAGTTGTCGCGGCTGAGCTGGACCGTGTAGGTGTCGGCGTTGGCATCCAGCGCCGAGGTCACCGTCCAGGCGGCGTCCTGGTTGCGGCCGATGACCATCAGCGGGATCGCCGGCACCATCACTCCACGCTCGTCCCGGCCCGGGCTATGGAGCTCCACCTCCCAGAAGAAGCCGGGGACTGCCCACCCAGTCTGCGGTCCCCCATACAGCATCGCCTTGTGGTCACGGGTCAGACGCCCGGACACCAGCACGGCGTTGGAGCCGAAGCGGGGGATGGCCAGCAACCGCTGGAGGCGGCGCAGCGCAACCGCGGACTGCGCCACGTGCGCTGCCACAGGTTGAAGCTGGGCCAGCGGCGGCAGGGCGCTCGGCGCCTGGTTGGCGTAGGGCGAGGCGCGGAACCGGGTTTTCACGGGCCGCCCCAGGCGGAGGGGAAAGCGGCCGTCGCGGGGGTCGACTGAGGTGGGCGCGTGCGGGTCGTTCACGGGCAGCAGATCGTTGAAGATGACCTGGGCCCGGCGCTCTCCGTAGCGCTTCACCAGCTGCTCGAACAGCACCGCGTTCACCAGCTCACCCCCGTCGAACTCGCCGAAGAACCGGCCGGCGTACTCGCCGAAGCCCAGCACGTCCGCCACGGTCCAGGGCTGGATAGGGAGATCGCCCAGCAGCGCGAACTCGGCTGGCTGGGTCAGCGGGTTGTTCTGGACCTGGGCAACGTAGGCGTTGAGCCCGTCGACGAACCGCCCTAGCCGAGCCTGGTCGGCCGCCGGCAGCGCGTTGAACTCGGCCTGGAGCGCCGCCGGGCCCTCGGTCACCTGCCGCACCTGCTCGTCCATGGAAATGCCCCCGGCACCGATCAACGACGCCAGCGTGCCGTGGCCCACGTGGCGGAATGCCTCCATCTGGAACAGGCGGTCCTGGGCCATGGCGTAACCGATGCCGTAGAACAGGTCGGAATCGCTGCGCGCAGTGATCGTGGGTACAGCCCAGGTTGCGTTGCGGGCGATCGTCACGTTCTGGTCGCCCGGAGGGGGAGTGCCCTGGTCCTGGCCCGAGAACTGCATGGGCTTGTATTGCCAATTGGCGTACAGCGGCTCCTGGTCCTGTGTGTTCGGCCCGTAGGTGGGTGCGGCGCCGGTCGTGGCGGCGGTGAAGGCGGCGATCGTGGTGTTCCCGGACTCGCCGGGCGGCACCACGTTGACCGCGGTCAGCCGGTCGCGTGTGGCGGCGCCTGCCGGGCCGGCCGGGACCAGCGTCGCACTCAGCGCGAGTCCACAGGTAACACCGGCTGCAGCGACCGCCCTCCACATGGCCGGGCAGCGTAGCGGCGGGCTCAGGGGCTGACCGAGCCGGCGCTCGCGCCGCCCCGGCGGACCCTCACCACCAGCGGCTTCTCGAATTCCCGCCCGTACTGCTCGCCCACGTTCATCTGCTGACCGGGCAGCATGACCATCCGCTGCTCAGAGACGATCTCGTCGATCGGGACCTGCTGGCGCGCGTTGTCGGACTCGAGCTGGAACATCAGGTGCAGGCCGTGGGTGCCGATGTCGCCCTGGTAGAAGCGCTGGTCGCCGGGCTTGGGGATCCCGTCGGCCGGCGTCCAGCACTTGCGCGGCTGCATGCCGTTGGTCGTCGGATCCAGGTAACTGCGCGGCTCGTTGCTCGACCCGGGATCGACCCGCGGTCCCGGATCGGAGCCCGTCCCGTCGTCGAAGCAGGAGTCATCTCGGTAGTACGGGAGCGCCATCATCGACTGCGCCAGCCCGCCGGGAGTCACGTCCTTGACGTTGTCGACCTGGTAGCGATCGACAATCGTGCCCCAGGGGCCGGCGGTCTCGTTCCACTGCAGCGATGCGTTGAGGCTCCCGAAGGTTGGATCGGCCACGTTGATCGACTGGTGGTAGGGCCAGGCCGAGCTACAGATTCCGGTCCCTTGATAGAGCTGGCGGTAGGTCTGGTTGGGATCGGTCCCGTCCAGCGGGGTGCCCGTGCCCTGGACGCCGGTGCCCTCGTTCTGCCCGTTGTAGTTCTTGTTGCACGGGTCGTCGAGGTTGCCGAACACAGTGTCGTTGCGGCCGTCTACCGCCACCCCACCGGGGACGTTGGGGTTGTAGTAGCGGGTCATCCGCCCGGCCCGGAAATCCCACTGGGCGTAGATGCCGTCCAGCGGCGGGATCACGTGCACGCGCAGCCAGGACTTCATCCGCATCTGATCGGCGTAGAAGGTCTCCATGCGCACCACGTTGGTGCCTGAGTCGGCGCCCCAGGTGGCCCGGATGGCCCGCACCGGACCAACGCGCTCGCCCATCAGCGTGCTGGAGCCGCCCCAGTGGGTGTCCTCTTCCTCAAAGCCGCAGCACGGGGTCTTGGAGGACGGATCCTGGGCGAACGCCCTCGCCTTCCAGCGGTCGACCAGGTTGGGCCCAAAGTTGGCGCTGGACAGGCCGGCGTCATTCGGGGAGATTCCGATGCCGGTCATCAGCCAGCGCCCGTCGTAGCGGTAGTTGAAGCGCTGCGTACTGACCGTCGCGGTGTCGAGCGGGCGGTGGCGGGCGATCGCCGGCTTGCCGCTCGAGTCGAGGATCGGCGTCCCGTACGGGTGCCCGGCCGACGGCGCGCCGCAGATGTCGCCCTTGGGGGCGTTGCCGTAGCTGGAGTAGTTCGACTGCGAGAACACGAACTCGTCGGCCGGCTGGGCCGAGCCCGGTGCGTCGCGCGCGTACCGGACGTAACCGTTCGAGGCGTTGTAGGCGGGCTTGGGGCCGTGGGGCCCGGCGACCATCACGTACACGTAGCGCTGGCCCGCGGCCGGGTTGAGCGGATCGCTGACCTGCACCGCTCGCATGGCCGTGACGCCCTTGGGCAGGCGGGCTTGCTGCGGTGCCTTGGGGCCACTGTCGGAGTACATGAACGACACCTCGTCCTGGGTGTCGAAGTATGGGATCGGCGCCTGGGCCGGCGGCTTGTACAGGGCGTGACATGGATCGTTGG
>DASZGO010000228.1:0-2248 GCA_035938755.1 Solirubrobacteraceae bacterium | reverse complement strand
GCGGCAGGTGGTCGAGCTGCTGGAGCGCGTGGGCACAGTCGTGGACTTGGCGGAGGACCAACTCGACGGCGTGACTGCTCTGACCGGCGTGGGACCGGCCTACGACGCGCTACTCGTCGAGGCCCAGGTGGACGCTGCCGTGCGCTACGGGGTGGCGCCGCAGCTGGCCGTCCGCTTGGCCACCGAGACGATGGCCGGAACGGCGGCGCTCCTGACCCACCGCGACTACGACACCCAGGTGGTGCGACGTGAGGTGACCTCGCCCGGCGGGAGCACGGCGCGGGGCCTGGCCGCGCTGGAACGCGGGGGCGTCCGCGCGGCCTTCCAGGACGCGATCGACGCCGTCGTCGGAGGGGGGGCCAAGCGATGATCGTCCTGGCCTCGGCGCGTACCGACATCGCCAACTACGTCAGCGCGCTGTTCTACGTCTACATCCTGATCATCTTCGTCTACATCCTGATGAACCTGATCTTCTCTCTGGGCGCGCGCACCCCGTACTCACGCTGGCTGGACGTCATCCTCACGTTCCTGCGCGACGTGTCCGAGCCCTACCTGCGGGTGTTCCGCCGGTTCATCCCTTCGGTGGGAATGTTCGACTTCTCGCCGATCATCGCGATCATCCTGCTGTACGTGCTGCGCACGGTGATCGTCAACCTGATCCACGGCTAGCGCCCCGCCGTGGTGGCTGCGCCGTCCAGGTCGACGCGGTCCTCGCGGCTGAGCGCATTCGCCCGCGCCGGCGTCGTATTCGCGGTTGTGGTGGGCCTGGATCAGCTGACCAAGCACACGATTGCCCAGAACATCCGCTTTGGCGAGCACAAGAAGTTCCTGCCCCTCATCGACTTCGTGCACGTTCGCAACACCGGCGTGGCGTTCGGCTTCTTCTCCGGCGGCGGCGGAGTCGTCCTCGCCCTGACCGTGGTGGCGCTGATCCTGCTCGTCTCCTACCTGGCGGTGCGCCCCGGTCGCTCGCTGCTCTGGCTGCCCACCGGGATGCTGGTGGGCGGCGCAGTGGGAAACCTGATCGACCGGATCGATAGCGGGTCGGTCATCGACTTCATCAAGCTGCCGCACTGGCCGGCGTTCAACGTGGCCGACATGTCGATCACGTTCGGGGTGTTCGTCTTGCTCTGGGTGCTGGAGCGGCCGAGAAAGACCCCAGATGGCGCGTGAGCCCTCTCGGACGCTGACGGTCGGCGGCGAGCAGGCCGGGCAGCGGCTCGATCAGTTCCTGGCCGAGCCGCTGGGATCGCGGTCCCGGGCCCAGAGTCTGATCGACTCCGGGCGAGTCCGGATTCAGGGAAAATCCCGTCCCAAGCGGCACATAGTCAGCGCCGGGGAGACGGTGGAGGTCGAGCTCGAGCCAGCACGCGAGCGCGGGTCGGTCCAGGTAGCCGGCGCTCAGTTCGACGTGCTCTACGAGGACCAGTACCTGATGGTGGTGGACAAGCCGGCTGGAGTGGTGGTGCATCCGGCGCGGGGCCATGCCACCGGGACGCTGGCCCAGGCGCTGGCCGGCCGGGGTGCCGGCGGCGAGGATCCGCAGCGCGCTGGGATCGTGCACCGGTTAGATCGCGACACCTCGGGACTGCTCGTGGTGGCCAAGGACGATGCGGTGCACCGGTCACTAAAGACGCTGCTGTCGGCGCGGAAGCTGCACCGCGAATATCTGGCCCTGGTCGAAGGGCATCCCGAAGCTCGGACGGGAACGATCGATGCCCCAATCGGGCGAGACCGCCGGGATCGGCTGCGTGTGTCGCTGGACACCGATGTGCCCCGGGCCGCGCGCACGCACTTCGAGCTTGAGCGTCCGCTGCCGGCCACGGCGCTGCTGCGCGTCTGGCTGGAGACCGGCCGCACCCATCAGATCCGGGTGCACCTGGCGGCCATCGGCCACGCGGTGTGCGGCGACCCGTTGTACGGCACGCCAGGCCATCTGGGCCTATCCCGCCAGTTCCTGCACGCCGCTCGCCTGAGCTTTCCGCATCCGGTGACTGGCGCCGAGATCGACGTCCGCTCGCCGCTGCCGGAGGACCTGAACGCGGCCCTCCACCGGGCCGAGCACGAAGTACACTGACCGAAAACCCGACCCCGACGGTGCACCCTCGCGCCCTGCCTCGAAGCAAGAGGTTCGCGATTCGGAGCCGGCGGGCATTGCTGAAACCAAAACTCAAGGGAGTACAACCGTGGCTCACATCGGCGTCAAAGAGCTGCTGGAGGCCGGGGTCCATTTCGGCCACCAGACACG
>DASZGO010000227.1:0-11352 GCA_035938755.1 Solirubrobacteraceae bacterium | reverse complement strand
ACCCCGTCGACCCCCGCGCTGGCCAGGTTGAACAGCGTGTCGAGCATCCACAGCGCCGAGGCGAACGTGTCCGACACCCCGGGCTTGCCGGAGCAGGAGGCCGAGTTGAGCTCATCGAGGCGGAAGCCCAGCCTCTTCCGGTGGGCGTTGGCGGCGTACGGCGCGACCTGCTGGGCCAATCCGGCCGACGAGCCGTCGGATAGCAGGGCGGGGATGGTGGGATAGCCGGGGTCGGCGGGGTTGCTCAAGCAGGCCCGGAGGGGGTAGCGGTGCACGGTGACCAGGCGCAGGCCCGGCTCGGCCGCGATGAATCGGCCCAGCCCGCTCAGCCAGGTCAGCTCGGCGAATGCCGGTCCAGCCACCGGGGACTGGGGCAGCGCGGCCCGCCAGCGGGCGAACTGGGCCAGGTACTGCGAGAGCCCCCAGGAGGAGCCGCGGGCGAAGACCACTCGTCCCCGCCGGTCCCGATACCAGGGAAACAGGCTGTAGACGTCCGGCTCGTTACCGATTTCGAACGCGTCGATGTAGCGACGGCCCACGCCGGAGAGCAGTGTCCGGGCCTCCGTGGCCGCTAGTCCGGGCCGGCCGGCGGCCAGGTTGAGATCCAAGATCATCCGGGCGCCCAGCGCGGCGGCCAGGGCCTGGGTGGTGCGCATCCAGCCCTCGGTCAGGCGGTAGCTCACACCGCCGGGCGGGATCATGCCGCGGATGGGCCACCAGGTCCGGTCGGCGCTGTTGCCGCCGATCCGAAGCACAGGAGAGCCACCGGGGGCGACCAGGTTGCGGAGCAGCGCGATCAGGACCGGGTTGACGGCCCGGGGGTCGCGGCCGGTGTATAGGTGCAGGGCGCTGTACTCCAGCGACAGACCGGTGAATCCGGGCGGTAGCTTGGCTCCGGTGGGCTGCGAGCCCACCGTGGCCGAAACCTGAGGGTCGGCCGGGCTGGCGGCGGCCGGCGGGGCGTCGGAGTTGGGGACGATCAGGATGGTCAGCGCCAGCAGTACGCAGGTCAGGCCGGCCAGCAGCCAGGTGCGGACGCTATATCGCCCCATGCCGGGGGATCGTGTCACAACGCGATCGTAAGCTTTGTGTACATGTCGGCATCGAGGACAGAGGACGTGGAGAAGAATTCCAAGCCGGCTGAGCCGGAGTCTGCGCTCACCGATCTGGTGATCATCACCGGGTTCTCGGGTGCCGGGAAGTCGACCGCGATGGCCGTATTCGAGGACGAGGGGTATTTCTGCGTGGACAACCTCCCCTCCGAGATGATCCGCTCGCTGGTTGAGCTGTTCGTCCACAAGGGGTCGAAGGTGGCCCGGGCAGCGGTGGTGTCGGATGTGCGCGGTGGCAGCTACTTCGAGGGACTGGAGTCGATCCTGGACGACCTGAGGGCCCTGGGGGTCGAGCACCGGGTGGTGTTCCTGGAGGCGGACGAGCAGGCGCTGCTCACCCGCTACAAGGAAACCCGGCGGCGTCACCCGCTGGCCCCCAGCGGGAGCGTGGTGGAGGGGATCTCCCGCGAGCGCGAGCTGCTGCGTCCGTTGCGGGACCGGGCCGACGTGGTGATCGACACCAGTGGACTGACCGTGTGGATGCTCCGGCGCAAGCTCGCTGACGAGCTGCTGCCCACGCGCACGCCGGGCCGCCTGGCCGTCACGTTCGAGAGCTTTGGGTTCAAGTACGGGCCCCCGCGGGACCCCGACCTGCTGCTGGATGTGCGCTTCCTACCCAACCCGCACTATGAGCCGGATCTGCGCCCTCTGACCGGCAACGACCCCCGGGTGGTGGAGTTCATCGACCAGGACGGAGAGCTCGAGCGGTTCTACGAGCGCCTGCACCCGCTGCTCGACTATCTGCTGCCCCAGTACTTGTCCGAGGGCAAGGCACACCTGGTTGTGGCGATCGGTTGCACGGGCGGCCGGCACCGGTCGGTGGCCATCGTGCAGCACCTGGTAGATCGCTACTCACCCACGCCGGACTACCTGGTCGAGGCGGTCCACCGGGACGCTGGTCGGCCGGCATGATCGACCACGTGGGGTTCGAGGTATCAGACCTCGAGCGGTCGGGCCGGTTCTACGACGCCGTGTTCGGCGCGCTGGGCGGGCGTCGGATGCTGGAGTCTGAGCACGGGGTGGCCTACGGGATCAGCGCGCCCACCGTGTGGATCGTGGTGCGCGGGCGCTCGCCAGCCGCCGGCTACGGTCACATCGCGCTGACGGCCACCGGCAAAGCAGCGGTGGACGCGGCCCACGCGGCGGGCCTGGCCCACGGCGGCCGGGACGACGGAGCGCCTGGGCGACGACCGCAATATGGCCCCCGCTGTTACGCGGCATACCTGAGGGACCCCGACGATCTCAGGGTCGAAGTGGTCTCGCGAAGATAACGGCTAGCCTTGAGGTGCCGACGGCGCCGCCGCCGGCATTTCGTGTTTTCGCAGCCGCCACGAAGGGAGACAGCAGCGCATGCCGGTACGAGTCGGGATCAACGGATTCGGACGCATCGGCCGCAACGTCTTCCGAGCCGCCTACGAGAGCGGCGCCGATATCGAGTGGGTGGGGGTGAACGACTTGGTGGCGCCGAGCACCATCGCCCACCTGGTCAAGTACGACTCCAACTACGGGCCGTTTCCCGGTCAGGTGGCGGCCAGCCAGGCAGGGATGCGAATCGACGGCCAGGAGATTCGGGTTCTGGCCGAGCGGGATCCGGCGGCCCTCCCCTGGGACGAGCTCGGCGCCGACGTGGTGATCGAGTCCACGGGCCTGTTCACCGACCGGGAGAACGCGGCCAAGCACCTGGAGGCTGGGGCCAAGAAGGTGGTCATCTCAGCGCCTGCCACCGACCCGGACGTGACCGTGGCCCTGGGCGTCAATTTTGAGGACGCCTACGACCGGGGCATCCACCACGTGATCTCCAACGCCTCGTGCACCACCAACTGTCTGGCCCCCATCGCCAAGGTGCTGCACGACGCGGTGGGCATCAAGCATGGCCTGATGACCACGATCCACGCCTACACGGCCGACCAGCGCCTCCAGGACATGCCCCACAAGGACCTGCGCCGGGCCCGCGCGGCAGCCGTGAACCTGATCCCGGCCTCCACCGGCGCGGCCAAGGCCATCGGCCTGATCATCCCCGAGCTCAACGGCAAGCTGCACGGCTTCGCCGTCCGGGCCCCGGTTCCCACGGGAAGCGTGGTCGATCTCACGGCTGAAACCGAGCGGCCGACCAGCGTGGACGAGGTGAACGCCGCGTTGAAGGCTGCCGCGGACAACGGCCCACTCAAGGGGCTCCTGACCTACACCGAGGACCCGATCGTGTCCTCGGATATCGTCAAGAACCCCGCCTCCTCGATCCTCGACTCGCAGCTCACGGCGGTGATGGACGGGACCATGGTCAAGCTCGTTTCCTGGTACGACAACGAGTGGGGCTACTCCAATCGCATCGTAGAGCTGGTTCAGCAGCTGCTTTGAGGACGCTCCAGGATCTCGGCGACCTTGACGGCAGGCGGGTACTCGTCAGGGTCGATTTCAACGTGCCGCTCGAGCCGGCAGCGGGCACGGAGGGCAAGGTCCAGGTGGCCGACGACACGCGCATCCGCGCTGCGCTGCCCACGATCGAGGAGTTGCGCCGTCGCGGCGCCAAGCTGGTCTTGGTGTCGCATCTGGGTCGGCCGCAAGATCACGAGCCCGGGCTCTCGATGCGTCCCGTGGCCGACCGACTTGCCGAGCTGTCCGGGGCCGACGTGACGCTGGCCCCGGGCGTGGTGGGACCCGAGGTTCAGGCGTTCGCCGAGAACCTCCACCCGCGCGACATCCTGATGCTGGAGAACGTCCGCTACGAGCCTGGAGAGACCACGAATGATCCCGCGCTGGCCCAGGCCCTGGCCGAGCTCGCCGACGTCTACGTCAACGACGCGTTCGGAGCGGCCCACCGGGCCCACGCTTCCACCGAGGGGGTGGCCCGGCTGGTGACCGATCGGGCCGCTGGCCCGTTGCTGGAGCGCGAGGTCCGGGTGCTGGGCAAGCTGCTCTCGGACCCCGACCGCCCGCTGGTGGCCGTGCTGGGCGGAGCCAAGGTGAGCGACAAGATGGCGGTCATCGACCGGTTCCGGTCGCTGGCCGACACGCTGCTGATCGGTGGCGCAATGTGCTTTCCCTTCCTGGCGGCCCAGGGACATGCGGTGGGGGCGTCACTGTGCTCGTCTCAGGACGTGGAGCTGGCCGGCCGGGTACTGGCCCGGCTCGACGCCGCGCGGGCGACGATCGAGCTGCCGCGTGACCTCGTGGTGGCGGACCGCCTCGCCGCCGAGGCCCACTCGATGGCGCTCGACGGCGTGGACGTGCCGGAGGGCCTGATGGGCGTGGACATCGGACCCCGGACCGCGGAGGCGTACGCCCTGGCGATCGCGGCCGCGGGGACGGTATTCTGGAACGGGCCGATGGGGGCGTTCGAGCTGGAGCCGTTCGCGGCGGGGACCCGTGCCGTGGCTGAGGCGGTGGCCGGTGCGCCCGGGTGCACCGTGGTCGGCGGCGGCGACTCGGCGGCGGCGCTCCACCTCTTCGGCCTGGCCGACCGGGTCACTCACCTGTCCACCGGTGGCGGAGCGGCCCTCGAGCTGTTCGAGGGCAAGCCGTTGCCCGGACTGGAGGCGCTGCGGTGAGCCGCACCCCGCTGATCGCCGGCAACTGGAAAATGCACAAGACGGTGGCGGAGGCCGAGACCTTCATCGCCGCGTTGCTGCCCCGCGTGTCGACGGTGAGCCGGGTCGACGTGGCCATCTGCCCACCGTTCACCGCTCTGGGGCCGATGGTGGAGTCGACCCGGGGGTCTCGGGTCGAGGTGTTCGCGCAGACCATGCACTACGAGCCGGAGGGCGCATTCACCGGCGAGATATCGCCCGGGATGCTGACCGACGTCGGCGCCCATGGCGTCATCCTGGGTCACTCCGAGCGACGGGGGATGTTCGGAGAGACCGACCGGGCGCTGGCGCTCAAGGTGCCGGCGGCGCTGACTGAGGGCCTGGTCCCGATCCTCTGCGTGGGCGAGACCGAGGAGGAGCGCGACGCCGATGAGACCGAGCGAAAGCTTCGCCACCAGGTCCAGGAGGACCTGGCTCGGGTGCCGACCGAACGGCTGGCCGAGGTGGTGATCGCTTACGAGCCGATCTGGGCGATCGGAAGTGGCCGGGTGGCCACGGCCGAGCAGGCGGAGGAGGCGATCTCGTTCATCCGCGCGCTCGTGGGCGATCGCTCGCGTGAGCAGGCCGAACGGGTGCGCGTGTTATACGGCGGTAGCGTCAAGACCGAGAACTGCTCGATGCTCCTCGACCTCCCCAACATTGACGGCGCGCTGGTCGGCGGAGCCAGCCTCGAGCCGGAGTCCTTCGCCGCGATCGTGACCGCCGCGGCAGCCGCGGCCGGATGAGTCTGCCGCCCGGGCCCGGCGCTCTCCCGGTCCCCGCGGCCGTGCTGGTGGTACTCGACGGGTGGGGGCTGGCGCCAGCCGGGCCCGGGAATGCGGTGTCGCTGGCGCACACCCCGGTGTTCGACGAGTTGTGGGCCAGCTACGCCCACACCGAGCTCACGGCTTGGGGCGCGGCGGTGGGTCTGCCCGAAGGCCAGATGGGCAACTCCGAGGTCGGTCATCTGAACCTGGGTGCCGGAGCGGTGGTCCGGCAGGACCTGATGCGGATCGATGACGCCGTGGCCGGGGGCGAGCTGTTCAAAAACCCGGTGCTACGCGACGCGTTCACCGGCGCGGAACGGGTCCATCTGATCGGGCTGGTGTCCGATGGGGGTGTCCACTCCGGATTTGGCCACCTCGAAGCCCTGATCCGGATGGGCGCCCAGCTCGGCGTGCCCGATCTCGTGCTCCACGCGTTCACCGACGGCCGTGACACGCTGCCCACCTCTGGCGCCGGCTACCTCGAGACGGTAGAGGGGTGGATGGCCTCGACCGGGGCCGGACGCGTGGGATCGGTGGTTGGCCGCTACTTCGCCATGGATCGCGATCGGCGCTGGCAGCGGATTCAGCGAGCCTACGACCTGTTGAGCCATGGCCAGGCCGAGCACCGCGCCGCGTCGGGAGCGGAGGCGGTCCGGCAGGCCTATGAGCGCGATGAGACCGACGAGTTCATCGAGCCGGTGCGGGTGGGGGCCGAGGCCCGGATCCGTCCCGAAGACTCGGTGATCGCGTTCAACTTCCGGCCCGACCGGATGCGTGAGATCACCCGGGCGCTGGCCGAGCCCGAGTTCGTGCAGCCGAGCTTCGCTCGCCGCGGAGCGCCGCCGGTGCAGCGGTATACGACGATGACCCAGTACGAGGAGGACTGGTCCTACCCGGTGGCATTTCCCCCTGAACGGCCGCCCACGACGCTGCCGCTCATCCTGGCCCAGCACGGGTTGCGCCAGCTTCACGTGGCTGAGACCGAGAAATACGCCCACGTCACCTACTTCTTCAATGGCGGGGAGGAGGAGGCGTGCCCGGGTGAGCGGCGTGAGCTCGTGCCGTCCCCCCGCGAGGTCCCGACCTATGACCACAAGCCCCAGATGAGCGCCTCCGAGGCGGCCGCGGCGTTTGTGAGCGCTTGGCAAGCCGACTCGCCCGGCTTCGGGATCATCAACTTTGCCAACGCGGACATGGTGGGCCACACGGGCGTGATCGAGGCCGCCGTTCAGGCGGTTCAGACGGTCGATGGCTGCCTGGGTGAGGTGGTGGCGGCGGTGCACGCGTCGGGCGGGGCGTGCGTGGTCACGGCGGATCACGGCAACGCGGATCACATGCTCGAGCCGGATGGCAGCCCCAACACCGCCCACTCACTCAACCCCGTTCCGCTGATCACCACGGTCGGCGGCGTGAGCCTGCGCGAGGGGGGGATCCTGGCCGACGTGGCCCCGACCGTGCTGGAGCTGCTCGGCATCCAACAGCCGCCCCAGATGACCGGGCGATCGCTGCTCCGATAAGGGGCCGGAGCACAGCCGACGATCGAGGGGGCTGGGCCGGTACAGTGCCGCGCTGTTGCCAAACCAGCCAAGGAGAACAACGGACACATGTCTCGCCTGACGAGCCGTTCGATGGCATCGCTGATCGTGGTGGTAGCGCTCGTAGCTGCCGGCTGCGGATCCAGCAGTTCGAGCAAGAGCGCCAACACGTCGGCCGGCGCCAGCACTCCCGCCACGCCGGCCACGCCCAGCACGCCCAGCACCGGGACCTCCA
This sequence comes from Solirubrobacteraceae bacterium, assembly GCA_035938755.1. Classification (GTDB taxonomy): domain Bacteria; phylum Actinomycetota; class Thermoleophilia; order Solirubrobacterales; family Solirubrobacteraceae; genus Palsa-465. Next base: position 4,140 of record DASZGO010000227.1, on the reverse strand, counting down.
CCACCGCGACGCCGGGCAAGGTATCGCCGAGTGCCTCGGTAAGTAGCCCGCAGTTCAAGGCCGTACTGGTCGCTCAGGCCGAGCGCAGCGGCGCCACGGCCGGCAAAGCGACTCAGTTCGTCGACTGCTTCGTGACCGCGCTTCAGGGCGAGGGGATCAAGACGGCCGGGGACTTCAAGGCCAACCAGGCCAAGGCCAAGACCGCCGTAGCGCCCTGCAACAAATCGGTCGGGACGAACGTCAAGCCGTAGCCGCGCCAGGGAGGCCCGGATCGCTGCTGCCCCGGGCCTCCCCCAGCCGGCTGGGGTCAGTGGCGCCCGACCCCGTAGCGCTCGGTCCCTAACGTGATCGGGGGTGAACGGCGCACTGTTCTCAATCGGCAACCGGGATCCGGGCTCGCGCGGGCGTACGGGGACGCTGCACCTGGCCCACGGCGACGTGGCCACGCCGGCCTTCGTGCCCCTGGCCACGCGGGGGGCGGTCAAGACGCTGGAACCGCGGGACGTCGCCGCGCTGGGCTATGAGCTGATCCTGGGCAACACGTTTCACCTGTTCCTGGCCCCCGGCCCAAAGCGCATCCGCCAGTTGGGGGGCCTGCATGAGTTCATGCGCTGGCCCCGTCCGATCATCACCGACTCCGGTGGGTTTCAGGTGTTCTCGATGGGGCACGGGGGCGTGGCCGACGAGATCAAGGGGCGGGGTCGCCCGAATAACCAGCGCGGGGGAGCCATCCTCCACATCGGTGAGGACGGCGTGCGGTTTCGCTCCTACGTCGACGGAAGTGAGCGGTTCCTGGCCCCGGAGACGTCGATGGAGGTCCAGGCCGCCCTGGACTCGGACATCGCGCTGGTGCTCGACGAGTGCACACCGTTTCACGTATCCCGCGACTACACCGCGCGATCGATGGAACGGACCCACCGCTGGCTTACCCGGTGCCTGGAGTGGCACGCGGACCACGGCCCCGAGGGCCAGGTGGTGTACGGGATCGTCCAGGGCGGAGTGGAGCAGGACCTGCGGGCCGAGTCGGCGCAGGCGGTCGCCACTTCCGGCTGCCCGGGGATCGCCATCGGCGGCTCGCTGGGTCGCGACAAGCCACAGATGCACGAGGTGGTCGGTTGGGTCACGGCTGATCTGGAGCGCCTGTCCCCGGAACGCCCCAGGCATCTGCTGGGCATCGGGGACATCGAGGATCTGATCGCGGGGGTGGAACTGGGCATTGACACATTTGACTGCGCGCTGCCCACCCGGCTGGCCCGGCACGGCGTGGCCCTGGTCCCTGATCCGGGGGCCAGCTGGCGACTTGACCTGTTCAAGGCTCACGCGCGGGACGACGCGCGCCCGATCCTCGACGGCTGCGCGTGTCCAGCCTGCGCTCCCGGCTTCTCCCGGGCCTACCTGCACTACCTGCTGCGGGCCGGCGAGCTGACCGCCCTGCGACTGATCACCCTCCACAACCTGACGTTCGTGGCCAAGCTGATGAGCGACCTGCGAGCGGGCATCGACGCCGGCCGGCTGCCCGAGGTGGCCGCGGCGCTGCGGGCCGGGGCCGCCGCCCCGCCTACTTCGTGTACTGGTTGATCAGACCCTGGACCTGGTTGAAGGCACTCTGGAAGTCGTTGGCCACCGTCTTGCGGAACTGGACCACCGTGGAGGAGGTTCCGGTGGCGATTAACACAGCCACCACGATGGCCGCGATCACCACGCAGAGCAGCGCCAGCACGGCCAAGAACCGCCGGGCTCCGCGACCGGATCGGGGCCGCTCGCGAGGGCGCTCACGGGGCTGGCGGGCGTAGGCGCCCGTCGGAGAGGGACGGGGCTCGCGCCGGGTGGCCGGCCGGGCGCGGGTGGCGCCGGTCGCCGGGGAAGCCGGCCCGGTGCGGGCAGCCACGCTGGTGGCGGCGGTGGGCGGATTGTGCCGGGACAGCACCTGCGTGGCGCCGGTGGCCGGCGTGGTGGCCGCCACGGGTGCGATGCCTTGGGCTCCCTGGCGCAGCGACTCGGCGAATGTCAGCGCGTCCGGTGGCCGCCCCTCGGCCTCGATGGCCAGCGCCATCGCCACGGCCACGGCCAGCCCTCGCGGGACCAGCGGATTCAGCTCCTCGAGGGGAGTCGGGGACTCGCGCTGCTGCTTGAGCGCCAGCTCGGACAGGGACGCGGCCTCGTAGGGCAGGCGGCCGGACATCAGCTGGTAGGCCACGACGCCCAGCGAGTAGATGTCGGCCCGGGGGCCGGCCTCCTCGCCCCGCGCCTGCTCGGGGGCCAGGTAGGCAGCTGTGCCCAGCACTGAGCCCACCTGGGTGATGCTCGACTGGTCGGTGGCCCGGGCGATGCCGAAGTCGGCCAGCTTGACGACCTCGGAATCGGACACCAGCAGATTCCCGGGCTTGACGTCGCGGTGGACCACGCCGTTACGGTGGGCGTAGTCGAGCCCCCGGCAGGACTGGGCGATGATCTCCACCGACTGCTCGATGTCCAGGTGGCCCCGGTCGCGCAGCAGCTCGGCGCACGAGTGCCCAGACACGTGCTCCATGACGATGAAGTGCTGATGCTTCGCTTCGTCCAGGCCAAAGTCGAACACCTGCACGATGTTGGGGTGCACCAGCCGAGCCGCTGCCAGAGCCTCACGGCGGAAGCGGGACACGAACGTCGCATCGTCGGCTAGGTGCTCGGCCAGGAGCTTGACCGCCACGTAGCGCTCGAGCCGGTCGTCGAACGCCAGGTGGACGGTCGACATCCCCCCGACGCCGAGTCGGCCTTCAAGCCGGTAGCGACCGGCGATGGTCTGTGGCTCAGCCATGGTTATTGCCCGCCCCCGGCCCCGGCCCCGCCGCTGGATCCACCGTTCCCCTGACCGTTCCCCTGACCGCCACCCTGACCGCCGCCGCCCAGACCGCCGCCGCCACTGGAGGTGGTGGTCGTGGTGCTCGACTGCGTGGTGGTGGTGGGCGGGGGATGCGTGGTCGTGGTCGTGCTGGTGGTGGAGGATTGGGTCGTGGCGGTGGTGGCCGTGGCCGTGGTGGCCGTGGCGGTCGGGGTGGTCGGAGTGGTAGTGGTGCGGCAGTCCTTGGAGGCCAGGTCGCTGATCGTCGAGGCTCCCTGGTTCAGGTTGGCACGCAATGTGGTGTTCACAGTCTGGGGCAGATTGGCTACGGCGTTGCCGAAGTTCTGGCTGGCGTTGACGGCTGCGCCGCAGTTACGTGACGCGACCGCCGAGTTGACCTGGTCCAGCTGGCCGTTCAGGGTGTTGGCCTGATCGCCTGAGAGCAGGCCAGAGCCGCCGCCGCAGGCGGCGACGATCAAGGAGACGGCAAATCCCAAGCCGCCAGCCAGGATTGCGCGGGCCGCGAAGCGCATCCGGCGGTTGACTTTAGAGGCTGGGCCCGCTGGTCGGATTGTCACACCGTTAGGGTTGCTCACTGCCCGTAGGCCAGGCGTTCGGCCAGCGAGTCGGGGAGCCGGGCCGCCCGGATGGCTGCGGCCGCGCCGGCGATGTCGTAATCGGTTCGCCGGTATACGCCGGCGCCGTCAGCCAGGTCGAGCTCTAGCCAGGCTGCCCGGGGATCTCCGTCCCGGGGCTGGCCGACGCTGCCCGGGTTGATGAGCCACTCCCCAGGCCCCAGGTCGAGTTCGTCATCGGCGGCCCGGGTCTGGCCGCTGGCCGGCAGGCCAGTCTCACGCGTGAAGGACAGGGCCACGTGCGAGTGCCCGATCAGGCACACCCGATGGCGCTGGGCGTCCAGGCAGAGATCGGCCTGGAGCGAGGACAGCACGTACTCCCAGACGGGATCCCGGGGGCTGGCGTGGTACAGGCCCACCTCCTCGTCCAGTTTCTGGGGCTCCAGCGCGCACAGGTAGTCGCGGGTCTCGGGGGTGATCGTGTGCTGGGTCCACTGCGCGGCCAGGGCGGCGCCCTTGGAGAACTGCTCAAGCGGCAGCGCTCCACACACCCCCAGGTCGTGGTTGCCGGCCAGGCAGATGGCGGCGTGCCGACGGGCCAGCTCTACGCAGGCGTCGGGCTCGGCCCCGTAGCCGACGAGGTCCCCCAGGCACCACATCTCCTCGCAATCCGAGGCCTCGATGTCGTCGAGCACCGCCTCGAAGGCGTGCCGGTTGCCGTGGATGTCGGAGACGATCGCGATA
>DASZGO010000226.1:0-1776 GCA_035938755.1 Solirubrobacteraceae bacterium | reverse complement strand
TTCTGGGCCAACTCGCCCGGCCCCGGGGGCGTGGGCCTTCAGGATCGCTACGCCGCGGCCTGGCGCGATGTGGCGGCCCGGTTTGCCGGCAACCGCAACGTGCTGGGCTACGAGGTCATGAACGAGCCGTGGCCGGGCACGACCTGGCCGAGCTGCGCCCAGACCCAGGGCTGCCCCACGTTCGACACCGGGCCGTTCCAGAGCTTCTACCGGCTGGTCATCAAGTCGATCCGCGCCGCCGACCGCCGCACGCTGATCTTCTACGAGCCCCAGGTCCTGTTCAACTACGGCTCCAACACCAACCTGCCCGCGCTGGGCGATCCGCGGCTGGCGTTCGCATTTCACGACTACTGCCTGCAGCACGACGAGAGCCATCAGTCGAGCACCTGCCCCACGTTCGACGACCTGGTATTCAAGAACGCCGTGACCCACGCCGGCCAGACGGGCGACGGCCTGATGGAGACGGAGTTCGGCGCCACCACCGACCCGCAGGTACTTGGCCCGGCCGTCCAGCGAGCCGACCAGAACATGGTGTCCTGGGTCGAGTGGGCGTATTGCGGGTGCAAGGACCCCACCACCTCGGGGCCCGGCGCCGAGCAGGCGATCGTGATCGACCCGGCCAAGCCGCCGCGCGGTAGCAACCTCCAGCTCCCCACGCTGAAGTTCCTGGTCGAGCCCTATCCCCAGTTGATCTCGGGGACTCCGCTGTCCTGGGGGTTTGACCAGAGCACCAAGACGTTCCACCTCCGCTACCGCACCGTGCAGGTGGGCGGCGGGCGCCGGTTCCGGGCCGGCGCCCACACCGAGGTGGCCGCCCCAGCGATGGTCTACGCGGGCCGCTACAGCGCTCGCGCCACCGGCGCCGCGGTGGTATCCCGTCCCGGTGCCTCAGTCCTGGTCCTGGCCGCCTGCCGCGGCGCGCGCACGGTGAGCGTGACGGTCAGCCCGTCGAAGTACGCGCGGATCCGGGGCTCGTGCCCGCCCCCCGCTCACGCCAAGCCGCGCCCAGGATCCCGTTGACGAACCCCGGCGCGTCGGTGCCACTGAACTTCTTGGCCGTCTCCACCGCCTCGTCGATCGCCCCTTCGGGCGAGATCTCCCGCTCGCCGGGAAGCTGATCGGCGTACATCATCTCGGCCAGACCCACCCGCAGGATCGACCGCTCCAACGGCGCGATCCGGTCGAGCGTCCAGCCGGTGGAGTGGCGGGAGATCAGCTTGTCCAGCTCGGCCCTCCGATCGCTGACCAGCTCGGCCAGCGCCCGGCTGAACGCGTGGGTGTCCCGCGGCAACATCTCCTCCAGCGGGCGGCCCAGCAGATCGCTTTGATAGAGCGCCCAGACCGCGGCCCGGCGCTGCTCGGTCCTACGCACGAGACACGTACTCGCCCGAGCGGGTGTCCACCCGCACGACGTCGCCCACGTTGACGAACAGCGGCACCTGGATCCGCGCCCCGGTCTCCAACACCGCCGGCTTGGTGCCGCCGCCCGACGCGGTGTCGCCCCGCAGACCGGGGTCGGTCTCGGTCACCGCCAGGTCGGTGGCGCTGGGTAGCTGGATGTCGGCCGGCTGCTCATCGATGTAGAGCACCTCGGCTTCGGCCGACTCCTTCAGCCACCGCAGGGCGTCGCTGACCGTGCTCACCGGGATGGTCAGCTGCTCGTAGCTCTCGGAGTCCATGAAGTGGGCGTCGGAGTCGTCCTGATACAGGTACTGCATCCGCCGGGTCTCGGTCCGCACGGGGCGGAACTTCTCCCCGGCCCGGAACGTCCGGTCG
>DASZGO010000225.1:0-7196 GCA_035938755.1 Solirubrobacteraceae bacterium | reverse complement strand
ACCTCCCACGGAGGCCGGTGGGCCAGTCCGGCCAGTACGAGCACCGAGGCGATGCAGGTGGCCAGCGCCAGCAGCGCCCAGCGCAGTGTCTCGAGGGCGATCACCCGGGCGCTGGCGTGCTCGGCCGACTCGCCGGCCTGGCGCAGCACCCAGAAGTCGACCGACAGGCCCCCCAGCGTCGTGGCCACGCTGAACGCGCCGAAGGCCAGGAAGATCACCCGCAGCACCACGGGCATGGGAATGCGCGGGCCGCCCGACAGCCGCGCGATCGCCTGGTAGACCAGGACGTAACCGGCGTACGAGATCACCTGCCCGGCCGCGCACACCACCAGCCACCCCAATTCGGCCCGGCGCAGCCGGGACGCCAGACTCCCGAAATGGGCCGCCTGCCCGATCAGCGCGACCACCCCGGCGGTGGCGATGATGGCCAGCGCCATCAGCAGAAGCAAGCGCCGGTGCATGGCCGGCCTGAGCCTAGCGCCAGCGGCCGACCTGACACGATGCTCGGGTGCGGGTGCTCGTGCTAAGCGCCGAGATCGGCGAGGGTCACGTCACCGCGGCCCGCTCGCTGGTCGGCCGGCTCGAGGGTCGGCCCGAGGTCGAGGAGGTCGAGCTCCGCACCGACCTGGACGTCCTGGGACCCCGGCTCGGCCGCTTCCTGACCCGCGGCTTCCATACCCACCTGGAGCAGGCGCGTTGGACGTACGAAAGGTCCTATCAACTGTTTTTCCTTCGGTCGTGGCCGCGGCACCTCGCGCAGCGGGTGCTGGGGCTACTCAGCGCCTCCGGGCTCACGAGCACAATCTCCGACTACAGAGCCGACGTCGTGATCACGGAATTCCCGGTGCTCAGCGCGGCGCTAGGGGAGCTGCGAGCGCGCAAAAAGCTCGCGGTCCCGGTGTGCTCCTCGATCTCAGACCCCGCCGGGCTCTACTACTGGGTCCACCCCGGCCTGGACATGCACCTGCTGTCCTGGCCCGAGGCCAAACCCGAGGCGGATCGGATCGCCGGCCCCGGCCGGGCCACCGTCGTGCGGGCCATGGTGGACGAGCGCTTCCACCAGGCGCCGCCCCGCGAGCAGGCTCGGACCGCCCTGAATCTGCCCCTGGACGGCGAGATCGTCACGATCTCCGGCGGCGGGTGGGGCATGGGCGAGGTCGGGCAGCTCGTCGAAACAGTCCTGCTCGCGCGGCCCCAGGCCACGATCATTGCGCTGGCCGGCCGCAACCAGGGCCTGAGGGCCGCTCTTCAGGACACCCACCCGAGTATCGACCGGCTGCGGGTCCTCGGCTTCACCGAGCAGATGCCCCAGCTCCTGACGGCTACCGACGCGCTGATCCATACCACGGGCGGCACGACCGCGCTGGAGGCTCGGGTGGTGGGCTGCCCGCTGATCAACTTCGGGCGCGGAGTGGCCCACGTCCGGGCGCACGCCGCGGCCATGGCCGACCGGGGACTGGCCGAATGGGCGCAGAGGCTGGACGAACTGCCCGGCGCGCTGGAGCGGACGCTGCGACGCCCCCGGCCCCAGCCCCTGGGCGGCGGCTATCCCGATCCGGCCGAGGTGGTGGTGGCCGTAGCGCGGACGAAATCCCGCCTGGGCCTTGACCCGGCGAACCACCGAGCCGCGGCGGCCAGGGCCTCAGCGCCCGGACGCGGCTTGTAGCCGAGCTCGCTCCGGGCTCGGTCCGAGGAGAAGAACAGGGGCAGACGGGCCAGCCGGACCTCGTCGAGGACCAGCAGGCGTGGCTCACGACCCACCACCAACCGGGCCAGCTCAGCTCCGAGGGCGACGCCAAAGGCCACCGGCCAGGGCACCGCCACCCGCGGCGGCCTGAGCCCCACGGACTCGCCCACCACGGCGAATGCGTCTCGCAGCTGGAGGTCCTGCGAGCCCAGGATGTAGCGCCGCCCGCTGTGCCCGTACTCCAGGGCCAGGCGGTGTCCCTGGGCCACGTCCCGAACCGACACCACGTTCAGCCCCGTTCTCCGGAGGTAGCCGACCATGCGTCCCTCCACCAGGTCGCTGATCATCTTCCCACTGGGCGTGGGCTGCCGATCGCCGGGTCCCACCACCGTGGTGGGATTCACGCACACGGTCTCCAGCCCTTCGCGCGCGGCGCTCGCGGCCAGCCGCTCGGCCTCCACCTTCGTCCGCTTGTAGGGAACCTTGAGCTCCCAGGCCGGTGGGCTGTCTTGTTCGGTGGCCGGGCGGCCCGGCACCGGACCGCAGGTGGCCGAGCTTGAGGTGCAGAGCACGCGGCCGACGCCCTGTCGGGCGGCTGCGTCCAGCACGTTGCGCGTCCCCTCCACGTTGATCAACTCCATCAGCCCGGCGTCCGAGCGCCGGTAGCTGTACAGGGCAGCCATGTGGACTACGGCTTCGCAACCCTCGACGGCCTGCCGGACCGCGTCGGCGTCACGCACATCGCCGGGTCGCCATTCGGCAACCCGGGCCTCGGGCGGCGGCTCGGTGCGACAGAACGCTCGGACCTCAGCTCCGGCGTTGCGTAATTCGGCCGCGACGTGGGAGCCGATGAAGCCGCTGGCGCCGGTGAGGAGGATGCGCAATGGGGTTCAGCCGCGCAGCACCGACAGAAGCGCCTTGTGGGGCGCGCGCACTGTGTGCGTTATCGCCGTCGGCTCATACCCGCAGTGAGCCATGCAGTTGTCGCAGCGGGGGTCCTTGCCGCGGCCATAGCGGTCCCAGTCGGTCTGCTCGAGCAGCTCCTGGTAGCTCTTGGCGTATCCGTCGGACATCAGGTAGCAGGGGCGCTGCCAACCGAAGATCGAGTAGCTGGGAATGCCCCAGGCGGTGCAGTCGAAGTCGATCCGGCCCTCCAGGAAGTCCAGGAACAGCGGAGAGTGGTTGAGGCGCCACTTCTTCCGCCGCCCGCCGGCGAACGCGGTCCGGAACAGCTTGCGCGTCTGCTCAACCCCGGGGAAGTGCTCCTGGTCTGGCGCCTTCTCGTAGGCGTAGGCCGGCGAGATCATCATTTGGTCGACCTCGAGCTCGTCGTTCAGGTAGTCGAGAACCTCGCGCACCGTGTCCGGCGTGTCGTCGGAGAAGAACGTCGTGTTGGTGGTGACCCGGAAGCCGCGATCCTTGGCCGCGCTGATCGCCGACACGGCCTTGTCGAACACGCCGTCGCGGCACACCGACTTGTCGTGGCGCTCACGCAACCCGTCCATGTGCACCGCCCAGGCGAAGTACGGCGAGGGGGTGAACTTGTCCATCTTCTTCTCCAGCAGGAGCGCGTTGGTGCAGCAGTAGACGAACTTCTTGCGGGCCACCAGCTGGCCCACGATCTCCTCGATCTCGGGGTGGATCAGCGGCTCGCCGCCCGCGATCGACACGACCGGGGCGCCGCACTCCATCACCGCGCCCACCGCGTCCTCGACCGACATGCGCCGGCGCAGGACGTGATCGGGATGCTGGATCTTGCCGCAGCCCGCGCAGGCCAGGTTGCACTGGTACAGCGGCTCCAGCTCGAGCACCAGGGCGTACTTGTCCCGGCGGGCCAGCCGCTGGCGCAGGATGTAGGAGCCCACCTTGGCGCTCTGACGAAGAGGTACCGGCATCGGCTACAGCCTACTCTCGCACCTCCCTGGGCAGCGCGAACGACACGGCCTCATCGGCCACGGACTCGACGCTGACCTCGGCCGGACCCAGGATTTGCAGCTCTCCGAGCACCTGCTGGACGATCCGTTCGGGCACCGAGGCCCCCGCCGTGACGCCGATCCGCCGCGCGTCGCGCAGCCAGGCCAGGTCAATTTCCGACTCGTCGTCCAGCAGCCGGGCCGGGCAGCCGTGGCGCTCGGCCACCTCGACCAGCCGGTTGGAGTTAGACGAGTTGCGTGAGCCGACCACCAGTACCAGATCGCACGACCGGGCCAGCGCCTTGACGGCGTCCTGGCGGTTCTGGGTGGCGTAGCAGATGTCGTCCGTGGCCGGTCCGGCCGCCCCGGGGAACCTCTCGCGGAGCCGCGACACGATGCCCTGGGTCTCGTCCACGGCCAGCGTGGTCTGGGTCAGGTAGGCCACCCGGCCGGGATCGACGACCTGGAGCTGGTCCACGTCCTCCTCGGAGGCGATGACCCGGATGTGGTCGGGAACCTCGCCCGAGGTGCCCTCGACCTCCTCGTGGCCCTCGTGGCCGACCAGCACGACCGTGTAGTCACGCGCGGCGAACCTCCGGGCCTCGGCGTGGACCTTGCTGACCAGCGGGCAGGTGGCGTCGATTACGTTGAGCTGGCGGGCCCGGGCCTGTTCACGGACGGCGGGTGAGACGCCGTGGGCCGAGAACACGACGGTCGAGCCGGTTGGGACCTCGTGCAACTCGTCCACACACACCGCGCCGCGGCGCTCGAGCGCGGACACCACGTGGCGGTTGTGCACGATCTCCTTGCGCATATAGACCGGAGCTCCGTACCGGTCGAGCGCCCGCTCCACCGCCTCGATTGCCCGCTCCACGCCGGCGCAGGAGGCCCGGGGCCCGGCCAGGACCAGCTGGCGCGGCGCCACGGCGTCCGCCCACTCCTCCAGGGGGCCAGCCACCGCGGTCAGCGAGCGGGCGGCCCTCCGGAACCCGGCCAGCGTCGCCATGGGGCGGTTCAGACCGCGCTCGGGCGTATCCAGGATGACCCGGACCACGGCCAGCGCACGGCCGCCCGCTGCCCCGGCCAGCCAGGCCGACTCCATGTCGACGGCCAACGCGCCCAGCTCGCTTAGTCGGCGGCGGGAGGCGCCAAGCGCCGGGGCCTGCACCGAGACCAACGGTCCGGTGTGCACAGTCAGCCCGCGGCGCCTGAGCATCGCGGCGATCACCCCCGAGCCGGGGCACATGGCCACGGTCGAGCCGTCGCGGCGGCGGAGCTCGGTGGCCACGACCACGTCTCCGGGCTCCAGCTCGGGCGATAGGGCTCCGGCGAAGCCGACCACCGCCACGGCCGCCGCGTCGCAGGCGCTGGCCCGGGCGGCGGCCGTCCGGGCGCGGCGGGGGCCCACTCCCGTCCGGAGGATCCGGGCCCGGGAGGCTCCGCGGCGCAATGCTCGGGCTTCCAGCCCCATCGGGGCCAGTAGCAGGAGCGAGCTCACGCGGCCACCCCCACCGGCGCCCGCTCGGTGCCTATAGCGCTCAGCGCCACCTCGGCCGCGGCGTGCCCCGAACGGACCGCGCCTTCCATCGTCGCGGGCCACCCGGTGTCAGTCCAGGCCCCGGCCAGCGCCAGTCCGCGGGAGGACGTGCGGGCGCCGGGTCGCAACCCCTGGGCTCCCGGCGCGGCCCGGAACGTGGCCGAGTGCTCCCGGGTGACCACGAAGTTCTCGATGCGCGCCTGGCGCGCGGCGGGCAGCAGCTCGGCCAGCGCCCGTTCGAACTGGACGCGCAGCTCCTCGGCCGGCGCGGCCGCCTCGTGGTCGGCGGCCGACAGCGAGATGGCCAGGCACTGGCCGCGCTGCAGTCCCGAGGACTCGGTCCGGTCGAACACGAACTGCACCGGCGAATCCACCGCCGCGGCGAACTCCAGCGCCAGCACCGGCCGGTCGTAGACCACGTGCAGGTTGACGATCGGGGAGGTCCCGAGCGCGGACCAGCGGGCGCTGGCCTCCCGCCGCAGGGCTCCCGGCGCCAGCCCGGCCGCCCGCTCGTGCGGTACGGCCAGCACCACGGCATCGGCGGTCAGATTGTCTCCCGGGCCGGTCACCACGAACCCAGCCTCGGCCGAAGCCTCGATCCCCTCGGACCTCCAAGCCAGACGAACGTCCACGCCGCGCGACTGCAGCGCCGATAGCGCGGCGTCGCCGTGCACGCGCTGCAGCGGCGTCCGGGCATAGCCCAGATCGCCGGCCTCGGCCTGGTCGAGATAGCCCGTCCGGAACACGAACGCCGCCGCGGCCAGCGACGCGTCCTGGAGCCGGAGATTGAGAGTGGGCCGGGTGATCAGCTCCCACAGCTTCTCGAGCGCCCGTGGGCTCTGGCCGTGCTCACCGAGCCAGTCTCCGAAGCTCGTCGCCTCCGCCGCCTCGTCCTGGGGGTCGACGTGGCTCAGCGCCAGCGCGGCCCGGATCGCGGCCACTCGCTCGCTGAATCGCAGGTGGCGGTAGCGAATCAGCGATCCGCCGAGGTGCAGCGGCGCCGGCAGCCCGGTTCGCCGCACCCAGGCGGCCGGCCGGCCGGGCGCCAGCACGGGGATGGCCAGGCGGTCCTGGAGCACCGTCTGCGACGTGGTCCCCAGCCGATCCAGCAGCTCCCGGTAGGCCGCGCAGCAGCGCAGGAACACGTGCTGGCCGTTGTCCAGCCACAGGCCGTCGCGCTGAAACGAATAGGCGGCCCCACCCAACCGGGGGCGGACCTCGACCAGGCTGACCGCTGCCCCGGCATCGACGCAGTCCAGCGCGGCGGTGATCCCGGCCAGACCGCCGCCCACCACAACCACGCGGCGGGTCATCGCGCGCCTCCGGTCAGGCTGCGCACGGCCACCCAGGTCTTCTCCCACGGGGGCAAGGAGACCCGGCGCTCGAGCACCGCGGAGGGGTCCGCGGCGATCCGCTCCAGGATTCGGCGGTAGATCCCGGTCATCGCGCCGACACAGGCCGCGCTGCGGCCGTCGATCAGGTCCAGCAGCCGGAGACCGCGGTCAAACCATTCCCGGGCTCGCGTGACCTCGAAGGACACCAGCGGGGCCACGTCGGCTCCGGACGCGGCGCCGAGCTCCTCGCAGCCAAAGCGCCGCCGGTCCTCCGCCGGCAGATAGATGCGGCCGCGCTCCAGGTCCTCACGGACGTCGCGGATGATGTTGGTCAGCTGCATGGCCACGCCCAGGTCGTCGGCCAGGGGTTGGGCCGCGGCCGGGTTGGCGCTGCCGAAGATAGCCAGGCACAGACGCCCGATCGTCCCGGCCACGCGGCGGCAGTAGACGACGAGTTCGTCGAAGGTCTCATAGCTGGTGTCCCGCACATCCATCTCCACCCCGGCGATCAGGTCCTCCAGGGCGTCATGGGGGAGGTCGAACCGTCGCTCGGCATCGGCCAGGGCCAGCCGCATCGGGTTGCCGTTCACGCCGTCCAGGTCGTCTCGCGCCGACGCCAGATGGGCCAGCTTGTCCGCGGCCGCAGCTTCCCCGTCGCCGATGTCGTCCACCTGGCGGGCGAACGCGTACACCGCGCACATGGCCCGGCGCTTGGCCGTCGGCAA
>DASZGO010000224.1:0-11717 GCA_035938755.1 Solirubrobacteraceae bacterium | reverse complement strand
CCCGACGTGTACGAGGGTGCCCCCACCCCCATCACGGCATTCATGGCCACGGCCACCAAGGCCGCGGCGCTCGGCGTGTTCCTGCGCTTCTTCGACGTGGCGGCGATCGGCGCCCAGAATGACTGGGCTCCCCTGCTGGCGGCCGTGGCCGCGATCACGATCATCGTGGGCAACGTGGGAGCGCTTGGCCAGTCGTCCATGAAACGGATGCTGGGGTATTCCGGCGTGGCCCAGGCGGGCTACATGCTGTCCGGGGTGGTGGTGGGCAGCCAGCTGGGCATCCAGGCCACCGTCCTGTACCTGCTGGCTTACCTGGCGATGAACCTGGCCGCGTTCGCCGTGGTTGTGGCCCAGGAGCAGGCCCGGCCGGACCTGGGCGACGACATCAGCGCGCTGGCTGGCCTGGGTAGCCGTGATCCCTGGTTGGCCTGGCCCATGACCATCGGCATGCTGGCCCTGGCCGGGATACCAGGCACCGTCGGCTTCGTGGGCAAGTTCCAGCTGATCGACGCCCTGGTCAGCGGCGATTACACCTGGCTGGCCATCGTGCTGGTCATCGGGGCGATGATCTCGCTGGGCTACTACCTGCGGGTGGTGGCGACGATCTGGATGCGCCAGCCGCAGCCCGCACCCGCCCTGGTCCCGATCGCGGGCGCCTCTCCGGAGGCCGATCCGCCCCGGCCCGTGGCCGCGAGCCTTCCTGCGGCCGGCGCTCCCAGCCCGCCGCCTCCCCGGCCCGGCCCGGACCTGGCGATCCTGGCTGTGGCCGGCGTGTTCTCGGCGGCCACGATCTTCTTCGGGATCCTGCCCCAGCCGCTGTTCCACTTCGCCAAACACGCGGCGAACGCGATTCCGGGGTTGTTCTAGGCAGGCGCCCTCTGACTGGACTGAGCAGGTCAGCTCCAGGTGAGAACCGCAACCGACGGTTCGCTCCTGGGTTATGGTCTGCGAGGCTGGCGCTGCTGAGGGGCTTCAGTCGGTACTCGAAGGAGGAGAGATGCGAAGCACGTGGAGTGGCCCGGGCCGAGTCGGCCTGGCGATCGGAATCAGCGCGGCGATCCTCGGGTGCGTAGCCGCGGTTCCCGCGGCGGCTGCGAAGCGTCCGAGGCCCCAGATCTCGATTTCCGTTCTCTCCGGCCGGGCCGATCTGGTCAGTGGCGGGTCGGCGCTCGTGGCGATCATCCTGCCCGCACGGAGTGACGCACGCCAGGTCAAGGTAACCGTCGGCCACCGCAACGTGACCCGGGCGTTCGCGTTCCGCCGGGACGGCCGCTTTGAGGGCCTCCTGACGCGTCTGGCGCTCGGGCGCAACGTGCTGCGGGCCACGCTCCGCAGCGGCTGGCGCGCGCAGATCACCCTGACCAACCACTCGAACGCTGGACCGGTGTTCTCCGGCCCGCAGCTCAAGCCCTGGACCTGCGAGCCCGGCGCCGTAGACGCGCAGTGCGACAAGCCTCCGACCTTCACGTACCTGTACATGTCGACCGACCCGAGCAAGCACGGGTTTCAGCCTTACGACCCATCCAGCCCGCCATCCGACGTAGCGCAGACCACGACGGATCAGGGGGTGACGGTGCCGTTCATCGTGCGCGTGGAGACCGGCTACATGGATCGCGACCAGTACCAGATCACGGCCCTGTTCGAGCCCGGGAAGCCCTGGACCGCGGTCGCTCCGCAGGCTCAGTTCAACCACAAGCTGCTGATCCTGCACGGCGTGTCGTGTGGAGTGGACTACAAGACCGGCACCGCTCCGGCCACCACGGGCGACAGCGCGGGCGACTATGCGCTCGGCAAGGGCTTCATGACGATGTCCACCGCCCTGGACTTCAGCGGCCACAACTGCAACCTCGCGTTGCAGGCCGAGTCCCTGGTGATGGCCAAGGAGTACCTCGTCAAGGTCTACGGGACGCTGCGTTACACGATCGGCAGCGGATGCTCAGGTGGATCATTGGCCGAGCAGTGGATCGCGAACGCCTACCCGGGCATCTACCAGGGGATCCTGCCCACCTGCTCCTTCCCTGACGCCTGGAGCACGGCCTCGCAGTTCCTGGACTACCACCTCCTGCTCGCCTACTTCGATGCTCCATCCAAGTGGGGTGCCGGCGTGGCCTGGCTCCCGACGCAGATGGGAGATGTGCTCGGCGGCCCCGACGGCGTCGCGAACGCCAATGTGTCCGATAACGCACAGTTCCACGTAGCCGTCCCGACCGATCCGTGCGCTGGCACAACTGCTGCGGACCGCTATGACCCAAACACAAACCCGGGCGGCGTTCGCTGCACCATCGAAGATGCCGCGATCAACGTCTTCGGACCCGAGCCAGCTGCCCTGTGGTCGGCGAACGAGCGCAAACTGGGGAGGGGCTTCGTCCGGCCGCCGATCGACAACGTCGGCGTCCAGTACGGACTTGGCTCGCTGAAGCAGGGGCAGATTACCCCGGCTCAGTTCGTCGACCTCAATGCCGCGATCGGCGGTCTGGACATCGACACAAACCCGACGCCGGGTCGGATCGACAACAGTGGAGCGCCGTCCCTGGGCCGGGCCTACCGCAGCGGAATGATCAACGAGACCAACAACCTAAATCAGGCCGCGATCATCGACTGCCGCGGTCCGAACCCGGGTCTGTTCCACGACGCGTATCGCGCATTCGCCACCCGGGCCCGTCTCGATCGCGAGCATGGCACCCACGCGAATCAGCTGATCTGGGAGGGGCCGGCCGTGATCATCGGCGACACTGCGTGCGAGCTCAACAGCTTCATTGCAATGGATCGCTGGCTGGCCGCAGTCGAGAAGGACCACAGCAGCCGGCCGCTGCCCCAGAAGCTGATTCACAACAAGCCATCAGATATCGGTGACGAGTGCTGGGACGGCGCTGGCCACAAGGTCTCGGACGGTCTGTGCCCGGCCGGCGTGGTGAACGTCGAAGCCACCCCGCGGATGGTGGCGGGCGACGCGATCACCACGGACGCGAACAAGTGTCAGCTGAAGCCGCAGAGCCACGCCGACAATCCCGGCATCACGTTCACCGACCCCCAGTGGGCGCAGTTGCAGAAGTCGTACCCCAAGGGGGTCTGCGACTTCTCGAAGCCGGGCGTGGACCAGCAGCCGACGATTCCGTGGCTGACCTACCAGGACGCCCGGGGGCACGTCATCTACGGTGGGACCCCGCTGGGGAACGCGCCGGCATCCAAGGAATTCCGGGTGCGCACCACCCGCCGCTGACCCCGCCGATCCCGCCGCTCCCGCCGCTACGATCAGCCGTCCGTGGATTACCCGGTCGAGAGCTTCACTGACGCTGAACAGCAGCGCCTGAACGCGCACTTCACGAACCTCGACCGGCCGGTGTTTGCGCTGGTCGACCTCCCCGAGACGGTGAAGGGCGCGCTGTTCGCCCGTTACTCGCGCTACCCGGGCACCCTGCGGCGCCTGTTTCTGGATGAGTTCGCGGACGATGCGCCCGCGGCTCCCACGCGCTGGGACGCCGAAGAGGGAACCCGGGCCGCCCAACTGTACGAGCGGATCTTCCTCGGCTACGGCGATGACTCGGTGGCCCAGCTGGGAGGGGCGCACGTGGCCTGCGAGTGGGTGTCCAACGTGCTGACCAAGATCCTCCAGCGGCCGCGGCTCGGCGCGTACCTCGAACAGTCCACGCGCTACATCGCCTACGACCGAGAGATGCCCGGCGGCGGCTACCGCTATTACCGGGACCCCGAGCTGGGGCCCGAGTACGAGCGCACGATGGACAGTCTGTTCTCGACCTATTCCAACGCGCTGCCGCAGGTCATCTCCTGGGCGCAGAGGGAGTTTCCCCGGGCCGAGGATGAGGCCGGGCCGGCCCACGCCCGGGCGATCAAGGCCAAGGCGCTGGACCTGCTGCGGGGGCTGCTGCCGGCCAGCTCGCTCTCGCACATGGGCATCTTCGCCACGGGCCAGACCTACGAGCAGCTGATCCTGCACCTCCTGGCCCACCCCCTGCCCGAGGCCCGCGCCTACGGCCAGATGATCCTGGAGGAGGTGCAGGCGGTGATGCCGAGCTTCGTGGCCCGGGTGCAACGCCCCGACCGCGGCGGCCAGTGGATCTCCTACCTGGACTCACGCGCGCGCGCGGGCGAGCGCTGGGCGCGGCGGCTGGAGCTGGGCAGCGCCCCGGCCGACGGGCCTTCGGTCCGGCTGCTCCATCACGACGGCGACGAGGAGGGCCTCTTGGCCGCGCTCCTGTTCGAGTCGGCCGGGGTCCCGGAGACATCGATTCGGGACGTGGTGGACGGGCTCGATTCCGAGGAGCGCCGGGCGCTGCTGGCCGACCTGATCGGCGAACGGTCCAACCGGCGCTACCGCCCGGGTCGCGGCCTGGAGGCCCTGCGTTACCGGTTCGAGATCGTGGCCGACTACGGCGCGTTCCGCGACCTGCAGCGCCACCGGATGCTGACCATCCAGTGGCAGGGCCTGACCCCGGACCTGGGGGCCGGGGTGCCTGAGCAGGTCGACCTGGCCGGGTGCGGCGACGCGTACCGCCGAGCGCTGGAGGCCTCGGCCGCCGAGTATGGGCGGCTGCGTGACCGTGGCCTGGCCAGTGCCGCTCCCTACGCGCTCTGCCTGGGCTATCGGATCCGGTTCATCCTGGACCTCAACGCCCGCGAGGCCATGCAGCTGATCGAGCTGCGCTCAGGCCGCGAAGGCCACCCCAGCTACCGCGCGGTGGCCCACGAGATGCACGCCCAGATCGCGGCGGTCCATCCGGCGGTGGCCGCGGCCATGATCCACGTGGACCGCAGCTCGGAGCCCCGGCTGGAGCGCATCCTGTCCGAGATGCGCTCGCATTCCCGGGCCGGCTAAGCCACTACTAGCGCACGGTCCGCAGGTCGCGGTGCGCCGTGACCGGCAGCAGATGGGGCTGGCTCAGGACAAACGTCAGCCGCCACGGGCCGCCGCTCACGTCCCGGAGGACGCGCATGTTCACCTGGGCGCGACCGCGCCTGACCGTGGCGTGGCCCAGCGCCACGACGGCTCCACCCCGACTCAGGCGGAGCTTCAGCTTGCCCCGCAGCTGCCGGTTGCCCGGGAACGTCACGCTGCACCGGATCCGCTGGCCGCTTGCGTGCTGACACTTCACGCTGGCCCTGGGGGCGGGTCCGGTCCGGCCGATACGCGCGATTATGCGCGTGACCACGAGCCGGCGATCCCCGTTGGCATCGGTCAGCTCCCAGACCCCGAGGTAGTTGCCGGGAGACAGCGCCGGCACCGCCACGCCCTGTGCGGTGTCCACGTTGCTGGCCTGAAACACGTTCGCTCCCCCGGCTGCGGTGACGATCCGGAGCGATACGCGCGTGATCGAGTCGGTGGGGAGGACCGTATTGTCGGGCAGGATCAGTCCGGACTCGGCCAGCGCCCGGAACGCCCCGTACACCGTCTCGCCGTCGAGCGGCGAGGTGTCGAGGATGTGCGGCACCTCGGTAACGGTCTGCCCCCCGCTGAGATCGTCGGTCTGCGAGACGTCGCCCGAAGGCAGGCCGCTGGCGTCTCCGTTGGTCGGGCAGGCTTGGCCGGTCAGGGCGACACCCCCGGTGGCAGCGCTGGTCGAAGCCCCGGCCGAGGTCCCGGGGGTGATGCTGGTCGGTGGCGTGCCGAAGTAGTCGCCGGGCTGGCAATGGCCCTGGGCCACCGTGGCGCGCTCACCCTCGATGTCCACGCGCAGGTGCGCCACGTGCAAGGTGGTGAGCGACCGGGCGCCGTTGGACAGCGAGACCGCGTCACCCCGGCGAACCGTGAGCAGGGTGACCAGCGTTCCAGTGGCATCGGCGGTGTCCGACATCTGGCGGTTGCCGTCGGTGACCGTGTAGCGGGCGCCCGGGACCAGCCCACCACACAGCACCGCTCCGAGTTCCAGGTCGGCGGTGCAGTTGGGCAAGCCGGTGGGCGTGAACCCCGGGGCCAGCGGGTTGGAGAATTGGGACACCGAGTTCGCCTCGCCCACGCCCACCGTCAGGCTGACCAGCCCACCCAGCAGGTTGGGGGTGGCCGAGCCAGGGGCGGCGAATGCACGGTTGTCGTTGGACGTGGCCGTGAGCACGTCCTTGGCCCCGATCGGCGGCGTGCTGACGGCTCCCGCGTCGGTCTGGTTGCTGCAGAAGTCCGTGGGCGACTGGGACCCGGGAACCCCGTCGAAGGTGTAGGACAGGACCCCGGTCTGGCCACACGGTGCGACGGTCAGGGTGGAGGCGCCGCCGCTGTTGGAGGCCGCGGTCCCGGCATCG
The DNA here is from genome assembly GCA_035938755.1 of Solirubrobacteraceae bacterium. GTDB lineage: Bacteria > Actinomycetota > Thermoleophilia > Solirubrobacterales > Solirubrobacteraceae > Palsa-465. Next base: position 5,465 of record DASZGO010000224.1, on the reverse strand, counting down.
AGCCACATCCAGCCGGTCCAGCCTGCCTCGGCCACCGGGTTGCCGCCGTTTCCGGTCAGGATCACCTGGTGGCTGGGCTGAGGCGCCGACGGACCCGAGTAGTCGATATCGATCTCGTCCCGGTCATCCCCGGCCGCGTGAGCTCCCAGCGACACCGACCAGCTTCCGTCGGCCGCGGTCGTGGCCGAGCTGTCGGCCACCACGATCGGCGTCCCGGCCGGCCCCGTACGGAGCAGCCGGACGCGCACGCCGATTCCACCCCCAGGGGACAGGTTCACGTTTCCGCTGAGAAGGGAGTTGAACTGCCTCAAGTTGACCTGGGGTAGCGGTAGCTGGGCGGTTGTTGTGGTGGCGGCCTGCACGCAGCCTGGGTTGCCGCCCGAGTCGCGGTTGGCCCACATGTCCTGGACCAGGTACTGGTGGCCGTTGATCACCTGGTTGTACGGCGACCCGTTGGGCGCGAAGCCCAGCGGCGATCCGACCTGGGGCCCAACCTCGCACTTGTCTCCGACCTCGAACCCATTCGGATCCATCCAGCCGGTTCCGGTGGGATCGCTCATGGCCTCGACGATCTCGTGCCCCGCCCCGTTCAGCGACGCCTCGGCGTCGGGGAACCCCTGGGGATCCGCCCCCGGGCCGATCGGCGCTTCGATGATCGGATCCACCGACACCGCATACATAGTCACCCCGTGCCCGCTGGGATTGCTGGTGGAGTGGTAGGCGGCAAACGCGTTGGTTCCACACACCTTGGGACCGATGCACTCGTCCACCCCGGGCGGGAGAAACACGTACCACAGGTTGTTCAGCCCTCGGGCCGCTCCGGGAGTGGTTTGGATGACGTGGTCGATCTCAGCTGTGACCTGGGCGTCGGTGACGCAAGTGGCGGTGCCCGAGGGCGAGGCGCACTGGTCAGTTTTGGCCGGGTAGGCGTCCGCCCGATCGAATGAATCCTGGGCGGGGACGTAGCCAACCTGGTAGGCCCCCGAGCTGATCCCGCCCGGGCGGGTTCCCTGGCCGTACTGCGGGAGCACGGTGAAGGCGTTGCACTCAGCCGACAGGCAGGTACCGGCGGCACCGCTGTCGTGTGCTACGTCGGTGAGGAACTGCTGGATCATCGGCTCGTAGCCGGGTATGCCGGCTCCCGGCGAGCCCTGAAACGCGTAGCCGGACGGCGCCCAGAAGATCGTGTGAACGGTGATCGGGCCGGTCACCGGGCCGCCGTGATAGACGACCGGGGTCAGTACGCCGCTGGCCACGTCCACGTGCGCGGCTCGGCCGTCGCGACCAAACACGGGGATCAGGCCCAGCCGACCCGCTACCCGCGGGTGAAAACTGGTGCCGCTGCCCCCTGGAGGGACGGTCGCCGCCCCGGCCCCAGGCGCGAGTCCACCTACCGCCAGGCAGATGATCGTCGCCAGCAATCCCCCTCTGCGCCCCATGCAGCTTCCTTTGTCGGTGATCCGCCGCTCTCCCCCGCGCGAGCGACCTCAGCGGGCGACCGTACCCCAGGCTCAGGCCAGCGTCAAGCGGTCTCGGTCAGCCCGCCGCGTCGAACTCCCGGCGGCGCAACTCCACGCGCCTGATCTTCCCGGTGAGGGTCTTCGGTAGCTCGGTCACGAACTCGACCTTGCGCGGGTAGGCGTAGGCCGAATGGTGGTCGCGGACGAACGCCTGGATCTCCGCCGCCAGGGCCGGCGAGGGGTCGTGCCCGGCAGCGGCGACCACGAACGCCTTGACCACGTGGCCCCGGCGCTCGTCGGGTGAGGCCACCACCGCAGCCTCGGCCACTGCCGGATGCTCCAGGCAGGCCGACTCGACCTCGAACGGCCCGATCCGGTAGCCGGCCGAGATGATCACGTCGTCGGCCCGCCCGTCGTACCAGAAGTAGCCGTCCTCGTCGGCGCGGGCGGCGTCCCGGGTGTGAAACCACTCCCCCCCGAACACCTCCCGCGAGTCCTCAGGCCGGTTCCAGTAGCCCAGCGGATAGTGCGGGTTCGACCGGGCTTTGAGGCAAATCTCTCCCCGCTCCCCGGCCGGCAACGGCCGTTCTGACTCGTCCAGGATCGCCACCTCCCAGCCGGGCATGGGCTTGCCCATCGAGCCCTCACGGACTTCCATGAACGGGTAGTTGGCCACGAGCGGATAGGACTCGGTGAGGCCATAGAAGTCGAGCACGGTGATCCCGTACTGATCACGGAACCAGCGGATGGCTTCGGGGTTCAGCGGCTCACCGGCCGAGCACACAATCCGAAACTGCTGCGGATAGCGCCGACCGGCGTCGGCGATCGACATCATCGAGCGGATTGCGGTCGGCGTGGCGAACACATTGGTCACGGCGTGACGGGACAGGAAATCCAGCTGCCTGTGGGGATCGAAGCCGCCCTCCCGCTGGTAGACGGCCTGCACCGCACCGAGCCGCCAGGGCCCCAGGAGCGGGCAGATCCCGGCCGCCCAGGCCCATTCGCCCATGCCGTGGAACAGCTCCCCGTCGCGCACGTCATGGCAGTAGATGAACTCCTCGTGGGCCGGCAGGTAGCGATGGGCGTGGAGGATGCCCTTGGCCAGCCCGGTGGTGCCTGAGGAGTAGTAAAGCTGCGCCGGGTCGTCGGCCGCCGTGTCGGCGCAGGTGAACGCGGTTGCACCCTGGCTGAGCACGTCCTCGTCCAGGATCAGCAGCTGCTCCACCAGCGACCGCTCGATCCGGTCGGCGTTGGCGGCGTTGGTGATCAGGACCTTCGGCTCGGAGTCGGCCAGTCGGTGCCGGATCCCTTCATCGCCGTAGAGCACGGACATCGAGAGCAGGATGGCGCCGGTCTTCCACACCGCGAAGAAGGCGGCCGCGGTTTCCGGGGTCGGCGGCAGCAGCATGGCCACGCGGTCGCCGGGCTCCACGCCCCGGGCTACCAGCACGCTGGCCAGCCGGTTGGAGTCGTCCTGGATCTCGCCCCAGGACACCCGGCGGACCGTGCCCTCGAAGTCCTCGTGGATCATGGCCAGTTTGTCCCGAGGGTGCCGGTCGCACACGTCGGCCGCGATGTTGTAGCGCTCGGGAACCCGCCAGCGATGCTGGGCGCGGGCATCCTCGTAGGAAGAGATGGTGGGGGAGCTCATGCGCGCATCATCGCGTCTTGGCGCGCGGCACGCCAACCGGGGGTGAGGCGCCTACCAGAGGGGTACTCTGTACGTGGATCTTCGATGGCTCTGCTTCTAGGAGTCTTGCTTGGGATCGGGCTCGCGGCGATTCTGCTCACCGCCTGGAAGGCGACACGCCCGGCGCCCTCGGACGAGTCCGCTGAGGCGCTGGGGACGCAGACCGCGCTGCACGCCGCCGCGTCGACCCTCCCCCACCTCCGCCGGGGGCTGAACCCTCGCACCGCCGAGCAAGCGGTCCCGTACCTGCGCGCGCTGACTCGCGCGGCCGCGATCGCGCTGGCCGACGGCCGGGCCGTGCTGGCCATCGAGGGCGAAGGTCGCGAGCAGGTGCGTCCCGGCGACCTTCTGCCTCGGCTGCTCGAGCGCACGCCCGATGACCGGATGCACGTCGAGCCGCGGCTCGTCTCGTCGGACCCGGGCTGCCCGCTGCGCTCGGCGGCGCTGGCGCCGCTCGTGGTCCAGGGTCGCCGGGTGGGCACCCTGATCGCGTTCTACCGCAGCGGCGGCTGGCCCAGCCACAACGAGCTACGGGTGGTCCAGGAGGCGGCCAGCCTGGTCTGCGCGCAGGTGGAGCTCTCGCTGATCGCCGAGCAGGAGCAGCGGCTGGCCCAGGCGGAGCTGAGGGCCCTCCGGGCCCAGATCTCGCCGCATTTCATCTACAACGCGCTGGCCGCTGTGGCCGGCGAGATCCACCCCCGCCCCGAGGAGGCCCGGGAGCTGTTGATCGATTTCGCCCAGTTCACCCGGTATCTGTTCCGGGACGGCCGCTCCTACGTCACGCTGGCCGAGGAGCTCGAGCACGTGGCCCGCTACCTCCGGCTGGAGCAGGCGCGGTTCCGGTCGCTGGACGTGACGATCGACGTGCCGGATGAGGTCAAGGACGCGGTGGTTCCGGCGATGTCGATTCAACCGCTGGCTGAGAACGCAGTGCGCCACGGAGTGGAGCGCCGGGCCGGCTTCGGACGGGTGACCATTACCGCCCGGATGGTTGGCGACGACGTCGAGCTGCGGGTGAGAGACGACGGAGCCGGCATCGAGCCCGAGCGGGTCCCCGCCGTGCTGGCCGGGGCCGGCGGCGGGATCGGGCTGTCCAACGTGGACAGCCGGCTGCGGGCCAGCTTCGGCGAGGGTTACGCGCTCCAGATCGAGTCCGAGCCCGGTTACGGGACCACGGTAGTGATGGCCGTGCCGCATCTTCGCGGGACGCCCTCGGATTCACGGCCGAAGGTCGTAGCATGAGCGCCCGCGAGCTCAGGATCCTGGCCGTGGACGACGAGCGCTCCCAGCTTCAGGACCTGGCCCGTCTGCTCCGAGCCTCGCCGATCGTCGATCAGGTCCAGTGCGCCGGGGACGGCAGGGACGCGCTGGTAAGGGCGTCCGCCGAGCCATTCGACGCGATCTTCCTCGACGTGCGGATGCCTGATCTGGACGGCGTGGAGCTGTCCCGGGTGCTTCGCCGGTTCGCCTCGCCGCCCCAGCTGGTGTTCGTCACCGCCCACGAGGACGCCGCCGTGGAGGCATTCGAATTGCACGCCCTCGATTACATCCTCAAGCCGGTGGGACGGGCCAGGCTGGAGGAAGCTCTCCAGCGCGTGTCATCTGCGCTGGCGGCCGAGACGAGCGGTGGCGCCGCAGCCCGGCCGTCCAACGCCGAGCCCGACGTGTTCGCCGCGGCCAACGTGAGGTCAGGGTCGACCCGGCTGATCCAGCGCGGCTCGATCCTGTACCTGCGGTCCTACGGCGACTTCGTCCGGATTGTGACCGCGGATGGCCGCTACCTGCTCCGCAGCACGCTCACCGACCTGGAGCACCGGTGGGAGCAGTTCGGTTTCGTCCGGGTGCACCGGCAGTACCTGGCCAACCTGCACCAGGCGATCGAGCTCCGGCCGGCGTTCGGCGGCACGGCGGAGCTGGTGTTTCCAGGCGCGCTCACGATTCCGGTGGCGCGCCGCCACGTCGCTGATCTGGGCCGCCGTCTGGCGGCTTAGTAGTGGCGCCGCAACGTGGCGGCCTGAGCGTGCCGAGACGTGATCAAAGTGTGAACGCGCAGGACGGTTTTCGGGTTAGCGTGGTGAAAAAACCCCGCTATACGAGGAAAATCGCCAACGCGGGAGATGGCCGGGGCGGGACGGCCCGATGGGATGGCCGGGGCGGGACCTGCCGGGGCGTTCCGGAAGCGCTCGCGTGCGTTGGCGCTGCCGGGACGTCCCGCAGAGAAGCGACCTACTCCGAACCCTCGCCGTACTTCGCGATCTCCTCCTGCTGCTGCTTGGACAGCTGCTGCACGTCCTCGCCGCGTTCCCTCTTGGCGC
>DASZGO010000223.1:0-8668 GCA_035938755.1 Solirubrobacteraceae bacterium | reverse complement strand
GACGCCGGGCCGCGTGCGGCCTCGAGCTGGTCGGCGATCCCCCGGTGCTACTGCTCGACGAGCCGACCAGCGGATTGGACGAGGTGCTCGAGCGCCGGTTGATGCAGCTTTTCAGGCGCCTAGCGGGCCATGATCGCGCCGTGCTCGTGGCCACTCATGCGACCACGAGCCTGGACCTATGCGACGAGGTCATCGTTCTTCAGGACGGCCAGACCGCCTACCGCGGCGGCTCATCAGGCGCGCGGGCGCACGTCAGCGCCGTGGCCGAGGAGCGCCCAGCGGCCTCGGACGCCGCCCCGGCAGTGGCAGCCGGTGTGAACCCCACCGACGCGTCGACAGGCGCACCGGCGCAACCGATCCGGAGGCCCGCGGCCCCGACCGCACCCGTGGCCTCGAGCCGGCCCTTCCGGCTCGAGCTCCGCGTCTTGGCCGGTCGGTACCTCCGAACGCTCGTGCGTGATCGACGGACGCTCGCCGTGCTGGTTTTGCAGGCGCCGGTGATCGGTCTGCTGATCGCGATCGTCTTCCATTCCGGAGCTCTGGCCGCCGGCGCGTCTCCGATCGGCGCGGTGGAGCTCGTCTTCCTGGTGATGACAGGCGCCATCTGGCTCGGCGTGGCGTCGGCAGCCCGGGAGGTGGTCAAGGAGCGCGGCCTGGTCGAGCGTGAATTCGACGTCGGCATCCGCCTGGACGCGTACGTACTGGCCAAGGCTCTGGTCCTGTTCGCGCTGAACTTCGTCCAGGTCCTGCTGCTCGTGCTCGTGGTCGAGGCTATAAGGCCGCTCGGGATCGGTGGCGCTGGCGTGCTCGAGTTGTTCGCGATCGCGGTGCTGACCGCCTGGGCCAGCTCCGGAATGGGGCTGGCTGTCTCCTGCGCGGCCCGCACCGTAGATAGGGCGGCCGGCGCCGTTCCGCTGCTGTTGATGCCCCAACTCCTGCTCGCCGGCGGGCTGATCCCGCTCGCTCAGATGCCAGGTTTCGTGGCCGCGATCGCCAACCTCGTCTATGCAAGATGGTCATACGCAGGACTCGGTTCGGCCGCGCGCATTGGAGCCCGCCTGGCCAACTTTGACAATTCCGCCATCCTGGGATTCGACAACGGGTTCTTCGTGTTGACCCCGGCAACCGCAGCGGGAATCCTCGTCGCGTTCACCTTTGTGGAGTTGCTTTTGGCCGTGTTGCTGCTGATGCGGCGACCTTCGCTGAACCCGTGACGACGCGGTCGCCTCAGCGCCAGGCGAAGACCGGCTCCCCGATGAGATGCACCCGCTCGTCGAGGAGACCGCGAAGCGCGACCTGTCTGAGCTGGTAGAGGACCGCCCCGGTGGGCGCGTGGATGACGTCGTTGCCCAGCGGAAGCTGGAGGATCGGCCGGTCGCTCTCAGGGATAGTGAGAAACCGCGGTTCTGAATCGAGCAGCACCTGGAGCCCGATCCGGTAGACCGCCAGCACCTCGTCGGGTGCTGGAACCAGTTCTGGTTCGGCGGGGCCCCAGAGAACCACGGGGGTGATCACGAACCCGGACCGGGTGGGGTAATCGTCCAACCAACCGAGAACGTTCTCGGCCTCCAGGCTGAGCCCGAGTTCCTCACGCACCTCCCGTAGGGCGGCCTGCAGCGGCGTCTCGCCGGCGTCGAGTCGTCCCCCGGGGAGTGCCCACTGCCCCGCGTGCCGGCGCAGCTTGGCTGCCCGTCGGCAGAGCAAGAACGCGGCGCCGCCGGCCACGCCGACCATCCGGCCGTCGAACGGGCGCCCGTGCAGGTCGCGCGGGTCTCCCGGCACCATCGACATGTCGACAGCCACGACGGGATCGCGGTCATGGCGCACGGGGTCGCTGTCGACCAGGACGATTGCTACCGCGGCGTGGCGGCGGCCTTCAAGCGGCTGGACCAGGCGTTGGTGCGCTTTGAGGTTCGCCCGGATGCTGCTGCGAAGCTGGTTGTCGAACGTGATCACGTGCTCCATCGTCCCCGGGAGCTGCGGACGCTCAGGCTGACTTGGCCAGGAACTTCTGGACCGCCTCGTGGTGCTCCGGGCTGCTCCAGCACTCGCGGATCAGCACGTGCTCACGCTGTTGAACGAGTCGTAGGTCGGTCTCGAGCGCGTTCTCAGTCAGCAGGCGCTTGATCATCCGTAGCTGGGGCGCCGGGTTGGCCGCGATCCGGTCCGCCAGGTCCAGCGCATTGTCCAGCAGCTCCTCGGGCGGGGCCAGGCGGTCGGCCAGGCCCATCCGGTAGGCCTCGGCGCCGTCGAAGAGGTCCCCGGTCAGGCACATCTCGCCGGCCCGGCCCACCCCCACGCGTTGCGCCAGCAGGCGGGTGCTGGCCAGCTCTGGGACCAGGCCCACCTTGATGAACAGCATCCCGAACTTGGCTCGCTCCGAGGCCACAATCACGTCGAACGGCAGGATCATGGTCGTACCGATCCCCACCGCGGCGCCGTTCACCGCGGCGATCAGCGGCTTGGACTCACGCACCAGCCCGATCCAATCTACGTCGGGAGGCATACCGCCAGACTGTCCGCGCTCGGGCTCGCGCCCCGCTCGGCCTCCGGCTTCGCTTGAACGGGGCGCGCCCGAGTCGTCCGGCTCCGCCGGATCGCTGCCGTCCAGCCGCTTGCCGAATGTGTCCCGCATGTCGGCCCCGGCGCAGAACCCGCGCCCGGCGCCGGTCATGACCAGGGCGCCGACCTTGTCGTCCTGGTTGGCGGTCCGGATCGCGTGTGCCTGCTCGGACGCCATCTGAGGCGTCCACGCGTTCAGACGATCCGGGCGGTTGAGGGTGATCAGGCCGACCGCGCCACGGCGCTCGTAAGTGATGGTTTCGTAGCTCACCGCCTCATCCTCGCGGCCCGGGCCGGGGCCGTCAAGCGCACCTCCGTCCTATGCTCGAGACGCATGCACTACAAGCGCGTCATCCCCTGCCTGGACGTCGACGCTGGCCGCGTGGTCAAAGGTGTGGGGTTCGTCGACCTGCGTGACGCTGGGGATCCGGTGGAGCTGGCCTCGCGCTATGACGCCGCGGGAGCGGACGAGCTCGTGTTCCTCGACATCACGGCGACGTCCGACAAGCGGGACACCGTGGTGCAGCTGGCCCGGCGTGCCGCCGACGACGTGTTCATCCCGTTCACCATCGGCGGCGGGATCCGGTCGGCGGAGGACGCCCAGGCGGTACTGGACGCCGGAGCCGACAAGGTGTCGGTCAACTCGGCGGCGCTGGCCCGGCCCGAGCTGATCGGCGAGCTGGCGGCCACGTTCGGGTCCCAGTGCATCGTGCTGGCCATCGACGCCAAGCAGCGCGGAGCGCAGGACGGTGGCTGGGAGGCCTTCGTGGCCGGCGGGCGGACCCCGGCGGGTCGCGACGCTGTGGCCTGGGCGCGAGAGGGTGTGGAACGCGGCGCGGGCGAGATCCTGCTCACCAGCATGGACCGCGACGGCACCAACCAGGGATATGACTTGGAGCTCACGGCGGCGGTGGCCGACGCGGTCAGCGTCCCGGTGATCGCCTCGGGCGGGGCCGGCGAGGTCGAGCATCTGGCCCAAGCGGTCGCCGCGGGAGCCGACGCGGTGCTGTGCGCGTCGATCTTCCACTACGGCCGTCACACCGTGCCGGAAGTCAAGCAACAGCTGTCAGCGGCCGGCGTCGCGGTCCGGCCGATCGAGTAGCGAGCAGACGCCCCCGGGCCGCGGAAATCCCGCGGCCATCAGGTCAAAGCTCAGTCTCTAGTTGTTGATTCCGGCTGCAGCCGCCGCTTAGGCGGCCTCTTCGACGTACCCCGCGGCGGTGCAGGAATCGCAATACGCCGCTGGCGGTACGCGAGGCTCATAGCAGCCGGGACGGCAGCAGGTCGAGGACCGCTTCGGTCGCCCGCGGCCAATGCGCGCGGCGGCGGCATCCTTGAGCTCCTCGCGCATGCGATCGAGCTCGGCCGCGTGATCCGCGCAGAACCGACGGCCCGAAACGGCCGGCTGCTGACAGTGACTTCCACTACGACAACGCATAGGTCCTTAAGGATAGCAGATACGAACGCACGTTCCGACCAGGCGCGCCCGGCGCCGGTCACGCGGCTCGTTCTGGACAAACTCGGGTGCTACCGGTTCCCCGGCTCAGCGCCGAGGCAGCAGCTGATAGAGCGTAGAGTAGCCGGTCAGGTAAATCGTCGTCTGATCGCACACCACCGGGTTGAACGCGCCGTCGGGGAAGGAGAACACGTCCTTGCCGGTTCGGGCGTCCAGACCGCTGCTGGTTTTGGAGCCCAGATCGGAGAAATAGACGATGCCGCCGACGATCGTGGCCGAGCCGGAGATCCGGCCCCCGGCGCTGTGGGTCCAGCGGACAGCGCCCGAGCGGGCGTCGAACGCGTAGAAGCTGCCGTCATACGAGCCCAGGTAGACGGTGGGCCCGAGGCCGGCCACGTCGGCCACCGCCGGTGAGGCATACACGTAGGCACCGGTGCCGGTGGCCCAGGCCAGCTGGCCGGTCTGCTCGGCGAACGAGTACACCCGCGAATCGGTGTTCCCCAGGTAGACCCGCCCGAACGCCACCGCCGGGGTGGAGTAGAAGTTGCCCGAGCCAAACCCGAAGTTCGTTCCCGAGGTGCTGACCGCCCAGACCTGGTGCCCGCTGTTGGCCTGCAGCGCGTAGGCCCGGCCGGCGTAATCGCCGAAGAACAGCTTGCCGTCGGCCAGCGCTGGACCGCCCTTGACCGCGGCCTTGGCCTGATAGGTCCAGTTGACATGGCCGTCGCGGGCCCGCAGCGAGTACACGGTGCCGCTTTGGTCGCCGAAGTAGACCGCGTCCTGGTAGGCCATGGGCGAGGACTCGGTGCCGGCCGGCACCGAGTGAGACCAGACCTGGTGACCGTCCTTCATCGACAGCGCGACTAGCCGACCGTTCCCGGGCGATTGGCTGGCCTGTGCGTTGGGGTCCGTGGACAGCACTGGGATCAACACCAGCCCTTGGTTGATGCCCAGCGCAGGTGAAGCGGCAGCCAGGGTGCCCACCTTGGTCTCCCACAGCTTGCGCCCGGTGCGCTTGTCGATGGCCTTGGCCGACCCGTTGTCGTCCACGATGAACAGCGTGTTGCCATCGATCACCGGCGGAAACTCGAGCAGCGCGAAATCCTGGAACACCCAGCCCTTGCGGAAGGGGGGATCGAGCCGGTGACCGGAGCCGAAGTAGCGGGTGCGCGCGGCGTCGTAGCCGTAGCGGGGCCACTCGAACAGCGGCGCCGGCGGCTTGGGCTTGGTGGCCATCGGCGAGGTGAATTCGACGTTGGGATGGGACTCGTTGCCTGGGGAGTTGACCAGGATGACCGCCACCGCCGCCCCCACGATGGCAACCACGGCGGCCAGGACCACGAGCCACCAGCGCAGCCTACGCCGCGGACTGGGGCTTGACATCGCGATGATGCTATCCGGGCCGCGTAAGGGCAGCGTCAACAGCGAAGATGCGCCAATGGAGATCCCCGAGCCGGCCACGATGGTGAGGCTGATCGCTGCACTTCCCGCGGGTGTTCCGCTGGCCGAGCGCCTGCGGGAGACCCCGGGCGTCTATCTGGTGGGCGGTGCGGTGCGCGACTTGCTGCTGGGGGGCCAGCCGCTGGACCTGGACCTGGTGGTGGAGGGCGACGTCGAACCGGTGGCTCGGAAGCTGGGCGGCCAACGCACGGTCCACGATCGGTTCGGCACCTTGACGGTGACCACGGACGGATATAGCTATGACCTGGCCCGGGCCCGCCGAGAGACCTACGCGCGCCCCGGAGCGCTGCCCGAGGTTGAGCCGGCGGCGCTGGCCGAGGATCTGGAGCGGCGCGATTTCAGCGTCAATGCGATCGCGATTGCCCTCGGCGGCGAGCAGCCGGGCCAGGTGTTCGCGGTCGCCCGGGGGTTGGGGGACCTGGACCAGCGTCAGCTCAGGGTGCTGCATCCCGGCAGTTTTCGCGATGACCCAACCCGCTTGCTTCGCCTGGTTCGCTACCGCTCCCGGCTGAACTTCGAGATCGAGGCCGAGACGCGTCGCCTGGCCGAGGGCGCGCTGGCCGAAGGCGCTATCGACACGGTCACCCGCCCTCGCGTGGGAAACGAGCTCCGGCTGCTCGTCCGCGAGCCAGATCCGGTCGACGCACTAGAGCGGGCGGCCGAGCTGGGGCTCGACCGGGCGATCCATCCCGCGTTTGGGCTCCGGGACCCAGACCTGGCCCGCCGGGCGATGGGCCTGCTGCCGGAAGGCGCGCGGACCGACCGCCTGGCGCTGGCAGTCGCGGCCCGGGGTATGGCTGGGCTGGCCGGGTGGCTCGATGACATGGGGTTCGAGGCGGGCGATCGGAACGCGATCATCGCCGCCGCAACCCGGGCCGACCAGGTCGCGGCCCGGCTGGCTGGGGCTGGCCGGCCGTCGGAGATCGCGCAGGCCGCGGCCGATGCGCCGGAGGAGCTGGTGGCCCTGGCCGGCGCTCTGGGCCCCGCGGACGCAGCGCGGCGGTGGCTCGAGAGCCTGCGCAACGTTCGGCTCGAGATCGACGGCGACGACCTGCTGGCCGCCGGGGTCCCTCAGGGGCCGGCGGTGGGCCAGGGTCTGCGCGCGGCGCTGGTGGCCAAGCTAGACGGCCGGGTGAGCGGGCGTGAGGCAGAGCTCGCGGCGGCGCTCGAGGCCTCGCGAGCGACGGGATAGCCTGGGCCCCCATGCCAGCAAGCGCCAACGCCCTGCGCTGGAGCGGACAGCCCGGCCACTACGAGGTCTACTACGTGACCCTGACCGAGCCTTCGACCGGCGTGGGCCTGTGGATCCGGTACACGATGGTCGCGCCGAAGCCCGGCGGCGAGCCCGCCACCTGTTCGCTGTGGTTTCTGGCCATGGATCCCCGGCCCGGCGCGAGCACTCCGGTGGGGCGCAAGGCGAGCTTCGGGATCGACCAGCTGTCGGCCGAACCCGACCCGTTCGAGCTGCGGATCGGTGAGGCCGTGTTGAGCGACGCCGGCATGAGTGGCCGATTCGAGGACGTGGCCTGGGAGCTCAGCTGGACCCCGGCCCCGCGGGCCTACGAGTCGGTCCATCCGCTGCTCCAGCGCCTGGGCGCGGCCCAGACCGTCCTGGTCCTGCCGCACGCAGACGTGTCGATCGACGGTCACGTGACCATTGGCGCGGAGCGCATCGAGGTCGCGGGGGCACGAGGCGGCCAGGCCCACCTGTGGGGAAGCAAGCACGCCCGCTCCTGGGCCTGGGTGCACTGCAACGACTTCGTGGACCGCCAGGGCCAACCGGTGCCGGACACCTTCATCGACGGCGTGTCGGTGGTCGTGTCGAGGCTCGGCCGGGAGGTCGGGCCGAGCACGCCGATGGTGGCGCGGATCTGGGGCCACGACTTCCTGTCTACCTCACCGCCGCGGATCCTGCGCAACCGCAGCGAGTTCGAGCTCAGCGGGTGGCGGTTCGAGGCCCGTGATCGCCGTTACCGGCTGGTGGGCCGGGTCGAGGCCCAGCCCCACCAGCTGGCCGGGGTGACTTACCACGACCCCGACGGGGAACTGGCCTACTGCTACAACAGCGAGGTCGCCTCGCTGCAGCTGGAGGTCTACGACCGGGCGCGGAGCGGGGGCACGGAGCCCACGGCCACGCTGGTGTCGAGCGGGCGGGCCCACTTCGAGTACGCGCAGCGCACGCCGGTCTCCGGAGTCGAGCTTCTGACCCGGTGATGGTGCCCGCGCCCTTCTACGACTGGCAGGAGCACTTCGCGGTGGACCTCGCGGGGTCGCGCGCCGTGTTCACTACACGCCGGGGCGGCTTCTCCGCCGGCCCGTACGCGTCGCTCAACCTGGGCCGGCTGACCGCTGACGCGCCGGACGCGGTGGATCGCAACCGGGCTCGGCTGCAGGAGCAGGTCGGGCGGCGGCTGACGTTCGTGCGGCAGGTTCATGGGACCCGCGTCGAGGCTCGATCCTCCGAGCACCGCGACGATGGTGAGCTCCCGGAGGCCGATGGCCAGGTGGTCGGCGAGCCGGGACTGGCCGCGGTGGCGCTGACCGCCGATTGCCTGCCCATCGCCCTGGGATCGGCTGGCGGCGTAGCCATGCTGCACGCCGGGTGGCGCGGACTGGCGGCTGGGGTGATCGGCGAAGGCCTCAGAACCCTCCGCGAGCGGAGCGGTCAGGACACGATCGTGGCTGCTGTTGGCCCGGGCGCGGGGCCCTGTTGCTACGAGGTCGATGAGACGGTGCACCAGCAGTTCGCCGCGTTCGGGTCTCTGGCCCGCCGCGGACAGAAGCTAGACCTCAAAGCCATCGCCTGCCGGCAGCTCATCAGCGCGGGGGTTGAAACGGTGCACGACATCGGGTTGTGCACCATCTGCGGCCCGCCGTCGCTGTTTTTCTCCCATCGGCGCGACCGGGGGGTCACGGGCCGCCAAGCGGGAGCGATTTGGCTGAGCTGATCCGAGGCATCCGGGCGGAGGTGGTCCAGGGCAACCTCGAACGGATCCGCCAGGAGATCGACCAAGCCGGCCGGGATCCCGCGAGCGTGCAGATTCTGGCTGCGGTCAAGTACGTGGCCTGTGATGAGCTGGAGGTCCTGGCCCAGGCGGGCGTAAGCCTGCTGGGGGAGAACCGGGCGCAGGAGCTGGTGGCCAAGGCCGAGGCCTATCCCGGCCGCTTCGCGTGGGACTTCATCGGACA
>DASZGO010000222.1:0-1580 GCA_035938755.1 Solirubrobacteraceae bacterium | reverse complement strand
CGCGGGATCGATTGAGGTTGACGGCCCCGGCCGCCGGTGTTGCCGCACCAGGCCGGGGTCGTTTGCTTAGCCGCCTGCCGCCGGTTCTCCTTCCTGGTTCAGGGACGGGATGAGCTCCGCGGGGAATTCCCCGGTCTCGTGGTAGCGCCGCCAGGCCTCCAGCCCGGGGAAGGTGCCGTCGGTGAGCTCCGTGAGCAGTCCGCGCACCCACTCCGTCTCGGCCCGGCGCGACGCCAGCTGAAACTCCGACTCGATCAGGAACAGCCGGGGCAGCTGGGCTTCCATCGCATCCAGCATTTCCTGATGCGCGACGGTGGCCTCTTCCAGTGCCTCGAGCCGCTGCCGCAGCAGGCCGATCAGCTCGTCGGGCGACAGGATTCCGCATTCCCCCAGCGCCGCCTCGAACCTGGTGTACTCCCGCTCGGGCTCGCTGAGCAGCTCGCGCAGCCAGTCCTTCAGCTCGGCGCGGCCCGCCTCGGTGATCCGGTAGGTGGTCCGCTCCGGCTGCCTGCCCTCCCGGGCCACCTCGACAGCCTCGATGAACCCGTGCTTCTCGAGATTCTGGACCACGGTGTAGAGCGAACCCCAGTTGATCTTGATGGCCTGGTCCTTGCCGTACTCGCGCAGCTTCGAGGCCATCTCGTAGGGGTACATCGGCCGCTCCGTCAACAGCGACAGCAACGACAGCGCCATTAGGTTGCCGACCTTGCGCCGCCCTGTCTTCCGCCGCTGGGCCATTCCAGCATCTCCTCGTATCCGAGTCTCCGTGTCCGAGGACTCGTTCTCAAGTACTCGTAGACGAGTATAGACACGGCTGCGCGTCGCGCGCAACCTTCGTGGGGATGCCGTTTGCGCTTCCTAGGGATGCCGTTTTGTGTCGTTGCGGGGAGGGTTGGCCCGTGCACTGGACGCCATGAAACCGGGATTCCAGCGCGTTCGAACGCACTGGATCTGGGGTTTCATGGCGTTGACGCGGGCCCGCTCCGCCCGAATCGTGATGCTGATGGTGCCAGCGCGGCCTGAACGCGGGGTTAGCCGAAGAAGACCTCGGCTTCGGCGTAGCGCTGGGGCGGGACTAGCTTGAGCTGGCTGGTGGCCTCGACCAGCGGCACCCGGATGATGTCGGTGCCACGCAGCGCTACCATCACGCCGAACGCCTCGTCGTGCACCGCCTGGACCGCATGCACGCCGAACCGCGTGGCCAGCACCCGATCGAACGCCGTCGGCGTGCCACCGCGCTGGATGTGGCCGAGCACCGTGCAGCGGGCCTCCTTGCCGGTCCGCTTCTCGATCTCGTCGGCCAGCATCTGCCCGACGCCGCCCAGCCGCACGTGCCCGAACGAGTCGAGCATCTCGCTCGAGGTGGCAAGGTCCTCGCTCACCGGGTGAGCTCCCTCGGCGACGACCACGATCGGCGCGAACCGGGTCTGGAACCGGTGCTGCACGTAGGCGCAGACCCGCTCGATGTCGAACGGCCGCTCTGGGATAAGGATCACGTTCGCGCCGCCTGCGAGCCCGGCGTGCAGCGCGATCCACCCTGCGTGCCGGCCCATAACCTCGACGATCAGCGCCCGGTGATG
>DASZGO010000221.1:0-12060 GCA_035938755.1 Solirubrobacteraceae bacterium | reverse complement strand
GCGCCGGGCTCCCGGGCCAGGCGGCGGGCGGTGGCCTCGCCGATCCCGCTGGAGGCGCCGGTGATCAGGGCAACGAAAGGCTGACTCAAACCGCGCGCAAGGGTACCCGCTGCAATACCGTTGACTGCTTGTGAGCACCAGCACGATCGCGTTGATCACCGTCCCCGTCGTCACCGGCGTGATCGGCTACACGACGAACTGGACCGGGGTGCTGATGCTGTTCTACCCGGTCCACTTCCGGGGGGTCCGGGCCAAGTGGATCGGATCGCTGGCCCGCCTGCTGCCCTACAAGGTCAGGCAGATCCCGGGGATCATGGTCGGCGGTATCGGCTGGCAGGGGATCGTCCCGTCCCGCGCGGCCAAGATGGGGAGCCTGTCGGTGGACTCGGGAATCGCCAAGCTCGGCACCCCCAAGGAGTTCTTCCAAGAGCTCAATCCGGAGAAGATCGCCGAGCAGATCGTGCTGTTCACGCAGCCGGAGATCCCCAGCATCGTGGCCCGGGTCATGGAGAAGGAAAACCCGCAGCTGTGGAGCAACCTGCCGCCCCGGGTCAGGGGGTTGGTCATCCAGCGCGTGCAGCAGCAGCTGCCGGCGATCGTCGGCACCCTCACCGAGCAGATCAGCGAGCACATCAACGAGTTGCTGGACGTCAAGCTGATGGTGATCAAGCGTTTCGAGCCCGAGCTGGCCAACCGCGTGTTCCTGGAGATGGGCCGGCGGGAGCTGAAGTTCATCCAGAACTTCGGCTTCTTCTTCGGCTTCGCGCTGGGCATCCCGGTGGCCGCGCTCACCCATTTCGTCACCTTTTGGTGGCTGCTGCCGATCCTCGGGGTGTTCGTCGGCTACGTCACCAATTGGTTGGCGCTGTGGATGATCTTCGAGCCGCCGGAGTGGCGGCACTACGGGCCGTTTCGCTGGAAAGGCCTGTTCATCCGCCGCCAGCCTCAGGTGGCTGACGTATACGCCGCGATCGTGGCCGAGGACATCCTGACCGTCTCGGAGTTTGGGAAGGAACTGCTGCAGGGGCCACGCTCGGATCGCACCCGGGCGCTGATCGAGTCGGCCATGCGACCGGCAATTGACCGTGCGGTCGGTCCGCTGCGGCCCGCGGTCCGCGTCGCCGTGGGCAGCCGCGAGTATGAGGCGATCGCCCGCTCGTTTGCCTCAGAGCCCGTGGAGCAGCTGATGGCGCCGCTGTCGGATCCTGAGTTCAGTCGCACCCAGAGCGCCACGATGCGTAAGCTGATCGCGGACCGGATGCGTGAGATGGCGCCCACGGACTTCGGCGACATGCTGCGAACCGCCACTCGAGAGGACGAATGGCTGTTGCTGGCACACGGCGCGGTCCTCGGGCTGGCCGGGGGCTTGGTCCATCTGGCGATCTTCGGATGAGTGAGCCCTCCGGGAACCGGCTGGAAACCGTGGGCGGCCTGGCCCGGCTGGCCGCGGGAGCCGCGCTGAAGACCGCTTCCTGGGGGTTTGGCGCGTCGATCCGGGCCGCGCGCGTGGCCGCCGACCCGCGGCAGGCGCTCGAGCTGGCTCAGGAGGTGGGGGACGGCATGCGCGGCTACGCCCGAGAGTTCTTGGGCGTCAGCGAGCTGGACCGTCGCGTGGGGCAGCTGATGCCCGCGGCGGAAGCCGAGGAGAGCCCGAACGGCGGCCGTCCGGACACCGAAGCCCTGCGCGCGGCCGGCGCCGAGCTGCTGCGTCAGTCAGCCGAGGTTGACCTGCCGGACGTGGCCCACCCCGCGTTTGCCCGCATCCTGGAGGAACTGACGCCGGATGAGGCCCGGATCCTGCGGCTCATGGCCACCGAGGGGTCGCAGCCGGCGGTGGACGTGAGAACCAGCCAGCTCATGGGACTCGGGTCGCAGATCGTGGCCGAGGGCCTCAACATGATTGGCCAGAGGGCCGGCTGCCGGCACCTGGACTGGGTCCCGTCGTATCTGAACAACCTCAACCGCCTCGGCCTGGTCTGGTTCTCCAAGGAGCCGCTCGAGGACCCGATTGCCTACCAGGTACTGGAAGCCCAGCCCGAGGTGCTGGACGCGATCAAGCGGGCCGGCCGGACCAAAACGGTCCAGCGGAGCATCCACCTGACCCCGTTCGGGCGCGACTTCTGCGACGCGGTCCTGCCGCGGGGCACGGCGGAGATCGACGCGCTGGGCACCTAAACGGCCGGGTTAGACCGTCGGCGCGCCTTGTGACGGCCTGGACTCGGGTACGAATCTCCCCGCAATTGGCTACAGCGGGCTCTGCTTACCGCCGATAAGCAGGAAACGATGACCTGGAAGGGCCAAGGGACCGAGGGGCGTTACCGGTCGCTGATCGAGAACGCCTCGGACATGATCTCGGTGGTCGAGCCGGATCTGACGATCATTCTTCAGACCGGCTCGGGCACACAGCTCCTGGGATATCCCGGGGCCGACCTGGAGGGCACCAAGTTCTCCGCCCTGGTCGATCGCGCGGGCCTGATCAAGCTCCGCGTGGCCTGCGCCAGCGCCGCCGACGGGGTGGCCATCGCCCCGGTGGAGCTGCGGCTACGCCACAGCTCGGGTGGTTGGATCGACGCCGAGACGGCGGTACGGCTGGAGCCGGACGCCCACCATCTCGTACTCACCACGCGGGATGCGCAGGAGCGCAAGCGCGCGGAGCGCAGGCTTCGGCGCAAGGCCGCCCAACAGGAGGTGGTCGCCGCACTCGGCGCCCGGGCGCTCGAGGGTGAGGAGCTCTCCGAGCTGATGTCCGACGCAGCCATCCGGGTGGCTGAAACTCTGGATGCCGCGTTCGTGGGAGTCCACGAGTATCTCCCCGACCGGGATGCGTTCATGCTGTTCGCCGGGGAGGGGCCGGACACGTTCCGCCGCACCGGCGGGACGATCCCGGCCGACGGCTCGCAGCTCGGTGAGACTTTGCGCTCAGGCCGCGAGATGATCATCAGTGACTGGGCCGCCGCGCCGAGGCTGGTCGAGGCCGCCTTCTTCCACGCCCAGGGCATCGCCAGCGGGATCGCGGTGCCCTTCCCCGCCACGCCCGAGGTGTTCGGCGTGCTGAGCGTTCAGTCCACCGAGCCGCATCAGTTCAACTACGAGGATGCGGTGTTCCTGCGCGCCATCACCAGCATCCTGGCCGCGGCCATCGCTCGCCACCAGACCGAGGAGAAGATCCGCCACCAGGCGCTGCATGACTCGCTGACCACGCTTCCCAACCGCGTCCTGCTGGAGGACCGGCTGTCCCGGGCCCTGGCCACCGCGCGTCGCCACGGCCGTTCCCTGGCCGTCCTGTTCCTCGACCTCGACCACTTCAAGCGGGTCAACGACGGCCTCGGCCACGCCACCGGAGACGAGGTTCTACTCGCCGTGGCCCAGCGGCTGTCCGGCTGCCTGCGTTCCGAGGACACGCTGGCTCGGTTCGGGGGCGATGAGTTTGTGGTCCTGCTGCCCGAAATCGAAGACGCCCAGGGTTGGCGGGTCGTGGTGGAGCGGATTCGCGAAGCCCTGCGAGCCCCGCTGTCGCTCGATGAACGCCAGATCATGGTCAGCGTCAGCATCGGGGTGGCCCTGGGCGGAGTGCACGAGCCGGGTAAGGACGCGCAGGCTCTGGTCCGCGACGCCGACCTGGCGATGTACGCCGCCAAACAGTCGGGACCCGGCCGGGAGGCCGTATTCGCCGAGGAGATGTACCACGCGGCGGTCCAGCGCCTGGATCTGCTGGGCGATCTGCATCGGGCCGTGGAAGAGGAGCAGTTCGTGGCCCACTATCAGCCGATCGTGTCGCTCCAGCACGAGACCATCGTGGGCCTGGAGGCGCTGGTGCGCTGGGAGCATCCCCACCACGGACTGCTGCCCCCCTCCGCGTTCCTGCCCCTGGCCGAAGAGACCGGGCTCATGATCGCCGTGGGCCACCGGGTCCTGCGGCAGGCGTGTCGGCACTTGCGTCGCTGGCAGGACGCCGACCCTCGCTGGCGCGAGCTGTACGTGAGCGTCAACCTCTCGACCCAGGAGGTCCACGACCCGGCCCTGGTCGAATACGTGGCCCGGGTGCTCGACGAGACCGGCGTGGCGGCCGCAAACCTGGTCCTGGAAATCACCGAGGGGGTGTTGCTAGAGACCAACGACGAGGCCATAGACCGGCTCAAGGGCCTGGCCCAGCTGGGCGTGCGGCTGGCCGTCGACGACTTCGGCACCGGCTACTCGGCGCTCAGCTACCTCCAGCGCTTCCCCATGGACATCCTCAAGATCGACAAGACCTTCATCGACCAGTTGGGCGAGCACGAGGGCCAGGAGCGACTGGTCAACGGCATCATCGAGCTGGCCCGGGGCGTGAACCTCGAGACAGTGGCCGAGGGCATCGAGACCCCCCAGCAAGCCGATGCGTTGCGCGGGATGAACGCCGGTCTGGGCCAGGGCTTCCACTTCGCCCGACCGCTGCGGCCGGCCGACGTTGACGCACTGCTCGCCCCGTCCTCGCTGGTTGTGGCTTAACCCACGCCCGCCGAGAACATCGAGTTCGGCTCCGAGCCGGCGAATTTCACGCTGCCGGCGAACGGCGCCGACAGGTTGACGATCACGCAGTAGTCGCGCGGACCCGACGGGGCTTGGCTGGGGACGCAACTTCGGTACACGCTGCCCGCCTGGATGGCGAACATGTCCACCAGCGCCAGGTTGCGACGAAACGGCGCCGGCGCGCGGTCCCCGATCCAGGCCTGGGCCCGAGCCACGGCCTCCTGCATGGCCCGCCGCTCAGCCAGGACCGAACTTCGGTGGGCCAGTCCCGCCGAGCTCAGCGCGACAAACACCGCTATCACGACGATGCTGCCGCCGTAGTTGCGCGCCACCACATTCGGCACGCTGGGGCGCAGGCGGCGAATCAGCCAGCCGAGAGGGCGCGACAGCAGGATGACCCCGACCACGTTCAGGCACAGGCCGGCCACCGCGCCGGTGGCCACGGATTGCGTGTTGCCGGAGAACGGGAGCAGACGTCCCACCAGCGCGTCGGCCAGGGTGAGAACCACGAACGCGGGCCACAGCCAGGCTCCGCGCCGGCGCCAGCGCGCCCGGGCCAGCCAACCGCTGGCGCCGTGACGGCGCCAGCGCGCGCGGGCGACCCACCCACCGTCCATCGGTCGAAGGGTAACCGTGCGGCCCCGCCTGCCGCGCCGAGCCGTGGAGTAACCTCGCGGGTACCCATTGGGGCGTGATCGGAGATCCCGCGACGGCCCCAAGAACGGCCGGGTCCGGATACCCCAGATCGGCCACGAAGGGAGAGTGGATGGCGACCAATATCGCTGAAGCCCAGGCCAAGGAACCGGCCGGCTCGACCCCGCATCTGCTCCTGGAGGACCGCGTCTGGCTGCTGCGAGCGATGCTGATGATGCGCGGCCTGGAGGAGCGAGCCATGAGCCTGTACCGCCAGGGCAAGCTGCCCGGCTCGTTCTACGACGGATACGGCCAGGAGGCGGTGTCCGCCGGCGCTGCGTTTGCCATGGGACGGACCGACCGTCTATGCATCCTGCACCGTGACCTGGCGGCGCACGTCATCCGTGGCGTCTCGCCCGAGCGAATCCTCGGCCAGTACCTGGGCCGGGACACCGGCATCACCCGGGGCCGAGACGGCAATGTGCACTTCGGCGACTTCCGGCTGGGGTGCGTCGGGATGGTCTCGATGCTGCCCGACATGATGCTGGTGGCCACCGGAATGGCTATGGCCTTCAAGCTTCGGGGCGAGCGCCGCTGTGCCATGACCTGGTTCGGGGACGGCTCCACTTCCCGGGGCGACTTCCACGAGGCGATGAACTGGGCCGGGGTCCAGAAGCTGCCCGTGATCTTCGTGCTGGAGAACAACCAGTATGCGTACTCCACTCCGCTGGACAAGCAGTTCGCCGTCGACCCGGTGGAGCGCGCTGCGGCCTACGGATTCGTCGGGGTGACCGTGGACGGCAACGACGTCGAGGAGATGTTCGAGGCGGCTCGCGCGGCGCGCGAGCGCGCATTGGCCGGCGAAGGTCCGACGCTGATCGAAGCCGTGACCATGCGGATGCACGGCCACGCCGCCCACGACGACATGAAGTACGTGCCCACGGAGCAGGTCACGGAGTGGCGCAAGCGCGACCCCGTCGAGCGCCAGGAGGCTCGCCTGCGCACGCTGGGCGTCGACGTTGATGAGTTGCGAGCAGCGGTGCAGGCCGAGATCGACGTGGCCACCGAGCAGGCGCTGGCCGCGCCCATGCCCGACCCTGCGACGGCGGCCTCAGGCGTGTTCAGCGAGGGCGAGGGCGAGCCGCTGGGCGACGGCCAGGCGCCGTGGAGCGGAGCAGCTGGACGACTCGTGCGGCCCCCGGACGTTGCGAGCCAGCCGGATGACGCTGCGGGCGCCGAACTCGGCGAGCCTGGAAGGCGAGCGGCGCCCGCAGCGGGCGAGCGGGGGGCAGCACGAGGATGACTGAATTGACCTACCTCCAGGCGATCTCCTCGGCGCTCCGCGACGAGCTGCGCGCAGACGAGCGCGTGCTGCTAATGGGCGAGGACATCGGCGTGTTCGGCGGCGCGTTCAAGGTCACTGACGGTTTCATCGAGGAGTTTGGGCCCGAGCGGGTGATGGACACGCCGCTGGCCGAGTCGGCGATCATCGGCACCGCCATCGGGGCCGCCGTGGTGGGACTACGTCCGGTGTGCGAGATGCAGTTCTCGGACTTCATCTCCTGCGGATTCGACCAGCTGGTCAACGTCGCGGGAAAGATGCACTACCGGCAGGGCCTGGCCGTGCCGATCACAGTGCGGCTGCCGTCGGGCGGAGGCTTCTCCGGTGGTCCGTTCCACTCTCAGAACCCTGAGGCCTGGTTCATGCACGCGCCGGGGATCAAGGTGGTGGCGCCTTCGACCGCCGAGGACGCCAAGGGGTTGCTCCACGCCGCCATCCGCGATCCGAACCCGGTCTGCTTCATGGAGCACAAGCACCTGTATCGCCGGATCAAGGGCGAGGTGCCCGATGGCGTGTACGAAACGCCGTTTCGGGCCCGCGTGGCTCGGCCCGGATCGGACCTGGTGGTGATCGCCTACGGCGCGATGGTGCACACGGCCCTCGAGGCGACCGAGGACCTGGATGACGCCTCGGTTGAGGTGCTCGACCTCCGTTCGCTCGTCCCCCTGGATGAGGAGGCGATCCTCGAATCGGTGGCCCGGTGCTCCAAGGTGGCGATCATCGACGAAGCCAACGCCACGTGCGCGGCCGGCGCTCAGGTCGCGGCGCTGGTCGCCGAGCGCGGGTTCGAGGATCTCGACGGACCTGTGGTTCGGGTGGCCACACCGGATGTCCCGATCCCGTTCTCGCCGCCGCTGGAGGCGGCCGTGCTGCCCAGCGTCGACGCGGTTAAGGAGGCGTGTCGTGAGCTCCTCGCCTACTGACACGCTGGTCGATGTCACGATGCCCCAGATGGGGGTGTCGGTGGCCGAGGGGACCGTCGTGGCTTGGCGGGTAGCGGTCGGCGACCCGATCGCGGCCGATCAGACCATCTGCGACATCTCCACCGACAAGATCGACACCGAGGTGCCCGCGCCGGTGGCCGGCGTGGTGGCCGAGATCCTGGTCGAACCGGAGGCGACGGTGTTGGTGGGGGCGGTGCTGGCGCGGATTGCCACCTCCGCACCCGTCGCCGCCGTCGCCCCCAGTGGGCCCCCGTCGCCCGCCACGCCCCCCACGCTCGCGGGTGGGCCCCGCACGCCGGCGAGCCAGAACGGCGGCGGGCGCCGCTACTCCCCGGTCGTCCAGCGGATCGCTTCCGAGCACCAGATCGACTTGAGCGCGGTCACGGGAACCGGTCGCGGC
Organism: Solirubrobacteraceae bacterium; assembly: GCA_035938755.1. Classification (GTDB taxonomy): domain Bacteria; phylum Actinomycetota; class Thermoleophilia; order Solirubrobacterales; family Solirubrobacteraceae; genus Palsa-465. The sequence continues at coordinate 4,235 of DASZGO010000221.1, read as the reverse complement.
GGTCGGGTGCGCAAGCAGGACGTCCTGGCGTTCCTGGAGTCGGGCCAGGCGGCCGACGCGCCGTTGCATATCGAGAGCCCCTACCGGCCCGAGCCGACCGCCCCCGCCGCAGGCGACGGCCAGCTGTCCCGCATGCGCCGACAGATCGGCGAGCACCTGAAACGCTCGCTGGACACGGCCGCGCACTGCACTACGTGGATCGAGGTGGACCTGGCCGGCGTGGAGGCAGCGCGCCAGCGGCTGGGTGTCACCGCGCTGGCCTTCGTGGCCCGGGCGGCCATGGACGGCCTGCGGGCCTATCCGGCGCTCAACGCCTGGCTGGAGGGCGATCGCTACCAGCAGCATCGCCAGGTCCAGCTGGGGATCGCGGTCTCGCTGGGCGACGACGGGCTGATCGTGCCGGTGATCCACGACGCGCACGAGCTGTCGGTCGAGGGCCTGGGCAGCCGGATCAAGGACCTGGCCCGCCGGGCGCGGGCGCGCGAACTCACCCCCGACGACGTACGCGGCGGCACATTCACCATCACCAATCCCGGGCAGTACGGGTCGATCATGGCCACCCCGATCATTAACCAGCCGCAGGTAGCGATCCTCGACCTCGAGGCGGTGGTAAAGCGGCCGGTGGTGGTGACGGATGACCGCGGCGCCGACTCCATCACCATCCGGCCGATGACCATCTTGGGGCTGAGCTGGGACCACCGGGCGCTGGACGGGGCGCTCGCCGCTCAGTATCTGGCCGATGTGCGGCGACGCCTGGAGAGCGTGGAACCGTGAGGGGGGATGCCTCTGAGCTCTGGGTCTGCCACATGCCGGTGACCGAATACCGCTCGGCACTGGCCTTGCAGGAGCGGCTGCGCACAGCGCGCCAGCACGACCAGATCCCAGACGTGCTGCTGGCCCTGGAGCACTGGCCCGTCTACACGCGCGGCCGCCGCTCGGGATCCGGAGAGCTTCCGATGGGAGAGGACTGGTACCTGATGCAGGGGATCGAGACCGTGGACACCGACCGGGGCGGCCGGGTGACCTACCACGGCCCGGGGCAGCTGGTGGGCTATCCGATCGTCCGGATCGACGACGTGGTCGGCTACGTCCGCACGCTCGAGCGGGCGCTGATCGGCGCCCTGGAGCAGGAGGGCATCCACGCGCGGGGGCGCGCGGAGGAAGGACCCGACTACACCGGTGTCTGGGTCGAGGACCGCAAGATCGCCTCGATCGGCGTGCACGTCCAGCACGGGGTGACGACCCACGGATTTGCGGTCAACGTCGAGAATGACCTGCAGCCGTTCGGCTGGATCGTGCCCTGCGGTCTGGAGGGGGTTCGCATGACATCGGTGATCAAGGAGACCGGAAGATTGGCCGGGCAGATGAAGTGCTTCCGCCGCCGCGTGGCGTTCGAGCTGGCCGAGGCGCTGGGACGCCGCCAGCGGTTGGTCAGCCTGTCTCGGCTCGACGCGCTGGCCGCACCACTAGCCGCGGCAGCGCCCGCTCCAGCTCACCCGGCCGGCGCATGACCTGTCTCCAGGTGGCCCGCACGGGCCGCCAGCCGGCGAGCAGCGCCCGCTGATCGCGTCGGGGATCCCGCTCACGGGCCTGGCGCGTGCCGTGGACCGCGCGGCCGTCGGTCTCTACGATCACGCGCTGCTCGCGCCACACGAAGTCCACCCAAACCGGGGGCTCGCCGTCACCGAAATCGACCCACTCGTTGACCTGCGGATCGGGGACGCCGGCGCGGCGGCAGATGGCCAGGAAGGCTTCTTCCAGCTCGTTCAGCGTGGGAGTGGCGCCGATGTAGTGCTCGGCCAGGACCTGGCGCACTATCGGGGCGCCGCGGTGGTACGGGTTGCGTTCGAGCTGGCGTTCGACAGCCCGCAGGTCGAACAGCCCCATGACCTCGGCCTGGTCGAAGGCGCGTTCCACCGTACGAAGGGGCGAGACCGCCGCCAGGTCCAGCACGGTCCGCGCCCAGCTGGTGCAGGGAATGCCGCGGACGCGAGTCACGTCGGCGCGCGTGAGCGTGGTTGATCGGTGGAGGCGGATGTGCTTACGCGAGCGGACCGACCGAACGGCGACCGTTACGTCTATCCGCTGCTGATCGGTCGGATAGAGGCCTAAAAGGGCAGCGGCAGTCCGGTGAGACACGACGGCGCGGGGGCCGTAAGCCAGCACCGCAGCCATCCAGTGCCCGTTGCGGGTCAGAAGCTCGCGCGGCACGAGGGAGTAGACACCGACGTGGATGCGGTGCAGACGTCCGGCGGCGGCACGGTGCTGGACGGCTCGAGCCGCCAGACCGATCTCACACAGCTGCGCCAGTGTCAGCAGCCCGTGCTGCCGCCGCGCGAGATCGGCGATCGCGCGATCAAGGTCGAAAGTACGACGCCGGTTGTCGTTTTTGTGCCCATGACCTCCCACGCCCCAATCGTCCCGCAGAAATTGCAACGCGTGGGTCACGCGGAGCAACAACTTCGCCCGCGCAGAGCGCGGCCCGGGCGCAGCGATTTCGCGCGCGCTGCCGGCGCAGCCCCGGGGAGCAGCGACTTCGCGCGCGTACAGCGCACCACGGCCGTGCCGCGCAACAACTTCGCCGCAGGCGAGTAGTCTTTGCCCTGGCGAGCAGGGGCCTGAAGGGCGAGAACCGAGGAAGGGGACAGCATGAATCGCAGCCACATTCCGTTCCGGGGCGCCCGGCGCGCGACAGTGGGCGCCGTGGCAGCCGCAACCACGATCGCGACCGTGCTGCTCACCGCGGGGCCGGCTCTGGCCCGCGGGGGCGGCGGTAGCGCCGGATTCGGCGGCGGCGGGGGCGGCGGGGGTGGGTTCCACGGCGGCGGTGGTGGCTTCTACGGCGGCGGCGGCTCGGGCTGCACCGGGCACAGCTGCGCCATTGCCGGCGGGGTGATCGGCGGACTGATCGTGGGGGTCCTGGTCATCGTCCTGCTCATCTGGGGGTGGCACCGGATGACGGCGGCTGAAAACCGGCGCCGTCTGGCTCACCGCGAGCGCCGGGTGGAGACCGCCGCGGCTGAGGCGGCCGAACAAGACGCCGCCTTCGCCTCAGACACGGTGCACGAGGAAGCGGCCAAGCTGTTCCTGGACATCCAGAAATCGTGGAGCAACAACGATCGCGACCGGCTGCAGAAGCTGGTGGGACCCGAGATGTGGGTGGAGTGGTCCCGGCGCATCGCCGACTTCGAGCGCAAGGGCTGGCACAACCGGGTGATTCCCGCCGGCAACCCGACCGTCAAGTACGTGGGAATGCACAACGCGGCCGACCCGCGTGATCAGCACGTGGTGGTCCAGATCGACTGCCAGCTGCGCGACTACGTGGAGGACTCGCACGGCCGGCGCATCCACCGCAAGGACAGCTCTTCGGACTTCAGCAGGTGCAGGGAGTATTGGACCCTGGGTAAGAACCCCCACAAAGAGGGCGATGCCGACCTGGACTGGATCCTGATCTCGATCGAGCAGGAAAAGGAGGGCGCGCACGAGCTGCGGGAGAAGATCGTGGCCACGCCGTGGTCAGACGATGCAGCGACGCACGACCAGGCGATGGTCGAGGAAGCGACGGCCGAGGCGGTGCCGGAGGGCACCAAGATCGCCGAGCTGGCCGACCTCAACTACGAAGGCGACGCCCGGGCGGCGGCCAACGACCTCAGCGTGGCCGACGGCCGGTTCGCCCCGGACGTTCTGGAGATCGCGGCCCGGCGCGCGGTGGCCGCGTGGGCCCAGGGCATCGACGGCGACCGCCAGCCGCTGGAGGGCCTGGCGGAAGCGGCGGTGATCCAAGAGCTACTGCACCCCGGTGACCCGAGCGCCAAGACGCGGCTGGTGGTCCGCGGGCCCCGGGTCAAGGAGATCCGCATCATGGGTCTCGACGCCAAGGCCGAGCCGCCGACCATGACCCTCGAGGTCCACCTGGCCGGCGGGCGCTACATCGAAGACCGTGACACCACCGCCGTGGTGTCGGGCAACCCCAACCACGAGACGCAGTTCACCGAGCACTGGACTATGGGGCTGTCCGGTGACGGTGAGCAGCCGTGGCGAATCGTGGCCGTGGGGAGCCCCGTGGCTCGGGCCTAGCCGGCGCCAACGGCGGGGGGCCTGCCCGGCCGACACCCGGCTTGAGCTGCACCTCCGAGCGCTAGCCTTCGATGCGTGAGCACACGCGCGCAGGCCACCCGTTCTCGCGCCAATCCGGGCGGAATTCTCGACGTCACCACGGTGCTCGGCGACGACGT
>DASZGO010000220.1:0-4792 GCA_035938755.1 Solirubrobacteraceae bacterium | reverse complement strand
CGGCCGCGCATAAATGCCAGCGGCGCCACCTCGATCACGCCGCGCTCCAGATGCTGGGTCACGCGCTCGGCTTCGAGCATGTCGTGCAGAGCGTCGAACAGGGGGCGCAGGTAGGGGTCGACCTTGGCCGCCAGGTCGCCGGGCAGGAAGCCGAGCCGCTCGCCCGCCTCCACCGCCGGCCGGGTCAAGATGATCCGGTTGACCTCCCGACGGCTCAGCGCGGCCGCGGCCAGCGCCACGGCCAGGAACGTCTTGCCGGTTCCCGCCGGGCCGATCCCAAACGTGATTGTGTGCTCACGGATCGAGTCGACGTAGCGTTTCTGATTGACCGTCTTGGGCGCCACCTTGGTCGCCCGGTGACGCCACACCACGTCATCCAGGATCTGGGCCGGTGACTCGTGGGCGTCGAGCGCCCGGGTGACCGCCTCGATCGTGCCGGGCGCGATCTCGTGGCCCTGGTCGATCAGCTCGGCCAGCTCCTTCACGACGGTCTCGGCCGTGTTCACGGCGTCCTGGGGCCCGTCGAGCGTGAGCACATTGCCCCGCAGGAACACGTCGCAGTCCAGGTGACCCTCCAGTGCGCGCAGCACCGCATCTCCGCTGCCCGCGAGCTCGCTGGCTACCGCGTTATCCAGCTCAAGCTGCTTACGCACTCGCCGCCTCGAGGGCCTCGCGCACGCGCGCCGAGACCCGCTTTCCGTCGGCCCGGCCTTCCACCTGGGCCATCACCGTCTTCATCACGAGGCCCATGTCCTGGGGGGCGCTGGCCCCGGTGCCGGCGATGGCCTGGCTGATCAGCGCGTCGAGCTCGGCATCGTCCAGTTCGGCGGGCAGGTAGCCCTCGATCAACACGGCCTCGGACTCCTCCTTGTCGGCCAGCTCGCCGCGGCCCGCGTCACGGAACTGCTGGGCCGCCTCGAGCCTTCGCTTGCGCTCGCGGCGCAGCACGGCCAGCTCGTCGCTGCCGCCGTCCTTGGCCGCCTTCTGGAGCTCGGACAGCACCACCCTCAGCGCAGCCACACGATCACGCTGGGCGCTCTTCAGGGCTTGGTTTACGTCGGCCCTGACCTGCTCGACGAGGGTCACACCGCTGATGGTAGTGGCGCCGGACCAGGAATCCGGCAGGCGATCCCGTCCGCGTAGAGCTCATCGCACCATACGTCGACCACCTGTCCCCGCTCCCCTGCCCCCGCGGACAGGTAGCAGCGGGTGTAGTCGGCGGTGTAGCCGGAGCATTGCTCGGCCGCCAGCTTGTCGATCAGGACCCGCTCGCGGGTGCCCAGCCTGTCCGCGCGGTGGCGTCGGGACGCCACCTCCGAGCGACCGCGCATCGTCGCCGCTCGCCGCTTCTTGTCCTCCACCGCAACCGCGTCGCCCAGCGCCTCGGCCGCGGTCCCCGGCCGCGGGGAGTAGGGGAAGGTGTGAACTCGAGTGATGCCGGCCTGGTCGATGGCAGCCAGCGTGGCCTCGAACGCCGCCTCGGTCTCGGTGGGGAAGCCCACGATCACGTCGGTGGTCAGGTTGACCTGCGGCACCGTCCGGCGCAGCGACGACACCAGCTCCAGATACTCGGCGCTCGAGTAGTGGCGGCCCATGTCCCGCAACACGCCGTCGTCGCCGGACTGCAGGGGGATGTGCAGGTGGGGGCAGATCTTCGGCTCGGCGGCCAGCGCGGCCAGCAGCGAGTCGCGGACGTGGATGACCTCGACGCTGGATAGCCGGACTCGCTCCACGCCGGGCACCTGCGCGACCTCCACCATCAGCTCGCCCAGGTCGAGCCCCCGCTGGGGATCGCGGTAGTCCCCGACGCTGATCCCGGTCATCACCATCTCGGGCTGGCCGGCCTGGGCCCGCCGGCGCACCTCGTCGAGCACTGCGCCCGCGGGACGCGACCGGGCGCCACCCCGGACGGTGGGGATGATGCAGTAGGCGCAGTGGCAATCGCAGCCGTCCTGGACCTTGACGAACCCCCGCGTCCGCGAGGGGCCCGGTTGGAAGCGCCCCAGCATCAGATCGTGCTCGGTGTCCGCGCAGGCCCCCGGCGTCCCGGCCATGGCCCCGGCCACCTCCTCGGCGGGGCCCACGAACGCCCGTACGCGCGGATCGATATCGGCGAACTGGCGAGCCTCGAGGTTGACCGCGCAGCCTGAGACCAGGACTTGCTCGGCCTGGCGGAGCGACCGGCGCACCGCCTTGCGTGACTTGGCCTCGGCCTCGCTGGTGATGCAGCAGGTGTTGATCACGTGCAGCTCGGCCGCCTCCTCGGGCACCTCCCGGTGGCCGGCGGCCAGCATGGCCTGCCGGGCCAGCATCGCGTCGGCCTGGGAGACCTTGCAGCCCAGGAACTTGACCGCGAACGAGGCCATCGCCACAGGCTACGTATCGGAGGCCATTCGCAGCGCCACCCAGTCGGCCGAGCGGCGCTGATCCACCTCCCGCAGGCCGTGCCCGGCAAACGCCTCGGCGACCCTCGGGGCCTCGGACAGCAGCAGGCCGCCCACCACCAATCGGCGCGGCAGCTCAGGTGCGTCGCCGAGCCGCGCGGCCCAGCTCAGCAGCAGTGGCGCCAGGAGGTTGGCCACGGTCGTCTCGGCCGCCTGCGGACGGTCCATGCGGAGGTCGTGGCGCCGGATCTCCATCTCGACGTCGTTGAGCCGGGCGTTCTCCCGGACGGCCTGGATGGCCGCCGGGTCGTTGTCCAGAGCCAGGACTGGGTCGTAACCCAGCCTCGCGGCCACGATCGCCACCACGCCCGAGCCGCAGCCCAAATCCACCAACGGCCCCGACGCTTCCAGCTCCAGGAGCAGCTCCAAGCAGAGCCGGGTGGTGGGGTGGGCGCCGGTCCCGAACGCCTGGCCCGGGTCGATCACCACGTCGATCGGCGTGTCTGAGGGCGGCGCCCAGGGCGGGCGAATGGTGACCGTGCCGGCCACTCTCACCGGCCGGTGGAACTCGCGCCACCGGGTTTCCCAGCCTTCGGCAACCTCCTCGGTGATCACCTCCACCAGCCGGTCGCCGGCCACGGCGTGGATTCGGCCCACCGCCGGCAGTTCGCCGGGCGCCCCGTAGATCGCGTACTCGACCAGCCCCCCCTCGAGCGCCTTCTCCTCCAGGCCACCAGGGGCGAGCTCGAGCAGCTCGGCCAGCACCACGTCGGCTTCATCCTCGCGGACCCGGACGGCGAGCCGGATCAGGACCCGCGCTCCTCCACCCGATCCATGCCCCGGAGCTTAACCGCCCAGCGCGCGCCTGATCTTGGCGAACACTCCGTCGTCCGAGCGGAGGTTGTGATCGCTCATCGACTCGGCCAGCTGCTCGTAGCGCTCGCGCTGGTCGCGGTCCAGGTGGCGCGGCACCACCACGTTTACCACCACGCGCAGGTCGCCGTGGCGCCGGCCCCGCAGCGCCGGCATGCCCTGGCCGCGGACGGTCAGCGTGGCGTGGGGTTGCGTGCCGGCCGGGATTTCCAGCTCGACGGCTTCCTCCAGCGTCGGCACCTCGACCGTCGTACCCAGGGCGGCCAGCGGGGCTGAGATATCGACCGCGGTTACGAGGTCGTCACCATCACGCACGAACCGCGGATCCTCACGCACCGAGACGAGCACGTAGAGGTCACCCGCGGGCCCTCCGCGCTCACCGGCGTGCCCTCGGCCGCCCACCCGGATCCGTTGCCCGTCGGAGATCCCGGCCGGGATGTCCACGGACACGCTGACCCGCTCCACGGTTCGGCCGCGCCCGCCACACACGTGGCATGGCTCCTTGGGCACACGACCCTCGCCGCCGCACACGTCGCACGCCACGGTCCTCACCATCTGGCCGAACGGGGTACGTGACACGGCACGCAGCTGGCCGGCGCCCTCGCACCGTGGACACGTCTCGATCGGGGTGCCCGGCTCGGCACCGTTGCCCCGGCAGTTCTCGCAGGTCTGAACCGCATCGTAGGCCAGCTTCACCGTCGTCCCGCGGGCCGCCTCCGCCAGGTCGATCTCGGCCGCCACCCCAATGTCCCCACCCTGCACCGGGCCTCCGCGCGAGCTGGTGCCGAAGACGTCCCCAAATGGGCTCGAGCCACCGAAGAATGTCTCGAAGATGTCGGCCACCGAGCCGAACGACTCGAAGTCCGGCGCGTAGCCGCCCCGGCGCAGGCCCTCGTGGCCGTACCGGTCATACGTGGCTCGGCGCTCGGGATCGGACAGCACCTCATAGGCCGCGGCCGCCTCCTTGAACTTCTCCTCGGCCTGCGGGTCATGCCGGTTGACGTCCGGGTGTAGCTCCCGGGCCAGCCGCCGAAACGCCTTCTTGATCGTCGCGTCGTCGGCATCCCGCGAGACGCCAAGCAGTTCGTAGTAATCCCGGGTCGCACTCATGGGCTCAGCGCTCGTCGTATAGCTCGGCCACGAAGCTCGAGAGCTGGGCTGCGGCATCCTTGACCGAGCTGATGGCCTGCGCGTAGTCCATGCGCAGCGGTCCGATCACCGACACCGCCCCCAGGCGACGCTGCGGCAGTCCGTAGCCTGCCGCCACCAGCGCCATCGAGCGAAGCTGCGGGGCGGCGTTCTCCGCGCCGATCCGCACCACTACGTCCCGCTCGTTCAGCGCCGCCTGCAGCGCCCCCAGGAGGGCCACCCGGCGCTCGAGCATGTCCATCAGTGCGTTGAGCTCGGACACGTCGCCCCAGTGGTCCTCGCGGAGCAGCCGGCTGGCGCCCTCCACGTAGACGTATTGGGTCGAGCTGGCCTCGAGCTCGGTGAACACAGGCGCCAGCGCGTCCAGGAATCGCAGCTCGGATTCG
>DASZGO010000219.1:0-5538 GCA_035938755.1 Solirubrobacteraceae bacterium | reverse complement strand
AGGCACCCCGCTGGCCCTCGTCGGCACGTCGTCCGGCTCCTCGGGCGGCGGCGTGTCGCAGCTGTGGAAGATGCCGTCTTACCAGTCCGGCGCGGCCGCGTCGCTCAACGTCGCCCAGGCCAACTCGTCGGGGTCGGTGTGCAACGCGTCCGCTGGCCTGTGCCGGCAGGTGCCTGACGTCGCGGCCGACGCTGACCCCGCCACCGGCTACGTGGTCTATTGGAACGGCTCGGGGAGTGATCCCACCTCGACCGCGGGCTGGCAGGTGGAGGGAGGGACGAGCGCCGCGGCCCCGTTGTGGGCGTCGGTGCTGGCGCTGGCCAACGGCTCGGCGGCCTGCCACGGCTCGCCGGTCGGATTTGCCAACCCGACGCTCTACCAAGTCGCCGGGGCGGCCTATGGCGCCAACTTCAACGACATCACCTCGGGGAACAACGACTTCACCGGCACCAACGGCGGGCGCTATCCGGCCGGGCCGGGATACGACATGGCCACGGGCCTGGGAACGCCGAACGCGGCTGGGCTGGCTGCCTCGTTGTGCCCGGCCACGTTCCGGATCAACAACCCCGGCCGGCAGATGACCGCCGTCGGCCAGAGCGTGGCGCTGCAGCTCTCGACCACCGGTGGTGCGGGAGTCGTGTACGGAGCCTCAGGCCTCCCGCCCGGCCTGTCGGTGAACCGGGCGGGCCGGATCACCGGAAAGCCGCAGAAAGCGGGGACGTTCACGGTCGGCGTGGTGGCGGTCGACCGGGCGGGCGCAGTGCGAGGTACGGCGTTCGTCTGGCAGATCACCGGGCGCCCCAGCGTCAGCGGCGGCGGGCTGCGCGGGCTGAGCTCGCAGCCCCGGCTCCAGCTCACCGTCGCCACGGCCGGCGGGGCTCCGGCATTGAAGTCTCTGGCCCTGAACGCTCCCAACGGCCTGCGATTCGTGCCGGGGCCCGGGCGGGTGATCCTGCGCGGACCCGGCGGTCGCCCGGTCGGGGCCAGGTTGCTGGTCCGCGGCGGCCGGCTGCAGATCTTCCTCACCAAGCCGCAGACGCGGGTGAGCGTGGTGGTCGGCTCAGGCGGGCTCGCCGCCTCACGCGGACTGTCGTCCCGGGCCCGCGGCCGCCTCCCAGTGTCGGTCGTGTTCAACCTCACCGTGACCGACGCAAACGGCCTGCAAACCCGCCTGCGGCTCCGAGTCAAGTCGCGGCGCTAGCTGGCCGATACCTCGGGCGTGGCCCCAAAGCGCGCACACCTGGCCGCCTGCTTGGCCGCAGCCCTGTGCGCGGTGGCCGCCAGCCCCGGCGGGGCCGCGGCCAAGCCCAAGCCCCGCCCCAAGCCCAAGGCCGGGTACATCGGCGGGCTGTATTCAGGGACAGTGATTCAGACGGCTCCGATTCCCGGCGCAGGCAAAATCCGCTTCCTGGTCTCGCGGCAGACCCTGAGTGCGCTGAACATCGACGTGGCCGAGCTGTGTAGTCACATCATCTGGACCACGGTGGCCGACGCCCCGAAAACGGTCCGGGTGCCGATCTCCGGGAATGGGAGCTTCGCCTACGACAAGACCGTGCTGGGGGACCATCTGGAGATCAAAGGCCGCCTGCACGGCAACCAGGCCACGGGAACGTTCTTCGACTCGCTGAGCTCAGGCGCGCTCACTTGTGCCATGCCTCATGCTTCGACGTTCAGCGCCAAGCACTGAGCCAGACACGAGGCCGGCGTCGTTTTCGTAGGGTTTCGGCGCGCAGTGCCCCGAGTCCCCAGCAACATCGCCGAGCACGTGGGCCACACCCCGATGGTCCGGCTGACTCGCGTAGTCGGCGACGCACCGATAGAGCTCTTCGCCAAGCTCGAAGCGCTCAACCCCGGAGGCTCGGTCAAGGATCGCATCGGGGTGTCAATGATCGAGGCCGCCGAGCGCGAGGGGCGGATCGAGCCCGGGCGGACCACGATCGTGGAGGCCACCAGCGGCAACACCGGGATCGCGCTGGCCTTCGTGTGTGCGGCCAAGGGTTACGACCTGGTGCTGACGCTCCCCGAGGGCATGAGCCGGGAGCGCGAGGGACTGCTGCGGCTCTACGGCGCCCAGTTCGAGCTGACGGAGTCGCTGGGCGGGATGACCGAGGCCGTGGAGGCCGCCTGGGCGCTGGGCCGGCGGGACGACGTGTTCCTGCCCGACCAGTTCTCCAACCCGGCCAACCCAGAGATCCATCGCCGCACCACCGGGCCGGAGATCCTGGAGGCGCTGGAGGACCGGGTCGACATCTTCGTGGCCGGCGTGGGCACCGGGGGCACGATCACCGGGGCCGGGGAGGTGCTCAAGGCTCGCAACCCCAGCTGCCGCGTGGTGGCGGTTGAGCCGGCCGCGTCGGCCGTGCTGTCCGGAGGCCAGCCCGGCCCGCACAAGATCCAGGGCATCGGCGCCGGGTTCGTGCCCCAGGTGCTGAACCGCGAACTGCTGGACGAGGTGATCCCGGTGGACGACGAGGACGCGATCGAGACCGCGCGGGTGGTGGCTCGCCAGGAGGGAATCCTCACAGGCATCTCGGGCGGGGCCGCCCTGTGGGCCGCGCTCACCCTGGCCGGCCGCCCGGAGTCCCGGGGAGCCAGGATCGTGGTCATCCTCCCCGACTCGGGCGAGCGCTATGTGTCCACGCCGTTCTTTGCCCCCTGAGGCCGCAAGCCGGTCCCGGGCTACAGCTACGCTGTAGCGATGCTCGACGGCGTGCTTGCGGAGATCCGCTGCGACATCTCGGCCGCGCGGACGCGCGATCCCGCCGCGCGAACCGTCAGCACGACAGAGATCCTGCTGACCTGGCCCGGAGTGCACGCGCTGCTCGCGCATCGGGTGGCGCACGCGCTGCATCGGGCTGGCATACCCGTCCTGCCGCGCCTGATGGCCGCGGTCTCCCGCTCGGTCACGGGGATCGAGATTCACCCCGCCGCCGTTGTCGGCTGCGGCCTGTTCATCGACCACGGCATGGGCGTGGTGATCGGCGAGACCGCGGAGATCGGCCAGAACGTAACCCTGTACCAGGGCGTGACCCTGGGCGGGACCGGCTTCTCGACCGGCAAGCGCCACCCGACGATCCAGGACAACGTGACGATCGGCTCGGGGGCCAAGCTGCTAGGTCCGATCACCGTGGGCCACGGCTCGAAGGTAGGGGCCAACACGGTGGTGATCCATGACGTGCCGCCCAACTGCACCGTGGTGGGCAACCCCGGTCAGCCGGTTCGGGTGGAGGGCCGCCGCCCCGAGGGCCCCGACGTGGACTGGGTCCATCTCCCGGACCCGATCGCCGACGCGATCAAGGGCTTGGCCTCTCGAATCTCCGTGCTGGAGCAGGAGCTCGAGAGCCGGCCGGAGTCGGGGGGCGAGGTGCATCCGCTCCGGCCGTCCAGTGAGGACGCCGCCGACGCGGTCCCGCAGCGCCGCGTGGGACCGAACCCGGCCGGCGGCTAGAGCTCGGTCCGGTCGCGGGCCGCCACGCCCGGCTGCTCGCGAGTCTCGGACTCCACAACGTTCAACCGCGAGCGCACCAGGTACAGCGGTCGGCCCTTGACCTCGTCGTAGATCCGGCCCACGTACTCGCCGATGATCCCGATGGCAATCAGCTGGATCCCGCCCAGCAGGAGCACGGCGATGGTCACGGTGCTGAAGCCCTGGAGATACGAGCCGGCCAGCCGCAGCCCCACCACCACCGGGATGGCGATGAAGGCCAGGGTCGAGATCAGGAAGCCGAGCAGGGTGGCCAGCTGGAGCGGGCGGTGCGAGAAGGACGACACCGCATCCAGCGAGAACCGCAGCATCTTGGAGATCGTGTACTTGGTCTCCCCGGCATAGCGGGCGTCGCGACGGTAGGGAACCGCCGCCTGCCGGTAGCCCACCCACACGGTCATCCCCCGCAGGAACCGGCTGCGCTCGCGCATTGACAGCAGCGCGTCCAGCGGCTGACGGTCCAGAAGCCGGAAATCACCTGAGTTGTGCTGGAGCTCGACCTGGGCCAGGCGATCGAACAGCCGATAGAACCAGCGCGCCGTCGCGAGCTTGAACCAGGACTCTCCCTCACGCTGCTCGCGCACCGCGTAGACCACGTCGCAGCCGGCGCGCCAGTGGTCAAGCATGCGGGGAATCAGCTCGGGCGGGTCCTGGAGATCGGCGTCCAGCATCACCACGGCGCTGCCGCGAGCATGATCGAGCCCGGCGGTCAGCGCGGTCTGGTGTCCGAAGTTCCGTGATAGGAACACCACACGGACCCGGTCATCCTCGGATGCCAGGCTTTCCAGCCGGGCGGCAGAGGAATCGGACGAGCCGTCGTCGACCAGCACCAGCTCGAACGGGACGCCCTCCAGTGCGTCGCACACGCGCGTGTAGAACTTCTCGAGCGTGGCCTCCTCGTTGTAGATCGGAGCTACGACGCTCAGCAACTCGAGCCGGCGCTCATCGCGAGTGAGGGCGGGGTCCACATGCGTATCGTACGAGGACCCGCTCATAGGCTCCACGGAAAGCCGCTGTGGGGCAGGTAGTCGACCAGGTTGATGGCCAGGATCAGGGCGCTCAAGGCGATCGAGACTCGCCACAGACGCCGGTCGGCCGCGAGCCCGGCCAGCGGCAGCAGCCAGGCGACATACCACGGGACCAGCCAGCTCGTGGTGAGCAGAACTGCCGCTGCGGCCCACCCAGCCGCGGTCACCCACTCCAGGCGGCCGCGCCAGACCCGGCTGAGGAGCCAGGCGCAGCCCGCAGCACCTGCCACGCCCAGCACCAGCGCAACCGCCCCGCGCACGGTCGAGAGTCCAAGTCCACCGGCGATCAAGGCGGGAACGCTACGGCCGCCGGTCTGGCCCTGGGCTTGCCCGAGCGTGGCCGGCAGGTGCAGCATTCCGCCGCCGAACAGGACCGCACCGAAGGCACCGAATCCGGCTGCGGCGACCCCCGCGCCCCATAGCATCCCCCGGCGCGCGGCCCGGCCGTGACGGCCGCCATCGGCCAGCGCGAACAGGAGCGGCAGGCCACCGACCAGCTTGATCGCGGCGGCGGTGACCATCATGGCGCCGCCGGGCTTCGGCCGGCGGCGGAGCGCCAGCCGGATCCCAGCCACCAGCGGAAGCAGCATCAGCAGGTCGTTGTGGCCGCCGCCGGCCCCATACAGAAACAGCAGCGGGTTCAGTCCGACCAGGGCCACCGCCGGTCGAGGATCGGTGCCGCGGTCCTGGGCGATCCGCCCCACCAGCCACAAGGTCAGTAGGACGGCCACGACGGCCAGACCCTTGTAGGCGAACGCGCTGGCCGCGATCGACAGCGGAGCCAGGCCATAGCTCAGCGCGGTGAACAGCGGCCCGTACACCGTGGGGGTGTGCGTCCAGCGAAAGCCGATGTACCCGTAAAGCGGGTCAGCGGCCGCGGCGTGTGGACCAACCAGGTATGGGTTCAGTCCGTTCAGGGCTCCCAGGCGCCCGTACATCTGGTAGCTGAACAGGTCGGTTGAGAACAGCGGCGGCGCCAGGAGCACCAGCGCGTAGACGGCCAGGATGCCCAGCACGAGGGTTCGC
>DASZGO010000218.1:0-1628 GCA_035938755.1 Solirubrobacteraceae bacterium | reverse complement strand
GAAGCGTGGTTGGCCACGAACAGGTCGCCGCCGCCCGCGCTCGGCGTGGTGAAGTGCTGAAAACCCGCGAGGTCAGCCGAGAACTTGGCGGCTCCGGAGGCCGGGTCCAGCCCGTACAGCGTGCTGCCGCCCCACCCCACGGACCACACCAGACCGCCGGCGAAGATCGGCGGCCCTTCGGCCGAGCCATTGACCGTCCAACCGGGCAGCGCTGCGAAGGTCCGGTGGGTGGTGTCGAGCGACAAGGCGCGCAGGCCGTTCGAGCAGGCCACGTAGATCACGCCGTTCACGTAGATCCCACCACCGAAGCTCGCACAAACGGACGCTGAGAACACCGCGTTACTGACACCCCCCAGGTGAGTGCTGTCCAGCAGGTAACCGAGGCCGGACTTCCCGTCCTCGAACACCAGATTGCCCGGCAGCAGCAGGGGCATGCTCGAGCCGATGTCGGCGTCGCCCGAGTCCAGCGATCGCCAGTTAATCGGGGCCCAGTTGTCGACGAGCCCCAGGTTGGGGTCCAGCTTGAGCACCGACTCCTGGTACTCGTATGTGCTGCCCGTGTTGCCATTGCCGGTTGCCGCCCAGATGTTTCCGGCGGAGTCGATTGGGGGGCCATTGCCCGCCGCCC
This sequence comes from Solirubrobacteraceae bacterium, assembly GCA_035938755.1. Lineage (GTDB taxonomy): Bacteria > Actinomycetota > Thermoleophilia > Solirubrobacterales > Solirubrobacteraceae > Palsa-465. The sequence goes on along the minus strand of DASZGO010000218.1, from coordinate 1,000 downwards.
AGATCGCCCCTTCGGTGCCGTCCTTGTCGACCTCGAAGCTCTGCAGTGCACCGCCTCCCTCAGGCGCGGCCACCAGCCACCCGTGGTAGGTGCTGCAATCGCCGTCGTTGCCGCCGTAACCGATGATCACTTTGCCCGAGTCGAGCGCCAGTCCTGGGCGCTGGAGCTGCGCGGTGTGGAGGCTTCCCGGAGGATCCACTGCTATCGGGAGTCCGGCGGTCGGACTTCCGTCGGAAGCGTTGAGACCGAATAACACGTGCTGAATGCTCGAGCTGTTGGTCCCGTCCCACGTGTCGCCCACCACATAGATCGCTCCGGTAGCTGTGTCGATCACCGGAGTGCTGGTGATACCGACCGGGCTGACGTCGCCGCATGGCAACTTGCTCGCGGGCACCGGCGTGGCCAGGTGCTTGGACCACACGACGTTCCCGGTCGCGGCGTCGAGCGCGTACACGGTGTCGTTCTCCGTCGCCACGTAAACCCGCGTCCCGTAGACCAGCGGCTGCCCCCAGACCGGACCGTCCAGGGCCGGGCTCTGCCAGGCCTGGGTCGGGGCCACCGGTGAGGTGGAATCCGGATCGATACCGCTACGCGCGCCGTCGTGGCGATAGGTGGTCCACGCGGGACCGGCGGCCGCCGCCGTGTATGGCAAAACCCAACCAGCCAGCATGGCGGAGCCATACAGAGCGCCTCGCCTGATCCGACCAGCCATGGCCCGATTGTGACTTACGCGCCTGCCGCCAGCGCCGGCTGCTGTCCGCCGACCTCGCGCCGCCGGTCCCGGCGCCGCCGCAGGGCGATCGAGCCCGCGGCGGCCACGACCGCGCAGGTGACGGCGCCCAGGCCCAGCCCAGCCCGCGCCCCGGCCACGCCCATGAGCCAGCCCACGATCGGGCCGCCGATTGGTGTGGATCCCTGGAAGGCCACGAACCACAGCGCCATCACGCGCCCTCGCATGGACGGAGCCGCGGCCAGCTGGAGCGTCGAGTTTGCGGTGGAC
>DASZGO010000217.1:0-1660 GCA_035938755.1 Solirubrobacteraceae bacterium | reverse complement strand
GGCCGACACCTGCTTGGGCTGCTTGGCCGCCAGCTTGACCGCGTTGTACAGCGGCGTGCTCCCAGCGCCGGGATTCCCGGGGGGTGCCGACGCGCCCCCCTGGCTGAACGCCACGGCCGTCGGATCCTGGAGCTTCAGCTGGTCGGCGACCGACTTACCGGACGGGGTGATGCCATTGGCCTCCCAGTCGTAGAACTCGAGTCTGGCGGTGGTACCCACCAGCTTCTCGGCCCGCGCCGTGTCCTTGACGTTGGGCAGGCTGGCGACGATCTGGTTGCCGCTCGAGGTCTGAATCTGCGGCGAGGCGACCCCCAGCTGGTCCACGCGCTGACGCATGATGTTGACCGCACGGGACAGCGCGTCCTGCGTGACCACCGGGGTTTGCGCCGTGGGCAGACCCTGATAGGTCAGCTGGACGCCGCCTTGGAGGTCGAGGCCCAGCTGCGTCTTCATCGACGCGATCACCACCGCTGATGCGGCGATCAGACCGAAGACCAGGACCAGGATGAACGCGTTCCGCTGCCGGTCGGTCATGAGCTCGGCTGGATGCTAGTGGTCGCGGTCGCGGGCCGAAGCGTTACCGGCCGTTGGCCGGCGTGAGCACCACCAGAACCCCGCCGTCCTCGTCATCGTAGGCGGGGAAGATGTCGGCGGTCGCCCGGGCCGGTGCATCGCCGTTGCGTTGGATTTCGGCCGATTTGCCCTGGACCCGCACCTCCCACTCCAGCGCCGTCTGCACGTGGTCCGTGCCGTCCTCGAACGTAAGGCCCAGGGCGCTGGCGAGCGGCTGCCCGATCGCCTTCTCGGTGGTCAGCCCGGTCAACTCGAACGAGCCCTTGCCGCAGTCCACGATCCGGCCATCGGCATCACAGGCGAAGAACGCGGCGTTGGGCGCCGGGTAATAGTCGTCCAGCAGCTCGAACAGGTAGGCGAACCCGCACTTCTCACAGCCCCGGACCTCGTCACGGCGAAACGCCACGTTGCGCTCGGTGGCCATGGACCGGTGCCCGCAGTGCGGGCAGATGAAGTAGTGCTCGCGGCTCATCGCCGCTGAGGATAGCCAGCCCCTGAGCTCGCCAGATCAGGTCAGCCCGCCGCGACGGGAGGGCTGGCCGAAGCTACGCGGTTGCGCCCCGCCCGCTTGGCCTCGTACAACGCGCGGTCAGCTCTCTCCAGCAGCCGGTCCGAGCGTTCCTGGTCGCCCGGCTCGACCGTGGCCACTCCGGCGCTCACCGTCACCCGTCCATCTCCGTGGCGAAGCGCCAGCCGCTCCACCTGGGCTCGGATCCGCTCGGCCGCGGCCACCGCGTCGTCCAGCCCGGTCTCGGGCAGCGCCAGCAGCAGCTCCTCGCCGCCGTAGCGATACGCCCGGTCGACCTCGCGGCACTGCGCTGACAGGGCGTCGGCGATCGTCCGCAGCACCTCGTCGCCGGCCACATGACCGAGGCTGTCGTTGTAGTGCTTGAACCGGTCCACGTCGAACAGCGCGACCGAGAACGACCCGCCGTACCGGGCATACCGGGCCAGGAGCTCGTCCAGCGCTTCGTCCAGGCATCTCCGGTTCAGCAGCCCGGTCAGATGGTCGCGCCGCGAGGACTCCAGCAGGCGGGCGTTGAGCCGCTCCAGCTCGGCCTGCTGGGCGCTCAAACGGCGGTGCAGT
>DASZGO010000216.1:0-8861 GCA_035938755.1 Solirubrobacteraceae bacterium | reverse complement strand
GGGATCACGGTGGCGAAGTACTGACGCACGATGTCCTCGTGCTCACGCAGACCCGAGTCCATGTCCATGAAGATCACGCCCTGCTTCTCCAGGTCTTCTCTGACCTGGTGGTACACCACTTCAGACTCGTACTGCGCGCCGACGCCGGACAGGAACTTCCGCTCGGCCTCGGGAATGCCTAGACGATCGAAGGTCTTCTTGACGTCATCGGGGACGTCGTCCCACGAGCGCTCGGCGCGTTCGGAGGCGCGGACGAAGTAGTGGATGTTGTCGTAGTCGACTTCGGCGAGCAGCGGCGAGCCCCAGGTCGGCTGGGGGCGGGCCAGGAAGTGATCGAGCGCCTTGAGCCTGAATTCACGCATCCATTGCGGCTCGGACTTGAACTCGGAGATCTTCTCCACCAGCTCCCGGCTCAGGCCCTTGGGCGCCTTGTACAGGTAGTTCTCGGCGTCGTGAAAGCCGTAGCGCTCGGTGTAGTCCGCGTTAATGTCGCGGAGCTGTTGATTCTCCGTTACGGCCACTAGTCCACCTCCAACTTGATCGTCTGTGCTTCGATGATCACCGGGAAGGTGTCCACCGGAACGTATGCGGGCAGAGTTTTGGGCTGGCCCGTCTTGATGTCAAACAGCGAGCCGTGGCGGGGGCACTCGACGGTGCAGCTGGCCTCGTCGAACTCGCCCTCGGCCAGCGGCCCGTTGTCGTGCGAGCAGCGGTCCTCGATGGCGTAGAGGGTCCCGCCGCAGTTGAACACGCCGATCTCCAGGTCCTCCCATTCGACCAGGCGCCGTTCGCCTGGCTTCAGGTCCTCGACCGGGCAGACTTCAATGATCTCGGGCACGCCCTAAATCCTAGCGTGCCGATCGGATTTGCGGCCGCCGCCCCCCTTACGCCCAGTGGGAGCTTTACGTTCTGGGGGACGGAATCAACGGATGATGATCAGACCGACACGCCGCGCGCCGGCGTGCTGCTCTCCGGCGTCTCCGGCTCCCAGTCAGCCGCGTGACCCAGCGAGGCGCTCTTGAGCACCTTCAAGGAGAGCAGGGCGCACTTCAGCCGGGTGGCTGAGATGTCGATCCCCAGCAGGTCGAGCACGAACGAGCGGTCAAGCCGCATCACGTCTTCCACCTTCATGCCCTTCACCTCGTCCGAGGCCATGGAAGCGGCGGCCTGCGAGATGGCGCAGCCCTGTCCGGAGAACCGCACGTCCGCGACGCGTCCCTCTTCATCCACGGCCAGCTGCACCCGCAGCTCGTCCCCACATAGCGGGTTCAGGTCCTGGAACTCCTGCACCGGCCCTTCCAGCTCGGCCGCCGGCGGACTCCAGTTGTGCGGATGCTTGTAATGGTCGAGGATGTTCTCTCGGTAGAGGTCGTCCACGAGATCAAGGCTAGCGACCGCACCCGGCCGCGGCGGACGGCAGCACCACAAACGAAAGGAGACCGCCGGTGGCGGCAAAGCAGCTGGACGAGCTGACCTGGCCCGAGGTGCGCGAGGAGATCGCCCGGGGCCGGGACACGGTGGTCATGGCGTTCGGCGCCACCGAGCAGCACGGGCCGCACATGGCGCTGTGCACCGACCGCGTGCTCGGCGAGGAGCTGACCCGCCGGGTGGCCGACGCTCTGGATGCGTTCGCCGCGCCGGCGGTTCCGTTCGGCTGCTCCTCGCACCACCTCGCCTTCCCGGGCACGATCTCCCTGAGCGACGCCACCTTTCACGGAATTGTGTCCGACGCCGTGTCCTCCCTGATCCAGGGCGGCTTCAAGCGCATCGTGCTGCTGCCCTCCCACGGCGGGAACTTCGCTCCATTGGCCGCGGCGCTGGAGCAGCTCGAGGCCCCGGACGGCGTGCGCATCGACGCCATCACCGACATATCGGTCCTGGCCGGCATCCCGCAGCAGGGGGCCACCGAGCACGACGTGCCCGCGGGCGAGGGCGGACTCCACGCCGGCGAGTGGGAGACCAGCATGATGCTGGCCATCCACCCGCAGCTGGTGCACATGGAGCGCGCGGAGCCTGGCTACACGGGCGACCCGGTCGAGGCCATCGGTGCCCTGTTCTCAGCCGGCGTGGACTCACTGGCCTCCAACGGCGTGATCGGCGACCCGTCCAGAGCCTCGGCCGAGCACGGCGAGGCCTACTGGCAGCGGCTGACCCAGCTGGCGCTAGAGGAGATCGGCTAAGAGCCGGCGCCTGGGGCGCCGCGCCCCGGATCGATCGCCCGGGGCCCGCGCTTCACTACTTCGCCGCTCAGGTCGCCGACCAGAATGCCCTCGCGGATCTGCGCCATCAGGTCTCCCACGCCGCTGGGCGAGTGCGGGAGCAGGATCGTGTTGGTCTGCGCAGCTTCACCGAGGTTGCGGATCATGTCCGTGTACTGGGTCAGCGCGACCAGGGCCATGGCCTCACGCGGGTCCAGGCCGTGCTGGGCGATGATCTCCAGCGACTCGTGGAGGCCCTCGGCGATCGCCTTGCGCTCGGCGGCCACACCCTCGCCCTGCAGCCGCATGGTCTCCTTCTCGCCTTCGGCCTTCTTGACCGCCAGCGTCTTCTGAGCGTCGCCCTGGGCTGAGGCAGCAACCTGGTTGCGCTGGGCTGCGTTGATGTTGTTCATCGCGTCCTTGACCCGCTGGTCGGGCTCGATGTTGGTGATCAACGCCTTGACGATCTCATAGCCGTATTCGGCCATCTGTTGGTGCAGCGTGTCCTGGATGTGCTTGGCGATCGTGTCCGCGTCGGCGTAGGCCTCGTCCAGGTCCATGCTCGGGATGTGCGAGCGCACCACGTCGAACGCGTAGGACTGCATCTGGATCTCGGGGTTATCGAGTTTGTAGAACGCATCCTGGACCTGCTGGGGCTGCGCGCCGGCCTTGTACTGGACGGCCAGCTTGACCACGACGAACACGTTGTCCTTGGTCTTGGTCTCGATCTGCGAATTGAGCTGCTCGACCTGGAGGCTGACCCGGCCGGCCACCCGCTCCACGAACGGCGTCTTGGTCTGCAGGCCGGGGGTGGCCACGCGCACGAACTTGCCGAACCGCTCGACGATTGCCCGCTCCTGCTGCTCGACGGTGAAAAAGAAGATCGGCATGGCGCCCAAATACGAACGTTACACCCCGCAAGGAGTAGCTTCACCAACAGACCATGGCCGACGATTCGCCACCGGAGCAGCTGGTCGGGAGATCTGCCGACGAACGGCTGCTCGATGCCGGCCCCGAGACCCTGCCTGCCTCCATGTCCCGTCCCGTCCCGCTCCCGGCCCGACAGGGGCGCTCGCCGCTCGTGGCGGCCGGAGTGGCCCTGGGCGGGATCACGCTCCTCGGCGGGATCGCGCTGGCCATTCTGGGCGTGGTCGAGCTCCTGTCGGGCTCGGCGGTTACCGGAGTGGTCGAGCTCTGGGTCGGGATCATCCTGGCCGCCACACACTGGGGCTGGATCCACCTCGGTGCCTGGACCAGCGACAAACTAGTGGCGCGGGACAACCACGACCTGCTGGTGGACCGTCAGCACTGGCTCGAGGCGATCGAGCCTTACGCCCGCTACGAGGTGACGACTCACGTGGAAAACGATGGCTCGATCACCATCGAGACGGTGTGCCATCGCCCGGCCCTCACCGACTCGGGTTCGTTCACGTTCACGCCAGAGCGAACCGCCGTGGAGGTCCACGCGGCCGATCAGCCCGCCGCGGCGATCTCTGAACGTGCCGAGCTGCTGCGCCGTGAGGCCGCGGCCCGGACCACCGAGGCGCGCCAGCGCTACGAAGCGGCCGCCGAGGCCCGCGAGATGGCCCGGCTCAAGGGCCTCGACGAACAGGAGCAGCTAGCCGCCGCCCGGGCCGCCTCCCAGGCCCTGTCTGAGCAGCTCAACTCGAAGCTGCGGGATCCGCCCCTGGTTGAGTAGCGGCGTCAGCTGACCTGGAGCGGCCGCTAGAGCTGCAGAACCTGCCGGACCCGCTCCAACCCGTTGACCAGCGCCTCGACGTCAGCCGGCGAGTTGTGGACGGCGAACGAAGCGCGGGTGGTCGCCGTCACGCCCAGGCGCCGCATGAGCGGCTGGGCGCAGTGGTGCCCCGCCCGCACGCACACCCCCTCGCGACCCAGGATCTCCCCCACGTCGTGGGGATGCGCGCCCTCCAGCGCGAACGAGATCAGCGCCCCCCGATCGGCGGCGTCGGTCGGGCCGTGGATGGTGATGCCCGGAACCTCGGAGCGCAGGCGGGCCAGCGTCTCGGCCACCAGCCCCTCCTCGTGGGCGCGAATCTGCTCCACCCCGATCGCCTGGATCCAGTCGACCGCCGCGCCCAGTCCCACGGCCTCGGCGATCTGCGAGGTCCCGGCCTCGAACTTCCAGGGCAGATCGGTCCAGGTGGACTCCGCGGCCGCCACCGTGCGGATCATGTGCCCGCCCCCGATGAACGGCGGCATCTCCTCCAGCAGCTCACGCCGCCCGTGGAGCACCCCGATCCCCGTCGGGCCGTAGGCCTTGTGCCCGGTCCAGGCGTAGAAGTCCGCATCCAGCGCGCGCAGGTCCACCGGCACCTGGGGCACGGCCTGGGAACCGTCGATCAGCACCACGGCGCCGGCGTCGTGCGCCCGGCGCACCACCTCCTGCACCGGGTTGATCGTGCCCAGCACGTTCGACACATGGACCAGGGCCACCAGCTTGGGACCGCGCGCCAGCAGCACGTCGAACGCCTCCTGGTCCAGCTGGCCGTCGTCCAGCACAGGAACGTAGGCCAGCTCGGCCTGGCGGTCCTGGCACAGGATCTGCCAGGGCACGATGTTCGAGTGGTGCTCCATCTCGGTCAGCACCACCAGGTCGCCGCGCTGCACGTTCTGCCGGCCCCAGGTGTAGGCGACCAGGTTGATCGCAGCAGTGGCGTTGGAGGTGAAGATTGTCTCCTGGGTCGTCGAGCCCAGCCAGTCGGCGATCCGCTGCCGCGCGCCCTCGTACAGCTCGGTGGCCTCGACGGCCAGCGGGTATACGCCGCGGTGGATCGAGGCCCGGGACTCGGTGTAGTACCGGGTCATGGCGTCGATCACCGGCTGCGGGGTCTGCGAGGTCGCGCTCGAGTCGAGGTAGACCAGCCGGTGCCCGTCGAAGCGCCGCTTCAGGACCGGGAACTGCGCGGCCAGGTCCGGCAGCGCGCCGGTGGCGGCGGCGCTGACGCTCACGCCGCGACCTCGTCGGTGATCCAGCCGTAGCCCTTCGCCTCGAGCTCGGTCACCAGGTCGGGGCCGCCCTGCTTGACGATCTGACCCTGGTAGATGACGTGCACGTGGCTGGGCTGGACCAGGTGCAGGATGCGCTGGTAGTGGGTGATGATCAGCAGGCCCATGTCCGGGCCGGCCACCGAGTTGACTCCGTCGGCCACGACCCGCAGCGCGTCGATGTCCAGCCCGGAGTCGGTCTCGTCCAGGATCGCCATGGCCGGGCGCTGCAAGGCCAGCTGGAGGATCTCCATCCGCTTCTTCTCGCCGCCGGAGAAGCCCTCGTTCAGGTAGCGGCTTGAGAACTCGCGCGGCACGTTGGTCAGCTTCATCGCCGCCTCCACGTCCTGGCGGAACTCCTTTAGCGGGATCGGCTGCTCGTCGCGAGCCTCCCGGTGCGCGTTGAGCACCGTGCGCAGATACTTGGTCACGGTCACGCCGGGGACGGACACGGGGTACTGGAAGGCCATGAACAGCCCCATCCGCGCCCGCTCGTCCGGGTCGGCCTCGGTGATGTCCTCGCCGCGGAACAGGATCTTGCCTTCCGTCACCTCGAGCCCGGGATGACCCATGATCGCGTTGGCCAGGGTCGACTTGCCGGAGCCGTTGGGCCCCATCAGCGCGTGGATCTCGCCTCGATCCACCGCCAGGTCGAGGCCACGCAGGATCTCCTTGTCCCCGGCCTGGACGTGCAGGTTCTGGATCTCCAGCTCGGCCATCACGCCACCCCCGCAGGCGCTCGGTCGAACCGGCGCGTGAACTCGACCAGCTCGGCCAGGGTGGTGGTCTGCAGCGAGCGGACGATGCCGCCCTGCACCTTGGTCCACAGCAGCTTGGTGGCGCATCCGCGCCCCGCGTCCGGCTCGTGCGAGCACAGAACGCGCTCAGTGTGCTCGTGGACGAAGCACTCCATCGGCGCGATCTGGCCCTCGAGCGCCTGGACCACCTCGTCCATCGAGATCTCCTCGGCCGGCCGGGCCAGCCAGTAGCCGCCGTGCGCGCCCCGGGCGCTCATCACCAGCCCGGCCTTGCGCAGCCGCGCCACCACCTGCTCCAGGTAGGCCAGCGGCAGGTTCTCGGCGTCGGCGATCGCCTTCAGACTCGTCGGTTGCTCAGCCGCCTGGCGCCCCAGCTCGACCATCAGCCGTACGCCGTATTCGGCCTTGGAGGAGAAGATCATGGCCATATCCTACCAACGGGATCGGATTTTGATTCGAGGGAGGGGTGGCGGTGGGCCGGCGCACGATCTCGTCTGTCACCTGCCCCAGATTCCGGCGGGCCAGCAGCGCCAGCTCGACCTGTGTCAGCTGGCCGCTCGTCATATCAGGTGAATGTGCTGGGCCAGCTGGTGAGCCGCCGCCGCGTCGACGCTCAGTCGACCCAGCTCCAACTCCAGCTCGGCCAACCGCCCGACCAGCTCACCAACCCGAGGATCGTCGAGGCCGCGGGCCTGACAGATCTCCACCCGCTGTTTGGTGGCCTCCACCCGCAGGTCGGCCAGGCAGTCCAAGAGCTCCAAGAAGCGGTCGGGGGACTGGCCGTTCTCGGTCGCGGTGGGAATGGGTCTGCACTGCGCGCCGACCATCACACCTTCCTCCGGGGACGCTTGTCCCGCCAGTGCGGACCTCGGATGGCTCGCCGCACCTTCCCCCGCGCTGCGGTTCCCGCGGCCGGTCGGACCGTCGGATCGGCCCACGACGGAAGGCCAAGTGAATACAGCTGGCTACGCGCCAAAGGCTTGGGGCTTCGGTCCGAAACTCCACTCGACGTTGTCATGGTCGTCTCCGTTCTACGTTCGTTGCCGCTTGAGGATGCCCTCCGCAAGTAACGAAATCGTGCAGATCGAACTTGTCCGCGTGCAGATCCTGTGAAGGCGTCAGCTCAGCTGGTGGTCGAGCCGCGCGGCTGGGGTGAATGGATTGTCGCCCGCGGCAAAGGGGGCAGGGCACTTCACATGTACCGACTCGGCGCCCACGACTGGCTGGTCTCCGAGGTAGGCCGGGACAACGAAGGCCGTGGCGACAGCCTGCAACGATCCCTCACCGCATTGGCCTCTGACGCCTGGCCGGTGGCCGCAGCGAGCACGATTCTGGAGCTCCTCGAGGCCTAGGCAGGGCCCGCCGGGCTGACTTCTGCCCCACCGCTCCGGGTTTTGGTTTCTCAGGCCCGGATAGGTTGACCATATGGAGGAGTGGGAATTGGCCACCACAGCCGAGTTGGCGGGGCTCGCCGAGGCGGCTCGCGCCCGGGGCCGGCTGGGGATCGACACCGAATTCATGTCCGAGGGGCGCTACCGGCCGCTGCTCTGCCTGGTCCAGGTCGCGGTGGACGGCTCGGACAACGGCGACACTCCGTGCATCGCGCTGATCGACACGCTCGACACGCAGGTGGAGGTCGGCCCGCTGGCCGAGCTGGTGGGCGATCCGAACATCGAGGTGGTGCTCCACGCCGGGCGCCAGGACGTGGCCATCCTGCGCCGGGCCTGGCACACCTCGGTCAACAACATCTTCGACACCCAGATCGCGGCCGGCTTCGCCGGGGGCAGCGCCCAGGCCGGCTACGGCAACCTGCTGGCCCAGGTGCTGGGCCGCCGGGTGGGCAAGACGGCCAGCTACACCCGCTGGGACGCGCGGCCGCTGACCGGAGAGCAGCTGAGCTATGCCGCCGAGGACGTGGTCCACCTGTTGGAGCTCGGCGATGAGATCCAGTCGCGCCTGGTCCAGAGCCAGCGCTTAGAGTGGGCCCGCGAGGAGTGCCGGCGGCTCGAGTCGGCCAGCGACGAGCGTGACCCCGAGACGGCCTGGGAGCGCCTGCCGCGCTCCAATCAGCTGGACCCGCGCTCGCGGGCGGTGGCCCGGGAGTTGGCCGCGTGGCGCGAGCGCACCGCGTCCAGCGAGGACCGCCCGGTGGGATCGGTGGTGGCGGACCCGCCGATGATTGAGCTGGCCCGGCGGAAGCCGACAAGCCTGGATCAGCTCGAGCAGATCCGCGGCGTCCACCCGTCAACGATCAGGCGCCGGGGCCAGGCCATCCTCGATGCCGTAGCCCGGGGGCTGGAGGCTCCGCCCATCCAGCGCGAGGAGTTCCGCGGCCGCTCGGACCCGGCTGACGTACCGCTGATCGCGCTGGCCGAGGCGCTGCTCCGGGCCCGCGCGCTGGAGGCCGGACTGGCCTACGAGCTGATCGCCTCACGCTCCGAGCTGGAGGCGATCGTGGGCGCGACCCGGCGGGGCGAGTCGGAGCCGGACGTGCGCACCCTGCAGGGCTGGCGCCGCGAGCTGGTGGGGCAGGACCTGGAGGATCTCCTGGCTGGCCGGAGCGCGGTGGCGCTGGGGCCAGGCCGGCGCCTCGAGCTCAGGCCGGGCCCGTCTCAAGCATGATCGACATGGCCGGTTGGCGACCGAACATGGCCCGGGCCAGGGCCAGCGCCACAGGGCGCGAGCGGGTGATCCAGCCCAGGTCGATGCCCAGCAGGTCGCCTGAGGCCGTGGCGTACGTGACCCGGAGCCTGCCGTCCGGCGAGGCGGCCGAGCGCTCAGCCGGGATGTCGCCCTGTCCGATGCTCCAGCCGCTCTTGCGCAGCCGGTAGCGCTCCTTGGCCACCAGCGCCCCCGAGCTGTGGGTCTGGGGGTTGACCACCACCAGCTCGACCCC
>DASZGO010000215.1:0-3790 GCA_035938755.1 Solirubrobacteraceae bacterium | reverse complement strand
GGACCAACCAGGTATGGGTTCAGTCCGTTCAGGGCTCCCAGGCGCCCGTACATCTGGTAGCTGAACAGGTCGGTTGAGAACAGCGGCGGCGCCAGGAGCACCAGCGCGTAGACGGCCAGGATGCCCAGCACGAGGGTTCGCCCGGACAGGCGCTGCGCGCCCTGGACGGCCAGGACGTAGCAGGCAAATATGGCCACCAGCAGCGCCACCAGCCCGGCGCCGGACAGGCTCAGTCCGGTTTCGCCGAACGGACCGGCCAGCCAAGCCGGGGCCGGGCGCGTCGTCTGGGGCAGCAGCTGGGGGGTGCGCGCGGCGGCCAGCGCCACCAGCAGGGTGCCGGCGATCACCCCGAACAGCCCGAGACGGGCGCTGAGCGTAGCCGGAATCGGGACGCGCAGCGCGAGGCCTCGCGACGGAAGGGAGGCGACGCTCCCCTCGGTAGCGTAAACCGGGTCCTGGATGGTCACCGCTGCCGAAGGATGACCTTGGGCGGATTGATATTGAGTTAGGGCGGCCAGAGTTTTAGGCGCGGTTTACCGGCTGAGAGGGCGCGTCGAGCGCCGGCGCGCCGGCCCGAGCGATGGCCGTGGCGGCACTCCGGCGCAGCCGGGGGACCGACCACATCGCCTCGACCGCGATGCGGGTCGACATCTTGCTCGTGCCCTCGGTTCGGTCGCGGAACACGATCGGGACCTCCCGGACCCGGAAGCCGGCCAGTAGCGCCCGGTAGGTGACCTCGATCTGGAACACGTATCCCTCGGCCTGAATCGTTTCGAGCTCGATCCGCTCAAGCACCTCACGCCGGATGCACTTGAATCCGCCAGTGAGATCCTGGACCGCCACGCCTAGGATGACCCGCGCGTAGGTGCCGCCGCCCCGGCTGATCAACCGGCGCAGGAGCCCCCAGTCACGGACTCCGCCCCCGTCGACGTAGCGAGACCCCAGCACCAGGTCGGCGTCCTCGGCGGCCTCCAGCAGCTCCCCGAGATACCTGGGATCGTGCGAAAAATCGGAGTCCATCTCAATCACCAGCTCGGCCCCGCCTGCCAATGCCCGGCCGAACCCGGCCAGGTAGGCGTGGCCCAGCCCGCTCTTGCCCGGCCGATGCAGGACCTCGATGTCCCCGAGCTCCCGGGCCACGCCCTCGGCGAGCTCGCCAGTGCCATCCGGGGAGGAGTCGTCCACCACCAGGATGCGGAATTCGTCCGGGGCCAGCCGCCCCAGCTCGGCATGGGTGGCGTGCAGGATCCCGGCGATGTTTGCCGCCTCGTCGTAGGTGGGCATCACCAGCCAGACCCGAGCTTGCATGTGATGCAGAGTATTGAGCCAGAGGCCTCTGGGACGCCGTGGCGCTAGGTGAAGGCCGCCCGAGGACCCAGCGTCATACAGCTGACCCGGAAACGCATGCCGCCGATTGGCTCGGCATCATGAGGCGCTCGGAAGATCGATGCCCGACACGACCATGCGACGACAAACAGGGCCCGGCGGGGCTGCTCCCCGGCCGGGTCCACCGCGCAACTGGAGCAAGGAGCCCCACCACCGCCGGCGGCGGGCGCTGGCCCTGCTCCTATTCGGGATCGCGGCGATCATCGTGCTGATCGCCATCACGACGGGCGGCGGTGGCGCGACGCCTCAGCCCGCGGCATTGGGCGCCGGCAGCTTCTTCCAGCGGCTGCAGACCCTGGCCGGAGGGGGGTCAGGTTCGTTCGCCGGTAACGAGCTGGCGGCGGAGAACGGCGCCATCGACCGCACGCTGGCCTACACCCCACTGGTCCAGATCGCGGGCTCGCAGCACCGTGAGGTGGCGTTGACCTTCGACGACGGACCGGGTCCGTACACGCCCCAGGTGCTGTCGGTCCTGCAGCGGGACAACGCCCCGGCCACGTTCTTCCAGGTCGGAAACCTCCAGCGTTACTTCCACGCCTCCACCAGCCAGATCGTGGCGATGGGCGATCCGATCGGCGACCACACGTTCGGGCACGCCCCCATGAGCCACCTGCCGTATGCCGAGCAGCAGAAGCAGCTGCTGGATCAGGTGACCGCGATCCGGCAGTATGGCGCCCCATTCCCGAGGCTGTTTCGGCCGCCCTACGGCTACTGGAACAAGGAGACTCTGTCTCTGCTGCACAAGTACCGGATGCTGATGATCCTGTGGACCATCGACACCGAGGACTTCAAGTTGCCCGGTTCGGCCGCCATCGCCCAACGCGTGCTGGCCGGCGCGCGCCCGGGTGCGATCTTCCTGATGCACGACGCGGGCGGAAACCGTGCGGAGACGGCGGCCGCGCTGCCCGAGATCATCCACGGCCTGCGGGCCAAGGGCTACAAGCTCGTGACGGTGCCCAAGCTGTTGCTCGACAACCCGCCGCCGCGCAACCAGCAGGTCCCGGCCAGCGGGTCAGGCGGCTAGCGCCGCACGTAGGCGACGCGGTTCCAGTTCGGTTCCGGGGCCAGCTGGATCGGCTCATCCCCACGATCCGGCTGGATGTAAACGAACGCGTTCGTCTCCTCGTCGAACCACACGTCCAACTCGCCCTCCTTGACCCGCTGGTCGAGCCAAGCGCTGCGGAAGATCAGCCGCCTCAGCCAGTGGACCAGCGAGCGCTCCGAAGGCCCGACCAGCTCGGGCCAGCACTCGTTCACGTGCTCACCCAGGGCGGACGCGGGATCGCTCACCTCGCCGTTGACCACCAGATTGATCAGATCCTCAGCCTCATCAGGCTCAATCTCCGCGGCAATAAACCCCAATTTGCGGGCAGCCTGCTCGCAGCGCTCGCGAAAGTCGCGTTCGTTGAAGGTAAAGCGAAGCTCTCCGTACTCGAGCACGAAGTCTTCGCCAGAGCTGTAGTTCCCGCGCTTGTACATCTGGGGCGTCGGCATCATATTTGGGTTTCCTCCCACTACGCACGGGCTGAAAGCGATGTTGCAGTGAGCGGGCCGAAATCGGCCTGAGCCGGTTCGAGGTCCGTCCTCGGGAGGAGAGATTCAGCCAGGGGGGCGAATTTGCGCCCGCCGAACCCTCTAATAGGTATGGAGCAGGGAGCGACGATCGTGCTGGTCGAGGACCACCAGCCAACGCGCACGTTCCTGGCCGAGAACCTCTCGATCGACGGATACGAGCTGTTGGAAGCGGATTCCGCGGCCGACGGCCAGCGGCTGATCGAGTCCGGGTATCCCGACCTGGCGATCGTCGATCTGGGCCTGCCCGACGCCGATGGACTCGACCTGGTGCGACGGGTGCGTCACGCCGACCGGGTAGCCGGGCGGATCGATCCCGAGCTGCCGCTGCTGGTCCTGACCGGCCGCGGATCCGAGCTCGACCGGCTCCGAGGGTTTGAGCGGGGGTGCGACGACTACGTGGTCAAGCCGTTCAGCTATCAGGAGCTGGTGGCCCGGATCCGGGCTCTGCTGCGGCGCACCGAGCGCCGCCCGGGTCTGGGCAGGCTCCGGGTCGGGGCGCTGGAGCTCGACCCTCTGGCCCGCCAGGTGTGGGTGCGCGGGGAGCGCGTGGAGCTGTCGAAGAAGGAGTTTGCGCTGCTTCGGGCGCTGGCGGCCGAGCCCACGCGAGTGTTCACGCGTGAGGAGCTGCTGCGTGGCGTGTGGGGGTTCAGGAGCCTAGGTACGACGCGGACGCTGGACTCCCACGCATTCCGGCTGCGCAAGAAGCTGGCATCTGCCGGGGACCGGTTCGTGATCAACGTGTGGGGGGTCGGGTACCGGCTGGTCGACGGCAGCGTTGAGGCGTGAGCGGCTGGGTGGCGCTCGCCGGGTGGGTGGTGGCCGGGCTCGC
>DASZGO010000214.1:0-2007 GCA_035938755.1 Solirubrobacteraceae bacterium | reverse complement strand
GCTGTTCCAGCTCGCGGTAGGGGTTGAGCCACGGGATGTGCTGCCACAGGGAGCGGGTGTCGTGGACCGGCGGCCCGCAGGTGGTGAGTGGCTCGGCGATCCGGTTGCGCAGGTACTGCTCGTAGCTGATCGCGTTCTTCGGGGGGTCGGCGCGGGTGGTCATGATCCGGCCTCGGGGAATGCCAGGTCCGCCGCTTCCCGGATCTGGATGGCGAGACGGCGGATTTGCGCGGGTGTTGCCGTGGCGAGTACGTCAAGGAGGCCAGCGATGTCCATGGCCTCGTCGTGATCGGCAGAGAAAAGCGCTGCCGGGCCGGTGCTGACCGCGACTTGAGAGGTACCGCGGTACATCCGCAGGGGGTACGCCCGGACGCGGTAAGGGGTTCCGTTGCGGACCTTGACCGGTTCGACGTCCTTGCGGCACGTCGAGTCGTTGTCGTGGTCGGTGGTGCACCATTGCGGGCACGGCGCGTTCACGACGCCTCCGGTTCCGGCGCGGCCTGCCGGGCGGCCTGGCGGGCCGCGAGCAGGTCGTCGAGCAGCGCGCCGGTTTCCTTCCACGGCTCGGACAGCCCCGGGTAGACGGCGGCCTGCTTGTACCAGCCGGAGGTGAGGTGAGCCCAGGTGATGCTGTTCTCGTGGTAGGTCAGTGGCGCGAACATCGCCGGGTCAGGCCGGGCCATCGCCGGGTCGCCCGGTGTGTGGGCGATCTCGGTGTCGGTCATGGGCTTGCCTCCATGTCGTGGTCTGCCTGGTGTTCTGGTTGCGGTCTGGCGGCCCGGCGGGGGAAGTCGCCGGGCCGCGGGTCTGCGAAGCGGGCGCGGCCGCCAGGTCCCCAGCGGCGCTCTTCGAGCTCGGCGTGGCTGATCCCGTGCGCGACGGGCCGGGCGATCTGGTCCCACCGGGCCGCCATGTCGGCGGCGGCCTGCTCGTAGCCGGCCTGGAAGCCAGCCCGCTGCCCGGCCTGGTACATCTCCCGGGCCAGCTGGTGGCGGTAGGCGGTCTCGGCCTCGGCCAGCTCCGCCGCCTCAA
The DNA here is from genome assembly GCA_035938755.1 of Solirubrobacteraceae bacterium. Lineage (GTDB taxonomy): Bacteria > Actinomycetota > Thermoleophilia > Solirubrobacterales > Solirubrobacteraceae > Palsa-465. The sequence goes on along the minus strand of DASZGO010000214.1, from coordinate 975 downwards.
TGGCGTCCTGCGGGTTCACGCGCCCGCCTCCATGTCCGTTTCCGGGGCGGGCTCGGCTTTCGGGGTGGTCCAGCTCTCGATGAGCGCGTCGACCAGCGCGTCAATCTCCGGGGTGGAGTGCACCGGCTCGGGCCGCGGCGTCGGGATGACCGGCTTGACGGCAGGCTCGGGGTGTTTGTCTGGGATGAGGGAGTCGGGGGCAGCCTGGAGCCCGAAGATTTCCAGGAGCAGGCTCTGCTGGTATTGGCTGGCCGTGTTCCATCCGGCTTTGGAGAGGGCCTGTTCGGTGGTGAGCCGACCAGACTGGCGGCCGTTCAGGGCCTGGCACACGTCGCAGTGCTTGGCCGCGTTGTGCATGTTCTTGAGCTGGCGTTCGCGGTCCCGGCCCCCGGGCTCGACGCGGCCAAGGACCCAGTCGCCTCCGCGTTGGGCCTGAACCTGGGTTATCCGCGCGCCGCGTCCCAGAGCGTGGTCGGTGAGCCGCCGCGCCAGTCGCTGTTCGCGGGCCGAGCCCGTGTAATGCCCCGCGTGGGCAAGCTTCGGCCAGAAGTGAAGCGTGTAGACGACGCCCCGGCTCATGCCAGCCGTCCCAGTTCGTCTACAGTGCGGGCGGCGGCGAGGTAAGCGCCGTCACCGTAGCGCGAGCTGCCGTCTCAATAAGCTCAGGCGGCGCCGCTGCGGCGCAGCTCAGAGGGCCTCTATCTGGCTGGCCATGTGGCGTGCTAGCTTCCATGTTGGGGTCCTGTCGCAGGGGCCTTGCCCCCTGGGTGATCTTGCCGGATGGTCCAGGGGGCCTTACTGTGCCCTTAATTGCTTGGGCATATTTTCATCGTGGGGCTGGTTGCGGTCGCTGTCAATATGCTTGGGCAAATAGTCTATCTTGAGTTGGGAGCCAACGTTGCCGGCCGGAGCTTCGCGGTACCTCGACATTGCAGCCGACCTGCGGACCCGCATTCTCAACGGTGAGTGGGAACC
>DASZGO010000213.1:0-5574 GCA_035938755.1 Solirubrobacteraceae bacterium | reverse complement strand
GCCGAGGTCGCCCTCGCCCTCGGGCAGGATCCGGACCATGAGCTGATGGCGCTGTTCGCCGGTTCGCTGCGCGACCTGGGGCGCGGGGTGGCCGACGCCGGGAGCTTCGCCGCGGTGGTAGATGAGGCGGGCGGATCGGCGGCGAGCCTGGTGGAGGGCCTGGCCGGCTGGCGCTGCTTTGCCGACGCGTCGTGCTACGACGGGCTCCGGGTGCCGTTCCTCAAGCGGGCTCAGATCGCCGCCGCGGATCTGCACCGGGCCGGGGTGGGGCGATTCGCCGACCTCGACCGGCTGACCATGTTCGCCGACAACCTGGTGCCGCACGTGTTGCGGCTGGACGGCGTTCTGCGCTTCTCGGACGAGCTGGTGGCGCGGATCGACCGCGGCGAGCTGATCGCGCACGGCTCGCCGGAGGAGGTGGAGATCCGGGCCTGCGCGCTCCAGGCGGTGGAGCTGATCGTGGCCGCCGGAGCGGACACGCGGGCGGCAGACATCGACCAGCAGCTGTGGCTGCTCGGCCAGGGCGAGCGCTACAAGGCGCGGCCCCGGCACCGGGCCCGCTGCACCGCGTACTGAACCTCAGCAGGGCGGCTGGGGCACCAGGTCGGTCTGCGGGCACACCGGGAGGACGACCGGCGGCCGCGCCGGCTGGCTGAAGTCGAAGTCCTGCGTGAGGTCCCCCAGCAGCGGGTTGGCCTCGCGCACGTCGGGCCGCGGGTCAGGCCGCCCGTCGGTGTGCGGGTCCAGGCGCTGCCCGCCGAGGAAGTCGTCCTCGATGAACTTCAGGTACGCGTCGTGGCTGAGCGTCTGGTGATCGACCGCGCCAGATCTGGCGTACGGGCTGATCACGATCCCGGGAACCCGGAGGCCGTAGCCGTTGCTGTCGACCCCGGGCGGCACCACGTGGTCGTAGAACCCACCCCAGTCGTCCCAGGACAGGAAGATCGCGGTCGAGCTCCAATCCGGGCCCTGCATGATCGCGTTGATCAATCCCGTGACGTAGGTCTGCCCGGCGCTCACCAGCGCCGCCGGGTGCTCTGACACCTTCCCGTTGGGGTCGATCCACGACACGGCCGGGAGGGTCCCGTTGTGAGCCGCGGCGAAGAAGTTGGACAACGTCTGCACGTTCCCCAGCTGGCCGTCCTGGGCGACGTCGGTGAACGAGGGCAGCGGGTTCCATATCCCCGGAGTCTGGGGGCCCTGCTGGACGGGCGTGCAGGTCACCGCGCTGTCGGACTCGCAGTCGGGCTCGGTGCCGGCGAACACGTAGTAGCCCCAGTTGACCCCGGCGCGATGCAGCAGATAGGTGACGTCGGTCCAGGCGTAGTGCGGCTGCCCGTCGTTGGCCCCGCTCTTCAGGGAATCCGGGTTCGGGCTCTGGAGCGCATTGCTGCACGAGAGCGGGTCGAGCGGGTTCGTACACAGCGCCGACCAGCCGGACACCATGAACAGGTGCTGAGGCAGACTCCACGAGGCGTTGGGCTCATACATGTGGTCCTGGAGCACGAAGTCCCGCGCGTAGGTCCAGTAGTTGGGGATCTCGCCCGAGTCGTGATACCCCATCGCGTCGACGCACTTGGCCTGGGTGTCGGTGGTACACGGGCTGCAGCCGGGAGCGTTGGTGGTGCAGTTCTGGCCGTGCTCGGCCTGGCTGACGAAGCCGTCCATCTTGCAGGCGGCGCGGGTGGCGAAGTTCGCGCAGTCGGCGTCACTCGAGGCGTCGACCTGCCCGTGCGGGCCGCCGAAGTTCTTGTCGTTCGTGTCATGGAACGGCAGGACGCAGCCGCCGTGGAGCGGATCGGGAGCGCAGGGCCGCGTGCCGGGGTTGCTCGCCAGTCCAGGGATCCCGTCGGCGCCGGGGAAAGTCCCGAAGTATTGGTCGAACGAGCGGTTCTCCTGCATGATTATCACCACGTGCTTGATCCGGTAGATCCCCTTTACGCTCAGGGTGATCATCGGCGACCGGGAGTCCGAGTTCTCCGGGCCGCCTTCAAGGAACGCCCGCAGCTTGGGAGCGCCCTCGGTGGCAAATGTGTGCGGAAGCGAGAACCGCGACCGGCGGTCCAGGCGAGCCTCGGCCAGCGTCTGCCATCCCCCCACTCGCAACTGCTGGACCACGATCCGCTCGCCGGCGTGTGCCGGGAGGACGCCACCGCCCAGGGTTACCGCCACGCCCGGCGGCACGTTCATCTGGGAGCTGGCGAGCAGGACCACCGCCCGCACGCGCTGGAGGACGGTGGGGCTCTGGCTGCTCGCGGCGGTCACGTACCACCGGTGGTTGAACTGCAGGCGCTCGCTGAACGAGTAACGGCCGCGGGCATCCGTGAGCGTCGAGTCGTAGCGCCGGAATCCGCGCGCCGCCGTCTTGCGCCCCCAGAGGATGACCACCGTCCGAGCCGCGCGGCGGGCGTGGAGCCGTCCTGAGATCGTCACCGGCTGGCCGGCCGTGGACGGCTCCGGCGACACGGCGATGGTCAGCCGCGGACTGGGTCCGAGCGCGGCCGCCGGTCCCGGCCCAGCTAGCATCGCCACCGCCGTGAGGGCGCAGGCGAAGGTCCCGAAAAACAGACGCGAACCAAGCATCTATCACTTCTCCCTGCCGGTGATCTGTGTGACCGTTTGAACCCAACAGGGCGGGCGGAGTTGCGCGCTACGCCACGGCTTGCGCCCGGCCGGCTTCCGCCGCCTGGGCGTGCCCGGCAATCGCGTCGATCAGCTGCGGCCAGGCGGCCTCGGGTAGGTCGTGGCCCATCCCGTTGATCATCATGAGCCTGGCCCCTGGTATCGCCTTGGCCGTGGCCCGACCACCCGAGGGCTTGACCAGCCGGTCGGTGGTGCCGTGGATCACCAGCGTCGGGGCGGTGATTCGCCGCAGCTTGGCCCGGCGGTCGCCGGAGGCGGTGATCGCCCCGAGCTGGCGGCCCGGGGCGGCCGGATCGTGACCGCGGTCATAGCTGCGGGCCACGATGTCCCGGACCCGCTCGGTGTCCTGCGGCAGCCCTCGGGAGCCGATCACTCCGAACACGTGCGTCATGTACTCGATGAACCCGTCGCGGTCGGCTGGGGCCTGGCGCAGGAAATACCGGTACAGGCCCAGGGCGGGCTGGCCGCTCCACCGGCTCCCGGTGTTGGACATGATCGACACGAGCGAGCGCACCGAGCCCGGGTGCTCGGCGGCCAGGGTCTGGGCGATCATCCCGCCCATCGACGCACCCACCACGTGGGTTGGCTCCATCTCCAGGCCACGCATCAACCCGAGCGCGTCGTCGGCCATGTCGCTCAGCGTGTAGAGCACGGGATCGATCCGGCGCCGCACGAGCTGGCCAAACGGCGGAGGAGCACCCTCGATGTAGGTCGAGCGGCCACAGTCCCGGTTATCGAAGCGGACCACGCGGAACCCCCGGCCGGCCAGCTGCCGGCAGAACTCGTCAGGCCAGCCGATCATCTGGGTGCCTAGGCCCATGATCAGCAGAATCGGGGGGGCCGACGGCTCGCCGAACTCCTCGTAGCACAGGGTGATGCCCCGGCCCACGTCACAGAACTGCTCACTCATTGAGATCGCCTCCTGGAACCGGGGCCGCCGCCGACTCGCGCTCCGGGCCGCCGTTGGTCGGGGGCGCGGCTTCGGTCAGGGTCAGGCCGATCGGCTTGAGCTCGTCCAGCGCCTCGTGCAGCCAGTCGATCAGCTTCCACACGTCCGGGATCTGCTCCCGGTCGGCCACGATGCCGACGTCCAGGCTCCCGCGGTAGCTCATGACGGTGAGGTTGAGCCCCATGCCGTCGGTGACCACCGAGATCGGGTAGTTGGCCTCCAGCCGAGCGCCGGCCATGTACAGGTCGAACTGGGGGCCGGGGACGTTGGAGATCACCAGGTTCCAGGCCGGCCGGCCCCGGGAGGAGCTGGCCAGCGAGAAGGTCAGCCGGGCCGCGCGGGCGAACACGGCCGGCGGGATGAACTGGTTGGCGTCCTGCAGCAGCTCGGCCGGCAGCGCCTTGTGCCGCTCCTTCATGTCGGCCAGCGCCTCGTGCGTGTCCCGCAGCCGGCGCACCGGGTCGGCCTGGTTGGTCAACAAGGGAGCGGTCATCAGCAGGATGCGGTTGCCGTAGGTGCCTTGCTGGCTCTCCCGGCGAACCGACACCGGGATCTGGGCCACCAGTGGGTCCGGCGGCAGCGCATCGTGCTCCAGCAGCCAGCGCCGGACCGCTCCGGCGCAGATCGAGACCACCACGTCGTTGACCGTGCAGCCGTAGTGGTTCTTGACCTGCTTGACCTCGTCCAGCGACAGCTTTCCGAACCCGAACCGGCGGTGCGCCGAGATCCGCCCGTTGAACGGCGTGCGTGGCGGCTTCAGCTCCAAATGCCCGACCACGCGACCGCGGCGGCCCAGCGCCCCCTGGACTAGGGCGGCGACGCTGCCGGCGGCGCGCAGGCCGGGGATCGCGCTGAGCTGGGGCACCTCGCCCACGTTGGGCAGGGCCCGCGGAATCGAGCCCACCAGGCGCAGCGGATACCGGGCCAGGCCAAACGCGCCGCGGGCCAGCATCTCAAGCTCCCCGGGCGGAGTGTCTCCGGGCTCGCTCAGCGGCGGCGGGGCTTCGCGCCCCTCCGGCGACAGGTCGAGGAGGACGCCCATGAGCTCGGCGCCCGACAGGCCGTCGATCACCGCGTGGTGGATCTTGGTCATGACCGCCACCCGTCGGTCGCGCAGGCCGTGAATTAGATACAGCTCCCACAGCGGGCGGGCGCGGTCCAGCGGCCGCCCGAAGATTCGCGCCACCTGCTCGGCCAGCTTCTCGTCGCCGGCGTCCGGTGGGAGCGCCAGCTCACGCACGTGGAAATCCAAGTCGAAGTCGGGATCGTCGATCCAGTAGTCGTAGTCGAGCTTGAACGGCACCTCGGCCAGGCGCCAGCGGAACGGGGGTAGGAGCGGGAGGCGCTCCGCGATCAGATGCTGGAGATCGGCCAACGTCACGTCCCCGCCGGGCGCAGTCGAGGGATCGAGTATGGCCAGGCCACCGACGTGGCCGAAGTGGCGCGGGCCCTCGAGGGCCAGGAACTGCTGATCAAGCGCGGTCAGCTGGCGCATGGGCACACTCTCCTCTTTGATGTGAAAGAGGAGCCTACCCAGATGGAGCTGCTGCGCCTACTCCAGCGCTTCAGCCCGGGCCCGCAGGATCGCCTCGGCCGCCGCGTCGCCGACCAGGAGCTCGGGCCTCAGCGTCCAGCTCTCCACCAGATCCAGCGCGGGAAACCGGCCGGCGCCGGCCAGAATCGCGTCGAGCGAGATCACCGTGGTCTCCCCGCCCCGCGGTTCGGCTGCGGTGGCGATCACCGTGAGCGATCCGCCGGCCCCCACGTTGCGCGCCGAGGCGAGCGCACGGGCGGCCACGGTGCCGGGCACGCCATCCAGGGAGTCGATCAGCACCACGGCGTGGGCGCCGCGTGACACCAGCCGCCTGACCTGCTCGATCACCACCTCCACTGCCTGGCCGCGCACCTCCAACGAGGCCCCGAGGGGGGCCACAGCGGCGGGCTCGAGCACCCCGGCCCAGTCCGCAAGCTCCTCGGGCCGC
>DASZGO010000212.1:0-7725 GCA_035938755.1 Solirubrobacteraceae bacterium | reverse complement strand
GAGTGGCTGCTGACCCCGCTGATGCTCTCCCAGAACTACCACCTGGTGCACCATCTGCACCCGTCGGTCCCGTTCTACCGCTACCTGAAGACGTGGCGGCGCAACGAGGAGGCCTATCTGGACCGCGATGCCGCGATCGCGACCGCGTTCGGCCAGTCACTGGACCCCGACGAGTTCCGTCGGTGGAAGCAGCTCAACCGCAAGCTCCTCCGGCTCCTGCCCGTGCGCACGCCGAGCGGATCGACTGCCGCGCACGCGGCCTTTCATAAGGTGCCGATCAAGAGCGTGCGGCGTCTTACCCAGGACAGCGTCACGATCACCTTCGACGTACCGCCCGAGCTGCGCAACGCGTTCCATTTCCAGCCCGGCCAGCATTTGACCGTCCGCACCGACCTCGGCGGTCAGGGCGTGCGCCGAAACTATTCGATCTGCTCAAAGGCGACCGGCGAAGAGCTGCGGATCGCGGTCAAGCACATACCCGGCGGGGCCTTCTCCACGTTTGCGCTCGAACAGCTGCACAGCGGCGACCTGCTCGAGTTGATGACGCCAACCGGACGCTTCGGGACCGCGCTCGATCCGCTGGCTTGCAAGCAGTACGTGGCGATCGCCGCCGGCAGCGGGATCACCCCGATCCTGTCGATCGTGCAGACGACGCTTGAGATCGAGGCCGACAGCCGGTTCACGTTGATCTACGGCAACGGCACGGCCGCCTCGACGATGTTCAAGGACGAGCTCGAGCAGCTCGAGTCTCGCTACGCCGACCGGCTCGAGGTACTTCACGTCCGCTCGCGCGAGCCCCACCACACCCGAGAACTGCGAGGCCGGATCGACCGCGAGAAGCTCACCCGTTGGCTTCAGAGCACCCTGCCGCCCGACGCGATCGATGAGTGGTTTTTGTGCGGCCCGGTCGAGCTCGTGACGATGGCCCGGGACCTGCTGAGCGGTCGCGGGGTCGATCCCGACCGGATCCACTCAGAGCTGTTCTTCGGCTACGGGCAGACCAACGGACTTCGTCACGACTATGGCGCCGCGGCCGTCACGCTCCGCCTGGCAGGGACGGAGCAGACAGTCGAGCTGGCCTCCGGCGAGACGATCCTCGAAGCTGCGCTACAAGCGCGTGACGATGCGCCGTACGCCTGCATGGGCGGCGCGTGCGGCACCTGTAGAGCCAAGCTGTGCGCGGGCACGGTCGAGATGGACCACAACTACGCGCTCGGCCAAGCCGACCTCGATGCTGGCTACGTACTCACCTGCCAGTCACACCCAACCAGCCCGACCGTGACGATCGCCTACGACGCCTGATCCGAGAGCACGAGAACCAGATTTCGCAACCTGCCGCGTTACTTAAAACACACATCCACGGGAGGGATGATCGTGAGCATCAGCAACACAGGGAGGGCCGGCGCTAGCGCGCTTGGCGTGTTGATCGTGGTGGCCGGCGTGCTGCTGGCCTTCGCCGGACCTGCGCAGGCGATCAGCCGATCGTGTGCGTGGCAGCTACAGGCGACCGCCGACGAGACCAACATCGCCTACCCCGATCAGCACGCCGCGTACTGGCTTTCGGACCTGCCGATCCCGTCCGGGGGCCACATCGAGATCGAAGCGCAATACCCGCACGCGCGCTACACGTCGCTGATCACCTACAACGCGCAGTCGCAGGCGATCGACGGGATACACGACACGCAGATCAAACCCAACCCCGGCTCGCGCAACCCGTTCCTTGCCGGTGCCAACCGCAACGCGGCTCACCGCTCCTACACGGTCCAGATCGTCAACCAGCGGATCCCTGCCTCGGGGCGGGCGCAGAATACGCTCTACACCGAGAACGCCGACGGGTCGAAGTCGACTAAGAACGAGAGCCTGGCGAGCTTCATGCTGCGGATCTACGTCCCAAACCGCGGCGATGAGATCGACGGCGGGGTCCCGCTACCGAGCGTATCGGTCGTCAGCTCAAGTGGGCAGAAGACGACCTTTCCCGACTGCCCGGACGTGATCCCGGACACCGGGGTCAACGAGACGCTCGCCGCCTCAGGCAGCGGCGCGGCTTTCCCCGGCCTGCCCGTCTCGGCGACGCCAGCGTGGCACAAGTACACCAATCTCGCCACACACCAGGCGACGATCTACGGCGCCGGGACCCCTATCCCCGGCGCGGTCACGCCGACCACCGACCAGGCGATCGGCAGCGGCGGCTTCTGGGAGAACGTCGACAACAAGTACATCTACACGCAGATGGATCAGACGCTCGGGCAGGTGCTGGTCCTACACGCCAAGGCTCCGACGACGCCGCGCACGCTCGAAGGCGAGAAGCGGATGGGCACTGGCCAGCTCCGCTACTGGTCGATCTGTTCCAACAACCCGCAGACCACGCAGTTCTACGGCTGCGCGTATGACGAGCAGGTCCCAGTCGATAAGCACGGCTACTACACGTTCGTGATCTCGACCGCTGCCGCCAGGCCGTCAAACGCCACGCTCGCGTGCGGGATCGCGTGGCTCCCCGCCGGGCCCTTGGCCCGCACCGAGCTGATCATGCGCAACATGCTCCCGGCCCCCGGCTTCAAGCGGGCGATCCAGAACGCGCGCGTCGGCCACGAGCAGCAGGACCTGGGTGCCTACTACCCCACTGGCCGCTACTACGCCAGCGCACTCGGCTTCGAGCGCAACGGATGCTCCCGCCCAGCAGGAAGCGGGCGATGAGCTTCCGCATGCTCCTCAGCAGGCTGGCAGCCGCCGCGATCGTAGTGCTGCCCGTATCGGCGGCACTACCTGCTCCCGCAGGCGCAACGACGCGCCCCTGCGTGCTGTGGATCGAGCCCACGTCTGATCGCGAGAACATTCTCTGGCCCGAGGTCACCACGACCTACGAGGCCGGATGGATCCCAATCCCACCGGGCGGCTACACCGAGATCAGCGGCCAGTTCCCCCACGCGCGGTTCTTCTCGTTTCAGACCTCGGGCGTGAACGGCCGTAACGTCGGAGGCTGGGCCGACTACCAGATCAAGCCCGATCCGGGCTCGCACAACCCGTTCGTGCCCGGTGCCAGCCGGACCGTGACGCATCGCTGGTATACCCTGAAGGTGCTAGACGCGCCGGTGCCCGCGAGCGGGCCAGCGTCCAACACCCTCTACGGCACGAGCAACGACGGCACCGTACGTAACCCGCCGGGCACCGCGCTGACCACTCTTCGCTACTACCTGCCCGATCAGGCGACCGGCCGGCTTGCCGGCGTTCCCGCGCCGACCGTGACGATGGTCACCGCAACTGGTCAGCGGATCGCAACGCCTACCTGCCAGGACAGCCTCGGGGACCCCGGCTACACCCAGACGATCGCGGCGGCCGGACCTCAGACCTCAGCCGCGCCGGGCAGCGGCGCGCTGGTCGCGCACCGGGTCCCGGTGTGGCGGAAGTTCGTCAACGCACCCAGCGCCTTCGCCCAATGGACAGTCGACACCGACGTCCTGGGCACGCCCGCGTTCGGTCCGGTCAGCCAGTACACCTACCAGCTCCCGGCCGGGTTTTTCGAGAACGTCTACAACAAATACGTCACGACGACGATCTCGATGGACTTCGGGCAGGTGCTCGGGTTCCGCGCCAAGCTGCCGACGACCCCGCGAACCTTTCAGGGCGAGCCGCGGATGGGGGCCGGACAGCTGCGGTTCTGGTCGATGTGTACCGGGAGCGCAGAGGCCACCGTGACGTATGGCTGCGACGTCGACAAGGACCTACCAGTCGACCGCCACGGCTATTTCACGATCGCGATCTCCACCGCGGCGGCGCGCCCCGCCAACGCCAGAGCGCGATGCGGGGTGGCATGGCTACCGGCCGGCCCACCGGGTCAGACCCTGATGATCATGCGCAACATGCTCGCGGCCCCCGGCTTCAAGCAGGCGATCCAAAACGTCACCCCGGGCAAGGAGCAGGCGACGATGGGGGCCTACTACCCCGTCGGGCACTACTACGCGACGACGGCTGACTTTGAGCAACTCGGCTGCCACAGCCAACGGCCACCGGCGCACGGCAAGCACCCTCGGAAGCCCAAGCGGCGCCGCAGGCATCGCCGCGCGGAGCATCCGTAGGGCGGCTCATCACTCCCGCCAAGGTGGAATCCGGAACTGCGGGTCGCTGCGCCGATAGTGCCCGTTCCCCAGGGCGGACCGGGTGTCTGGCTCGCGCCCCGGGCCCGCTAGGGCAGCGGCACCCCGGGCGGGACCACGTACACGTTCTGGCCGTTGGCCAGGCCCAGCCCGTCGCTGGAGTTGGGGTCGGCCGGCGGCGGGCGGAACACATCGATGTGCCGCCCGTTGATCGCCCCGCCGGTGTCGTCAGCCTGGAACCAGCCGCCGTTGATCGCCTCGTAGGCGGGGATGAAGATGTGGCTGCCCATCGGGATCACGCTGGGATCGACGGCGACGCTGCGCAGGTACGACAGGTTGCGCGAGGGACCCGAAGCGAAGCTGATCCCGCTGGGCGGGGGCACGTAGGCACCGCCCGAGCCGTTCGACCAGCCCCCGTTGGACAGCGGGAAGGTGATGCCGCCCGATGGGCTCTTCCAATAGCCGCCGGTGCGCCAGTACCACACCGAGCCACCCTGGCCCAGCCAGCCGCCGGAACCGAGGCTCTGGATGTGGTACTGCTGGCCATCCAACCCGATCCCGTCGCCCTCCATCGACAGCCCGTGGGCCGAGTACAGCCAGTCGATGCGGTGCTGCGAGGGCAGGCCGGGCGTCGGCACCAGCGCGCCCACGAACCACGACTCCAGCGCGGGGTAGTACTCGGTCAGCTCAAAGCCGCCGAGCCAGTGGCCGGGACCCCCGGTGGCCGGGGGTGGGTTGGCCTGAATGGCGTTGATCGAGAACGTGGTGGTCACCCCGCTGGAGATGACCGCCGGGATCTTGCCCAGCGGCGGCAGCTTGCGATTCAGCCCCGCGCTGGCCGGCGGCAGGTACTTGGCCGGATCGGCCTGGACCTGGCGTTCCATGGCGTCGGCCGCCGGACCGCGCCAGTCGACGGTCAGCGTGGCGGAGCGGTTGCTGGTGCCCAGGCGTGCGGCGGTGAACTTGAACTGGTTGCTCCCCGGCATCAGGCTGGCCCGGACGTCGAAGGAGCCGTCGTGCTTGGGCTCCACCACGGTCCGGCGCCCCTGGCCGTCCAGCATGTACACCGGGGTGCCGGCCGGCTGCACCATGCCCCGCAGGACGGGTTTGCCCTCGCCGGTCGTGTAGCTGACCTGGGCGGCGCTCGACAGACCGACCATCGGGAGCTTGAGCTGCAGCTGGAGCGCCACGGCAGTCCCGTTCGACGCGAGGTTCAGCTGCGGGCCGCCGGACTGGCCCGCACCGCAGGCCGAAACCAGCCCGCCGCACAGCATCACGAGCGCACCCAAAACGACCGCGCGGGCCCTGAACATCAGGGCGTTCAGGCTAGCGGTCCGTCACGGCATATGCTGCGGTTCGGGATGACGCCTGCGGGCCGGACAGGACCGCCTCGAACGCGTCGAACACGGCCGGGTCGAACTGGGTCCCGGAATTGGCCCGCAGCTCCTCGAGCGCGATGTCGGCGTCTAGGGCCTTGCGGTACGGCCGATCCGAGATCATGGCGCTGTACGCATCGGCCACGGCGATCACCCGGGCCCCGAGCGGGATCTCGTTGCCGCTCAGCCCGTCTGGATAGCCGTTGCCGTCGACTCGCTCGTGGTGTGCGCGCAGGATCGGAGCAATCGGCCGCAGCGCGGGGATCACTGCCACCACGTCCGCGCCGACCACCGGGTGGGTGCGCATGATCGTCCACTCGTCTTCGGTCAGCCTGCCCTGCTTGCGGAGAATCGCATCCGGCACCGCCACTTTGCCCACGTCGTGCAGCCGGGCGGCGACCGAGATAAGCTGGGCCTCACCTGCCTCCAGATCGAGCTGGAGCGCGACGGCGTGGGCCAGCCGGCTGACGTCGCCGGCATGGGTGCCTGTGTAGTCGTCACGGACGTCCACCAGCATGGCCAACGCTTCGATCGCCCCGGCCAGGGCGAGCGCATCCCGGGAGCCGTCTGGGGTGTGCTCGCCGAGGGCCAGCACCGCCGGATCGCCGGCCGACAGCGCCTGGTTGCGCCCCAGACTCTTGGCCGCGTACATCGCCCGGTCCGCCGAGTCGATCAGCCCGCTGCGGTCCGCCCCGTCGCGCGGATACTCGGCCACGCCGATCGAACAGGTCAGGTGCATCCCGGTCTCGCCGAACCCGTGCTGGGCCACGGCTTCCCGGAGCTTTTCGGCCGCGGCCAGCGCCTCCTCACGGCCCGTCTCCGGGAGGATGGCCAGGAACTCCTCCCCGCCCCAGCGGGCCGGAGTGTCCACTCCGCGCAGCCGTTGCTTGAGCAGCCCGCCCACCGCCTTCAGCGCGTCGTCGCCCACCCGGTGGCCCGAGGTGTCGTTGAGCGCCTTGAAGTGGTCGAGGTCCAGGAACAGGATCGAGAACGTGCGGCGGTAGCGGTGCGAACGCTCGATCTCCTGCTCGATGACCCCGATGACCGCCCGATGATTGTCCAGACCAGTGAGCGGATCGGTGGTGGCCAGCGCCGCCAGTTCGTCGTGGGCGGCCTGGAGCTGCACCTGGGTGGCCTTCATGCGTTCCCGGACCTGCTCGTTCAGCCGCCACGCGGCCACACCGGCAATACCGGCCAGGGCCACGAACAGGGCATGGAGAGCCGCCCAGGCCCACGGATCGGCCCACTCGGCCGGGCGGTTGAACACGGCGTGCGCATCGAGCGTTCCCATGATCCCGTGATGGAGCAGCACGAACACCACCGCCACCAGGAACGGAACCCAGTCCTCATACAGGGTGAGGATCAGAACGACGACGAAAAACGCGAAGTGCATCTCGATCAGGCCACCTGAGACGTCGACCAGCAGCGCGGCCACGGTGAGCAGCCCCAGCGAGGCCGACAGCGAACGCCACTTGCGGGAGCCGGCTGAGCTCCAGGCCAGCCCGGCAAAGATGACCAGCGCCGCGTCCTCGGGAAGGTACCGGAGGGCTCCAGAGCCTCGGGCCAGCGCGGCATACGCGACCACGATGACGATGGCCACCAGCAGCAGCACCGAAATCACCTTGTGCCGGCGTTGCCACTCGTCGTACGGCAGCGAGCCGCCGTACGGAAGCCATTTGCCCAGCGTGGAGATCGTCTCCGTCATGCCCCGGTCCTTTCCTTGGCTACACCGATTAGAGGAGTATTCGGCCGCCCGCCGGGGCTACTTGAATCTGCTTCATCGCCGAGCCGTGGCCGGTTGGATCGACCAGTTGGCCACCGGCGCCGGTTTGCTTACCCCGCTGCTGTGGTTCAGCAGGCAGAAGAACGACAATGCGCCCGGCGCCCGCCCGCCCGCCGCCTGGTAGCCCAGCATCACCAGATGGGGACCGAACGCGCAGAGCAGCGCGCCACACACCAGCATGAGCTGCAGCCTGTTGGTTAGCCGTAGCGAGCGCACCCGATTGCTTTATCGGCCGGCCTGAGGCGAAGCTGAAAGCCACCCCCAGCGGATGGACGTGTCTAGGCGCGGCGCCCGTCTGGACGGACGTCTTAGTGGCTAGCGGTTGCCCGCGGCATAGCGGAGCAGCGACAGGTCGGTCAGCCACTCCACCGGCGCGCGGTCATCGGTGTACACCGCGCCACCCCGGAGCGCCGGGCCCAGCCGCGACTGCACCGTGCGGGCCAGCGGACCGAGCTCGGCCCCCAGCCGGCGTTGG
>DASZGO010000211.1:0-6219 GCA_035938755.1 Solirubrobacteraceae bacterium | reverse complement strand
GCACGAGGACGTGGAGGATCCGTCCACGCAGACCGGGCCGGGCACCGCCACCCACCTCCAGATGTTCGAGCGCTACGGGATGGCCTGGATCGAGTACTGGGCGGCCGGCGACTGCACCGTGGCGAGCTACCTGAACGGATCCAGCACGGCCGCGGACCAGACTGCGGGCCGGATCAGCATCTTCGGCGGCGGGCTCCAGACTCCGGTCTGCGTCTAGGGGCCTCGATCCCCCGGATTTCATACGGGCGATTACATCGCTTAAACGTCGCCGCTCGGGCGATAGGGCATATTCTCGCCGCCATGGCGTCGTCCCGAGCCAAGCGAACTCTCGTGATCACCCTGGCCGCGGTGGCACCGGTGGGAGCGATCGGCGGCGCGTTTGCGGTCGCCGGCTCGTCCGGGCCGGTGGTCAGCCCAGGCAGCCATGTCATCGCCACGATCCGCAAGCTGCGGCCCAGCGGCAAGCTGGTGCGCGTCGGCAACTTTCCCGGTGGCGCGGCGCTGACCCGGGATGGCCGGTTCTACTGGACGGTGTCCGCCGGCTATCTCCAGGACGGAGTGCAGATCGTCTCCACCCGCCAGCGGCGGGTGATCCAGAAGGTCCAGGTGCCGGGCGCCAGCGGTGGCGTCGCTCTGGACAGCCCACGCGGGATGGCCTACGTCTCAGGGGTGCCCGACACCGACATCACCGGGGTCAAGATGCCCGCCGGGGCACCGGGGCACGGCGGCGATGTCATCCATGTCGTCCGCTGGTCCAAGCGCACGGGCCACGCTACATACGTTGGGACCATCCCGGTGCCCCCGCCTTCGGATGCCCCCAACACCGACAGCTTTCCTCCGTCGGTCCCGCCCCAGAAGATGTCCTGGCCTGAGCGGATAGCCGTCTCGCCCGACGGTCATACGTTGCTGGTGGCGCTCGGTCTGGCCGACGCGGCCGCGGTGATCGATACCCGCACCAAGGCCGTGCGGTACGTATCGACCGGCAGCCACCCGTTTGGCGCCGCGATCCTGCCCGACGGCCACACCGGGCTGATCTCCAACCGCGGCCCGGGCACGGTCTCGGTCATCGACATCGCGAGCGCGACCAAGACCAAGGACATCCAGGCCGGCGGCCACCTGTCCCACCCGGAGACGATCGAGCTCGACCCGCGCGGCCGGCGTGCGTTCGTGCCGCTGGCCAACGACGACGGGGTGGCGGTGATCGACCTGAAGACGCTCGAGCTGGAGCGGACGCTCCACACCTACCGCGCCGCCGGCCCCGGCACGGCGCCGGTCGACGCCTCGGTCACTCCCGACGGGCGCGAGCTGCTGGTCGCAGAATCCGCCGCAGACGAGGTGTCGGTGTTTGCCCTACCGGTGACCCGCGGTCGACCGGCCGGCCCGACGTTCAGCTTGCTGGGCCGGATTCCCACCGCCGACTATCCCACCGATGCGCGAGCCGTGGGCCCCAGCGCCGGGATCCGCTGCTACCTCGGCGGGCGCCGGGCCCGCCGCCGTAATTGCGAAAAGGTGCTGTGGACGGCGGCCAAGGGCTTCGGCCTCGGCCCCAACCCGTCCCCGCAGCCAATCACCAATCAGTACGCCAACGTCCCGGCTCAGATCACCACCAAGGGCCTGGTCACGGGTTACGTGGGGATCGACGACTTCCCCTCGCGCCAGCGACTGCGGTCGCTGAGTTCCGTGGCCAACTCCCAGCTGGTGCCGGTGACCCACGTCCCAGCGCCGGCCAACACGCCGCTGCGACCGAATGGTCCGATCAAGCACGTGTTCTACATCGTGCGGGAGAACCGCACCTACGACCAGGTGCTGGGCGATGAGCCGCGCGGGGACGGAGCTCCCAGCTACGCACTGTTCGGCAAGCCGGTCACGCCCAATCTCCATGCGCTGGTTCAGCGCTTCCCGCTGTTCGATCGCTTCTACTCTGACTCCGAGGCCTCGATCGACGGTCACTACTGGACCGCGGCCGGCGACGTCTCCGACTACGTGCATCGCACCTGGCGCCAGAACTACGCCGGTCGCCAGTACCCCTCGGACGCGTGGTTCTTCCAGATCGCCTATCCCCAAACCGGCTTCCTGTTCGACCGGGCGGACGAGCAGGGGGTGTCCTGGGTGAACCTGGGCGAGGGGGTGGCGCACTTGGCGCCGCTGCCTGATCGCGACCGCAACGCCGCCGACCAGGCTGGGGTGGCACGTCGGTACTCCAAATCCGACCTCGGTGCGCTGACCCCCGGAGGCTGCTACGACCCGTTCATCGGCACCGACGACATCGCCGGCGCCGCGCACGTGCCGATCCGGCTCTACGACTCCTCCAAGCCGGCGGGAGCTCCTGAGCCCTCCTTGTCCCGCTACGACTGCTTCGCCACCAAGTTTCAGCAGTGGTCGGCCACCGACACCCTGCCCTCGCTGGTCTATATGACCCTGCCCAACGACCACACCAATGGCGGCTCTCCCGGCCATCACACGCCGCGGGCCATGGTGGCCGACAACGACCGCGGCCTGGGCCAGATAGTCGACCTGATCTCGCACTCCAAGTACTGGGCCAACTCGGCGATCTTCGTGGTCGAGGACGACTCCCAGGACGGGATCGACCACCAGGACGCCCACCGCAGCCCGGCGCTGGTGATCAGCCCCTACGCCAAGCGCGGCGCCGTCATCCACACGCCGTACGACTACCCCTCCGTGCTCCGCTCGGTGGAGCTGATCCTCGGCCTGCGGCCGATGAACCTGTTCGACGCCAACGCCACGCCGATGTACGACGCGTTCGACCCGCAGCCCCACAACTCCGACCCCTATACCGCCCAGCCGGCGACGTATCCGCTGCTCGAGGAGAACCCGGCCACTCCCGCCTCGGCGGCCTCGGACCTGACCGCGCGCACCAACATGACGATCCCCGATCAGGTCCCGCAGTGGCTGCTCGACCGCGTGCTGTGGCAGTCGGTGCACGGAGCGCTTTCGGAGCCGCCTCCACCGGGTCCGAACGCGGTAACCGACGGCTAGCGGCCTAGACGTGCCCCGCGATCGAGTGCGGGATGTAGGGCTCCTCCAGCCGCTTGACCTCGTCCTCGCTCAGCGATAGCTGCTCGGCGGCCAGCGCGTCCTCGAGGTGCTCGAGCTTGGTGGCCCCCACGATCGGGGCGGTCACGCCGGGCTTGGACAGCAGCCAGGCCAGCGCCACCTGGGCGCTGCTCTCACCCTTGTCCTTTGACACCTCGACCAGCCGGTCAATCACCGAGAAATCGACCTCCGGCTTGTACAGCGCGTCGCCGAACGCGTCGGTCTGAGCGCGGGTCGTCAGCTTCTCCCCCTCCCGCGTCCGGTTGCCGGTCAGGAGCCCGCGGGCCAGCGGGCTCCACGGGATCACAGCCACCCCCATGTCGACGCACTGGGGGATCATCTCCCGCTCCTCCTCCCGATACACGAGGTTGTAGTGGTTCTGCATGGACACGAACTTGGTCTGGGCCACCGCCTGGGCCTTGGCGAACTGCCACGCGAACATGCTGCTGGCCCCGATGTAACGGGCCTTGCCGGCCTTCACCACGTCGTGCAGCGCGTCCATCGTCTCTTCGATCGGCGTGCGGGAATCCCAGCGGTGGATCTGATACAGGTCGACGTAGTCCATGTGCAGCCGGGCCAGCGACGCGTCGATCGAGGCCATATGTGCTTGCGGGACAGCCCGAACCCGTTCTCCCCCGGCATCGTCTGGCCCCACACCTTGGTGGCCACCACGTGCTCCTCGCGGATGCCGAACAGCTTGCCCAGCAGCCGGCCGGTCAGCACCTCGCTCTCGCCGCCGTTGTAGACGTCGGCTGTGTCGAAGAACGTGACGCCGCCCTCGACCGCTCGTTTGAGGATCGGCTCGGCCCCCTGCTCGTCGAGCGTCCACTCGCGGCTGGGGTGCTTGCCGTAGCTCATCATGCCCAGGCAGATGCGGGAGACCCGCAGACCGGTCTTGCCGAGGTTCACGTATTGCATGCGTCGGGCCTCCTAGGTCGATGACGGTCGCTCCGGGGGCCACAATAAGCTGCCGCGGATGACTGAGCTGATCTCAGCCGCCGCCGAGGGCTACGCCGCCGAGCACACGACGCCGTTTGACGGGCAGCTGGCGGAGGTCGCGGCCTGGACGCGTGAGCACACCGACGTCCCGCAGATGATGAGCGGCCTGGCTGAGGCGCGGCTCTTGCAGGCGCTGATCGTGGTCGGCGGTGCCCGGCGGGTGCTTGAGATCGGGACCTTCACCGGCCTGGGCGCGCTGGCCATGGCCGCGGCGCTGCCCGGCGGCGGGAAGCTGATCACGCTCGAGATCGAACCCGAGCGCGCGGCGCGGGCGGCCGAGTTCTTCGCTCAGAGCCCGTTCGGCGAGCGGATCGAGCTGATCGAGGGCAACGCGCTCGAGACCCTGGATGGGCTCGACGGTCCGTTCGACCTGGTCTACATCGACGCCTGGAAGTCCGACTACCCGGCGTATTACGAGGCGGTGATCGGCAAGCTGGCCGACCGCGGGGTGATCGTGGCCGACAACATGTTCCGGAGCGGGGGCGTCCTGGACCCGTCCTCCCAGGATGAGGGGATCCGAGGGCTCCGTCAGTTCGCCCAGCTGGTTCAGAACGACGACCGCGTGGTCAATGTGATGCTCACCGTGGGCGACGGGCTGATGCTGGCCTGGCGGCGATGACCGCCCGCACGCGCGCGTGTATCTAGCGTGAGCGATGTCGGCGTAGTTCTCTCGCTGCCCAGCGTGCAGGACAACGTCACCGCGGCCCGGGAAGCCGAACAGGCCGGCTTTGAGTCCGTGTGGACGACCGAGTTTCCCGACCGCTCGGCCGTCGTGTCGCTGGCCGCGATCGCCATAGCCACCGAGCGCGTCACTCTGGGGACCGCGATCGCCTACGCGTTCGGCCGCACGCCGATCGTGCTGGCCGCCGAAGCCCGGGATCTGGACGTGCTGTCAGGCGGACGGTTGATCCTGGGCCTCGGCACCGGAACCCAGCGGATGCAGCGCGAGTGGCACGGCCTGGACGGCGAGCATCCCGCGCCGCGCATGGAGGAGCTCGTGCCGCTGCTGCGCCGGCTGCTGGCGCTCGAGCAGACCGGGCTGGAGCACTCCGGTCGCTTCTACCGGGTGAACGTGCGTCCCACCGCGCCCGTGGTGCCGCCGCTGCGGACCGATCTCCCGATCTACATGGCCGGCGTGAATGTGCGGATGATCGAGGCCGTCGGCACCGTGGCCGACGGCCTGGTTGGGCACCCGTTGTTCACGCCCGAGTACACGCGCGACGTCGTCCGCCCCGCCCTGGCCCGGGGAGCGGAGCGGGCGGGCCGCGATGCGCCGCCGCCCGTGGCCGGGTACCTGACCTGTGTGATTGACCCCGATGGCGAGGCGGCGCGGTCATTGGCCCGGGGCGTGGTAGCGTTCAACTCGACGGTCTCCACCTACCGGCCGGTCCTGTCGCACCACGGATTTGACGCCGAGGCCGACGTCGTCCGCGCCGCCTGGGAGCGACGGGACTTCGAGGGCATGGCCGCGGCGGTGTCGGATGACATGCTGGCGGCGATTGCCATCGCCGGCACACCGGACGAGGTGCGAACGCAGTTCGAGCAGCGGCGGGCCGGGGTGTTCGAGCGGACGCTGCTGTGGTCGCCGCTGGGCGGGCTGGACGCGGTGCGGGCGACGATCAGCGCGTTCGGGTCCGAGCCGCCGGGCTAAAGTCGGGGCGTGAGCGACGTGCCCTACGACCCCGACGAGGAGCTCCCCCGCGACACCGCGCCGGAGGCGGTTGAGTCCGAGAACGTCGGGGCGCCGGCCACCGGCCCCCTTCACAAGACCGTGTCCGTGGCCGCTGGCGCGGCTCGCGGGTCGGCCGCCCTGGCCAGCGGCGTGTACCGCGTCACCTACTGGCCTGCGGTGCTCTGCGTGCTGGGGGCAATCGCGCTCCAGATCCGCCTGCCGAACAAACTCACGATCGGCCCCAGCTGGCTCTTACCCGCGCTCGAGGGCGCTCTGCTCATCGGCCTGGCGGCCTCGACCCCGTGGGGCCGGGCGGACGAGGACCATCCCGCGCGCCGGCGCATCGCCATTGCGCTGATCGCGTTCGTGAACATCGCGAACGCGGTCGACCTGGGGCTGCTGGCGCACGAGCTGCTCCACAAGCACATCACCAACGGCCGCGCGCTGATCCTGTCGGGAATCGCGATCTGGCTGACCAACGTCCTGATCTTCGC
>DASZGO010000210.1:0-5910 GCA_035938755.1 Solirubrobacteraceae bacterium | reverse complement strand
TAGGGGCTGGGGTTGACGGCCCGGAGACCCCGGTAAATGGAAAAGGCCTCGATCCCCACCGGCGCCGACCAGCGCTGCGACGGAACCACCTGATAGGCGTCGCCGGCCCGGATGTACTCGATGATCCGCGCCACCACCGCCTCAAAGCGCTCTCGGGACATGTTGGACTCAAAGCTCGGCACCGCCGGGCCGCCGGCCGGTTCCCGGGCCTGACGCGGCACCGCGCCGCCCAGCCGCTCCCGGATCTCGGCGATCGTCTCCAGCGCGGCGGCATACGACGCATCCAGATCCTCGTCCGCGTACACGTTGGCCAGGACGGTGATCGTGTGCTTGAGGTGATCGAACACCACCAGGGCGTCCGAGAGCATCAGCGCCAGGTCGGGCACACCGACCGGGTCCGGGTTGGGATCGCCCAGGGGCTCGACCGTCCGCACCAGGTCGTACGCGAACATACCCACGGCGCCGCCGGCGAATGGCGGCAGCTCGGGCAGCGGAGCGGGACGGAAGCGCTCCAGCTCGGCCGCGGCCAGGGCATACGGATCGCCGGGGTCCCCCAGCGACCAGCGCAGCACGCTCCGGGGCCGGAAGCCGATGAACGAATACCGGCCCACCCGGCCCTGATCGGCTGATTCGAGCAGGAAGCTCGGTCCTTCGCCGCGCAGCTTGAGAAAGGCCGAGACCGGGGTCTCCAGGTCGTCGATGAACGTCTCTTGCAGCGGGATCAGGTTGTGCTGGCGCGCCAGCTGACGGGCCTCATCCAGGGACGGGGTCGCGCCGGCCGGGGCGTTACCGGCGCTGACGACGGCCATCGAGCACCCGTTCGGCGTCGGCCAGCCCTAAACCACGTGCGCGCAGCAGTACCGCCAGGTGATAGATCACGTCCGCGGCCTCCTCGGCCACACGCTGGTCGGATTCCTGGTCCGCCGCCCGCACGACCTCTTGGGCTTCCTCGGTCACCTTGGCTCCGCGCAGCTGGGGATCGGCCAGCAGCTTGGCCGTGTAGGAGCCGTCCGGTCGCTCGGCCGCCCGCTGGGCGATCGTCCGCTCGAGCCCGGGCAGCACCTCATGGGGTGCCGGCGGCTCGAGCTCGCCATCGTGGAAGCACGTCCGCTCGCCGGTGTGGCAGGCCGGGCCGGCCGGCTCGACCAGCGCCAGCAGCGCATCGCCGTCGCAGTCGTAGCGGATCTCTCGCACCGCCATCGTGTTGCCGGAGGTGGCGCCCTTGTGCCACAGCTCCTGGCGCGAGCGACTGAAGAAATGCATCTGGCCGGTGGCCCGCGTCCGCTCCAGCGCCTCCTGGTTGACGTAGGCCAGCGTTAGGACCTCGCCGGTGTTCCAGTCCTGCACCACGCACGGCACTAGGCCCTGCGCGTCGTATGTGATTTCGGAGTCCTCCACCCGATGACCGATTCTAGGCCGCCCCCGGGAGGTGAGCCGGCTCAGGAGTGGCCGATTAGACCGTGCCGGGCCGCCTTGGCCACCACCTCCACCCGGGTGTGCGCTTCGAACACGCCCATCAGCTTGGCCACGCGATCCTTCACCGTGTGCGGGCTGAGGTGGACTCGCTTCGCGATCTCCGGATTTGAGCAGCCTTCGGCCAGCAGCTCGATGATCTCCAGATCCTGCCCCCCCAGCCCCAGTCGCTCGGCCGTGGCGCGAGTCAGGCTTCCCTCCACGGTGCGCAGCGCGCGCTCGGTCCCGTTGGGGTCCTGCGGGGCACTCAGCGTGATATCCGCGATCCGGCGATAGAGGTCCATCGCAGTGCGCGCCTGATCCTCCAACAGGGCCAGGCGCTCGGACTTCTCCTTCACCTCGGCCTGAAGCTGCTTGAGCGTGCTGATGTCCCGGGCCACTCCCTGTCGGCCGATCAGGCGGCTACCGCGAAACAGACTGCCAGCCCGCACCTCGACGTCGACGACCGCCCCATCGCTACGCACCACCTGAACTTCGAAGAACGGCGTGGCCTCGGTTCCGGCCAGACCGCGCTCGAAGTGCTCACGGGCCACGCGGGCCGAGGACGAGGTGAGCACCTCCATGAAGTGGCGCCCCAGGATCTCGTCCGGGCCGTACCCCAGCAGAGACAGACCGGCCGAGTTGATGTATGTGAACCGGCCCTGGAGGTCGAGGGTGTAGATCATGTCGCCGAGGCCCTCGACTAGGTCCTCGTAGTCCGGCTTCTCCACCACCACGCGAACATACCGCCGGCGCCGGGGCGGCGCGTTAGGTAAGGCAGGTCGGAGTGTTTTCGCCCGGCAGGCAGGCCACACCTGTCCGCCAGACCGTCGAGTCACCAGCGGCGAGCTGGGCCGCCGGGATGGAGTCCAGGCGGGTAACCAGATCGGCGGCCCACCGAACCTCCCGCGCGGCGCGGTCGGGCAGGAACTTGTCCAGGTGACCATCGTCGGCCCAGGACACCATGTAGTTGGGCGCCACGATGGTCGACACGGTTGGCACGCCGCTCTCGTTGAACGCGGTACCAACCGCGATCATGTAGTCACCCGCCGGTCGCAGGGCCCGGGAGTGCACGAGGTCGTTGGCCTGCATCGACTCCACCACAGGCCCCGTGATGCCGGTCTGCGAATGCCAGATCACGAACATGTCTGGCCGTCCGGTGGGGTGATAGCCGCGGGCGTCGTCGACCCACTCGCTTGCCCCGAGGTGCTCGAGGGTGACCGAGGCAGCGGCCCGCTTGACCAGGTCCGGGTGGCGGTCGATGAACCCCCGGGTCTGCGGCAGGGCGGGACCGGCGAAGTGTCCGGACACCGCGCTGAACACGAGGGTCCGCTTGAGCCGCTTGCCCCGCGGGAGCCCGGCGAAGTAGCGCGCCAGATGGACGAGCGCGACGCCGCCGTTCTCCTCGAACGCATTCTGCCCATCGGTGTGGGTGTTGAGGATCATGACCTCGTCCGTCGAGCCGTCGCCCGGCAGGATTCCCACCAGCTGGGGCGTGGTCGTCTTCTCAAGCGAGGCAGTCAGAGTCATCCGGGCCCGGGGCAGGCCTTGCGCACACTTCCGCAGCTTGGCCCCGGTGTCGCGATCGATCAAGAAGCCGGGCAGGCCCGTGATCGCGCTGCCGTAGGGCCCGTATTGACCCGCAGCGCAGGCTGGCGACGCGTCGAGCGTGACCAGGAGCCCGGCCGCCCCGGCTTGCGCGAACACACTGCCCGGCGGGATCGTCGAGGCGAACATGCGCTTGAAGTTCGAGACGTGCGTCGGGGAGGTTCCCGGGTCATAGCTGTATGTGGTCAGCGGCGCAAAGTCGTTCTCGGTCAGCGGGGCCATCTGCGCGTCCACCACCACGATGCGGCCCTTCACGCCGCCGGGGATGCCGGCGACTGCCGCTTTGGCCCAGTCGGCCAGCTCGCTGCGCAACCGGTCGATCGCCGCCCGGAGGGTCTCGATGTCCCCCGGGTCTCCGGACAGCCCCAGCGGCGGCACCGCTCCCAGGTAGGCCAGCGGCGCCACCACGCCCGACGGACCGGTGTTGCCCGAGTAGGGCATGTACCCGGCCACCGGCACCGGTCCCTGTCCTGGCCCTTCGAGCAGCTCAAGCGACCACGTGTCGGGCAGCCAGCGGGTGAACGCGAACTGATCCCGCGGCAGCATCTGGCATCCGGCTGATTGGAAGCCCTGGTCAAGCCAGTCGATGAACGCGTTGTGGGGGTCGCTGCCCGGGAGCCTGACCCCGAGGTCGACCATGTGCTTGACATCGCGATACATGTCGTGGGCCGTGGGGAGCAGGCCGGGCACCAAACCGCTGCTGCCGGCCAGGGCGGGAGTCAGCGCCGCCCGGGCCGCCCCCGGCCCGGCCAGCCCCAGGGCGGCCGAGGCCACTAGGCCGCGCTGCAGCAGGTGTCGCCTGGACAGGGCGGAGCTCATGGCACCGCTGGCGCCGGCGGCGCCGAAAGACCGAGCGTCGGGTCGCCCTGCCGCAGCGTGCTCGCCGGCACCCGATCGATCCGGCGAGTCAGGTCAGCCAGCCACGCGATCTGCCGGGCCGCCAGTCGTTCGTCGAGCTTGTCCAGGTCGCCATTCGGCGAGATCGTCAGGAGGTACTCGGGCCCGGCGATGGCCCCGATCTGCGGCACGCCGGCAGTCTGGTACGGGCTGCCCACGCCGAACTGCGCCGGCGGCCGCATCAGCGCAGTCCGGGCCAGCCGGTGGGCCACCACGGTGTCGCGCGTGAGCTCGAACATCTTGCCCTGCGTCGTCCACACGAACAACGCCTCCGGCTGGCCGGTGGGGCGGTAGCCCTGGCCGACGGTGTCGTTCCACTCCGTGCAGCCCAGGTGCTCGACGGTCAGCGCGGCCGCGGCCCGCTTGACGAGATCGGGGTGGTCGGCCATCCAGCTGCCGGTGATGTCGGCGACCATGTGCCCCGGCCAGAGCGAGAACACGAGCGTCCGCCGCAGTCGCTGACCGCGCGGGCGCGAGGCGAAGTAACGCGCCAGCTGCACGAACGCGACGCCGCCGTTCTCCTCCACGAAACCTTGCCCGTCGGTGTGCGTGTTGAAGATGATCACCTCGTCGCTCTCACCCGGCAGCACGGCGGTGATGGCCTGGGTGGTGGTCGGCTGGCGCGTGGCGGTCAGCGTCAACCGGGTGTCCGGCCGCCCGGCGGCCTGCGCCCGCAGCGCACGACCCGTGTCCCGGTCCACGTACAGCGCCGGCAGCGGCTGGAAGCCCTGCAAGAACGGCGTGTACGCACCCTTGAGCGCCTCGTAGGACGCGTCGAGGATGAACACCACGGCCTGGGCGCCGGTCTGCTGGAACTGGGCCAGCGGCATGTCCAGTCCAGGCACCAGCCACAGACGCTTGAACTCGGACGCCGCCCAGTCCGCTGCAGTGTGACCGGGCCAGTACTGGAAGGTCGAGTCCGGCATCAGCTCCCCGCCGGTCATGGGCACGGGGACGGGCAGGTCGACCAGCAGGATGCTTCCCTGCGCGCCGCCCGCCAGGCCGGATAGACCGCTGGCCCAGGCGGCCAGTTCGCTCGGATAGCGAGCCAGCGACGCCTGCAGATCGGCCGGCCCGGTGAAACTGAGGCTGGGCGCCGGCGCGGTGCCGCCGTAGACGAGCGGGCCGGTCACACCTGCGAGCGGAGTTTCCTGGGAGCGCGGGAAGTAGGTGGCCACCTTGACCGGACCCGCCGACGGCCCGCTGAGAATGTCCAGCGCCACGTCGTGGGCCAGCCACCGGTCGGTGGTGAAGCTGTCCCGCGGCAGCGTCCTGAGCCCGGCGTCGATGAACCCCTGCTCGAGCCAGTCGACGTAGCGGCGGTGCGCGTCCGTCGCGGTCAACCGGGGGCCGAACTCCACCATCGTCGTGAAGTCGGCGCGGACCTGGGCCGGCGATGGCAACGGGATCGGACGTCGGGCGGCTCGGGCCGCGCCGGTTCGCAGCAGCCCCGCAGCGAAAGCCGGAACACCCAGCGCGGCGCCCCGAGCCAACAGTTTGCGACGAGTCATGGCGCCCGCAGCGCTCATCACGCCGCCCGCGTAGACATCCTCCCGCTCCACAATTGGGCATATTGGCCCGGCCGGCCGCCGCTCACAACCCCCGATCGGTACCGCCGGCCCACCCGGTCGGGGGTATGCCTACGGGCGACCGGCTACTCGATGCCCAGCCGGTCGAGCACCCGCTCGTCGGCTCGCCAGTGTCGGCGCACCCGAACCTTCAGGGCCAGGTGCACCTGGATGCCCAGCTCACGCTGGATCGCCCGGCGAGCGGCGATCCCGATCGACTTGATCATCTGACCCCCGGCGCCGATCAGGATGCCCTTCTGCGACTCCGTCTCCACCAGTACGACTGCATCCACGCGCAACAGGTCAGCCCGGGCGTGGTCTATCGCCTCGACCTGGACCTCGACCGCGTGCGGCACCTCCTCCCGGGTGCGGCGCAACACCTGCT
>DASZGO010000209.1:0-2087 GCA_035938755.1 Solirubrobacteraceae bacterium | reverse complement strand
CAACTGGACCTACCAGTTCGCCGCGATCGACCCGCCGGCCACCGCGCACGACGCCAAGCTCCAGGTCATCGCCGCCCAAGGCATCCCCACCTACGGCCACGCCTCCTAGCCCGAAGTTGCCGTAGCTCTCTGTAGGTATTGGTAGGTATTGCGTCCTGAACTGCCGTTTTGGTGAGATCCGGTCGCAGATCGTAGTCAGAAAATCTGGCGTGTCGCTACCAGGAACTACGAGACATGCGGGGGGCGGGCTAGGAAACCGAGGTGGCGAGGGGCAGCGCGACAAGGAGCGCAGCCCCACGCCGCCCACCCAAAGCTCTAGCCTTGGCGGAGCTTCAATCATCGTGCGTTGTTACTGCCCTGATCAGGGCAGTAACAACGCACGATCATGGATGACGGTGCCCGAGAAGGCGCTGGTGGGGTTAGTGATTTTGGTGTGACTGGGGCGCGTCGTCGGCGGATGCGGCGGCTCGCGGCGCGGCGCGGCGAATAAGGTTCAAACGTATGACTGACTACAGGGGCATCTATCGAGACGGCCGCACACAGACGGTTCCGGCAGACAAGTTCGGCTCGAACGGTGACTACTGGCTCTTCACGCGCAACGGCGTGGAGAACCTCATCTCCAAGAAGGACGTCGAGAGCGTCATGGAGGCCGACATCCCGCGACCGGTCCGGCCTCGTAGATTGTGATCGTGGTGGCGATCTCCTCGCCGATGCTCAATGATCAGGGGTCGCCCCCCTGATCATTGAGCATCGGGCAGGGAACTGGCGGCCACCAGGGTGCGGATGGCCCGCAGCGCCACCGACAAGGTGGTGAACGTGAAGCGCTCGCTCTCCCAGATCTCGCCGAGGGTCTGGGCGGCCATCCCCACCGCGGCCTCGTTGCGCGACACCCACACCGCGAGCCGCTCCTCGGGGGACCTCGGCAGCTCGGGTCCGCTGACCCCGAGCACGTCCTGCGTGAGCGAGGCGTGCGCGGCGTACAGGTCCTCGCGCAGCGCGGCCCGGGCCATGGTGGACCAGCGGTCGTCCCGCGGCAGCGCGGTGATGCGGTCCCGCAGCCGGGTGATCTGCAGCCGGTCGGCCAGGTCGAAGTAGACCTCGGCGGTCTCCTCGATCCCCCGTCCGGCGGAGGCGGCGACCTGCACGATGTCGAAGGCGGAGTACGTCGGCACCATGCCCGCGACCCGCTCGGCCAGGTCGAGCGGCACGCCGAGGTCAAGGTAGGAGTCGCGGCGCTCCTCGAAGCCGGACAGGTCCCGGCCGGTCAGCAGCTTCGGCAGGCCCGAACGGACTGTCCGCACGCCATCGGCGAAGAAGCCCACGGTGGCCTGGATGTCGAACGGTGGCCGGCGGTTGTGCAGCAGCCACCGGGCCGCGCGCTCGGTGAGCTTGCGCCCCTCGAGCAGCAGCGTGATCTGGGCGGCGATGCCGACCTGACCCGACAGCGCCTCGACCTGACCCCAGAAGGCCGGCATGTCGAACACGTCGCGGGCGACCAGCCACGCCCGGGTGAGATCGGGCACCGACGCGCCGGTCTCCTCGATCAGCCGGAACATGAACGTGGTGCCCGAGGTGTCGATCATCTCGTTGACAGCCGAGGTGGTGATGATCTCCCGGCGGAGCGGATGGGCCTCCATCCGGTCCGCGAACCTGGCCCGCAGCGGGGCCGGGAAGTAGGCGCCGAGCACCCGGCGCAGGTACGGGTCGTCGGGCAGGCTGGAGGTGAGCACGTCCTCCCCCGCCGAGATCTTGGTGTGCGCCAGCAGCAGAGCGAGCTCGGGATTGGTCAGGCCGCGGCCCGAGGACCGGCGTTCGGCGATCTCCCGCTCGTCGGGCAGTACGTCCTGCTCCGGGTTGAGCCGTTTGTCCCTGATCAGCTTGCGCAGGTAGCGCGCGTGCACGTGGAGCAGGCTCGGGGCCTGTACCCTGGCCACGGCCAGCGCCATGTCCTGCCGGTAGTTGTGCCGGAGCACCAGGGCGGCCACCTCGTCGGTCATCTCGTTCAGCAACTGGTGCCGGCCGGACGCCGGGATGGCCCCGTCCCGGATCGCGTCGGCGAGCAGGATCTTGATGTTGACCTCGTGGTC
>DASZGO010000208.1:0-3912 GCA_035938755.1 Solirubrobacteraceae bacterium | reverse complement strand
GCAGAGGCCCGGCGGTCGGAGTTACCCTGGCGGAGCACGGGGTTGACCGCGCTGCCCCTGACCTTGTCGTAGCGCTCCCGAGCGTCGTCGTAGTCAGGGATTTCGTACCCCTTCGCCTGGAGCTCGGCGATGGCCGCTTTGAGCTGAGGTACCGAGGCGCTGACGTTGGGGAGCTTGATCACGTTGGCCTCCGGCGTGGAGACCAGCTCACCCAGCTCGGCCAGCGCGTCCGGCCCGAGGTCGAACTGGGCCAGGATCCGGGCGGCCAGCGAGATGTCGCGCAGCTCGAGCTCCACCCCGGCTGGTGCGGCGAATGCCCGGAGGATGGGCAGCAGCGACTGGGTGGCCAGGGCGGGGGCTTCGTCGGTCCGGGTGTAGACGATCTTCACGGCCACCGGACCCTACCCAGCCCAAGCCGGGTATACATTCGTCGCCCCATTCCACCGAGGAGACGAAGCCTTGAGCACCCCCGTACGAGTAGCTGTCACTGGAGCCGCCGGCCAGATCGGTTACGCGATCCTGTTCCGCATCGCCAGCGGCGAGATGCTGGGTCCAGACACGCCGGTTCATCTCTCCCTGCTGGAAATACCTGAGGCGGTGCGCGCGGCTGAAGGCACGGCCATGGAGCTGGACGACTGCGCGTTTGGGCTCCTGGCCGGAGTTGACATCTACGACGACGTGAGCCGCGCGTTCGACGGGGTGAACATCGCGCTGCTGATCGGCGCGCGCCCGCGGTCCAAGGGAATGGAGCGCAGCGATCTCCTGGAGGCCAACGGCGGAATCTTCGAGCCACAGGGCAAGGCGCTGAGCAATCACGCAGCCTCCGACGTGAAGATCCTGGTTGTGGGCAATCCCGCCAACACCAACTGCCTTATCGCCAAGGCCAACGCGCCTGACATTCCCCCCGAACGCTTCACGGCGATGATGCGCCTGGACCACAACCGGGCCAAGTCGCAGCTGGCCAAGCGAGCCGGCGCATCGGTCAAGGAGGTCACCAACATGACCATCTGGGGGAATCACTCGGCCACTCAGTACCCGGACATCTTCCACGCTCAGGTGAACGGCCAAAACGCCGCCGAAGTGGTCAACGATCAGCTGTGGTTGGAGGACGACTTCATCCCCACCGTGCAGAAGCGCGGCGCGGCGATCATCGAGGCGCGCGGCGCCTCCAGCGCTGCGTCGGCGGCCAACGCCGCGATTGACCACGTCCGCGATTGGGTGTCAGGCACCGCGGAGAACGACTGGGTGTCGATGGCTGTTCCGTCCGACGGCTCGTACGGAGTCGACGAGGACCTGCTCTCAGGCTTCCCCGTGACCTGCTCGGGCGGCGGCTACGAGATCGTGCAGGGACTGGAGCTCGACAGCTTCTCGCGCTCACGCGTCGATGCGACCGTCGGCGAGCTCAAGGAGGAGCGCGAGGCGGTCAGGCAGCTTGGGTTGATCTAGTTAGCCGGCCGGGTGCCAGCCCTGGCCATCGCGCTTGACCACGCCATCGCTGGCCAGCTTGGGCAGCACGCGGTACAGGTAGTTGGGCTCGATGCCCATCGCCGTGGCGATGTCGGGGATCGTGATCCCGGGCTGCTTGCGCACCAGCTCCAGCGCCTGATTGGCTCGGGTGCCACCGCGCCGGCCGCGCCGGGCGCGGGTGCGTGTGGTCGAGCGACGGGTGGTGGTGCGCCGGCCGGAGCCCGGCGGCCGGCCGGGTCCGCGTCGCGTGCCGACCAGCGCCGCCCGTGCGGCCTCCAGCCGGGA
This sequence comes from Solirubrobacteraceae bacterium, assembly GCA_035938755.1. GTDB lineage: Bacteria > Actinomycetota > Thermoleophilia > Solirubrobacterales > Solirubrobacteraceae > Palsa-465. Next base: position 2,160 of record DASZGO010000208.1, on the reverse strand, counting down.
GAGCTCCTGCTTGAGCTCACGCAGACGGTCGTCTATGTCCTTGACGGTGGTCTCGACAAAACTGGCCAATTGGAATTCTCCCCTTAGTTAACAGTGTGGGTTTCACAAACCATACACCGGTCACGCAAGCGACAGTGAAGAATGTCGTTCAGTGGGATTCCAGAAGGTCCTTCAGGCGGACCAGCGATCTGTGAGCCTCGCGCTCGGACAAGTCGCCCACGAACACACGGCTGGCCACACTGCCCAATGGGCCGCCGGGAGGATGGAACTCGTTGGTGTAGGAAAAGGTTGTGGCGTCGTCGCCTTCGGCTGCCAGCTCATAGCGAATCAGGGCGCGTGAGTGAGCAGGCCCCTTGCCCTCCCAGGAGGCGGTCTTCGGCGGGTTAACCTCGGCCAGCGTCCAGTGCACCGTGAAGTTCACACCGCGCAGGCTGAGGACCTGGTCCATGGTGGAGCCGGGTGCAAACGGCCGGGGGGATATCGATTTGACCGAGCGGTGAATCGTCACCCAATCGACGAACCGTGACGGGTCCATAACCGTGTCCCACACACGCTGAACGGGTACGTTGATTTTGATCGTCTCCTCGACCGTGCTCATGGCGAGTTCAGACCCTATCGCGCGGCTAGCGGCTCCCGCGCTTCCCAGTCACGTAAGGCGCGTTCGATCGCGGCGTCCAGTGAGTGGAGTCGCACTCCCAGCAGCTCGACCGCGCTGTTCTCAGGCACCAGCAGGTCGGCCTCCAGGCTCTCCATCATCGGACCCATCAGCGCGTAGTCTTCGGATCCGATCAGCGAGGCGATGCGGCTGACGATCGGGGTCAGGTTGAGCCGCCGGAATGCCACGGTGGGACGCCCCACCAGCATGTGGTGGCGGATGCGATCGATCAGCTCTCCGTAGGACACCGACTCCGGTCCCGCGGCAGCCAGCGCCATCCCGCACCCCCGCTGGCTGAACCCGGCGCGGACCAGGAGCTCGAGGATGTCCCGCTCGTCGATCGGGCTGGTGCGGTGAACGTGCCAGGCGGGCAGCGTGAGCACGGGCATCCGCTCGACCAGCCGGACCAGGAAGCGAAACGACCGTGAGCCGGCGCCGATCACGATCGACGCCCGCAGGGCCAGGGAGCACGGAGTGGCGTCGAGCAGGATCTGCTCGACGGCCAGACGGCTGGCCAGGTGGAGCGAGGGCACCGTACCTGAGGGCACCGGACCGCCCAGGTAGACCAGTCGGGGCGTGCCGGCGGACCGGGTGGCCGAGGCGAAGTTCTCGGCCGCGGCGCGATCGCGCTCGGCAAATGCCCCGTCGCTCGAGGGCTCCATCGAGTGGATCAGGTAGTAGGTCACGTCAATTCCCTCCAGGGCCTCGTCCAGGCCCTGGCCTGATACCGCGTCGCCGACGAGCGTCTCCACGCCGGGCACCTCGACGGGCCGCCGGCTCAGGCCTCTGACCCGATGGCCGTCGGCGACCAAGCGCGCCGTCACTCTCGATCCGATGTAACCCGTGACCCCGGTGACGAGAACGTTCATGCCCAGGGCGCGCGGCAGACGAAGCTCGGGTCCAGGGCGCGAGCGCTTCCGGCGCCGGATAGCGCCAGGGCGGCGTCAAATTCGTTAAGCAGGATCTCCATCACCCGGGTGGCACCGGTGGCACCGGCCACGGCCAACCCCCACAGCGCCGGTCGGCCGATCATGACCGCCCGGGCACCCAGCGCCAGCGCCTTGAGCACGTCAGTCCCGCGGCGGATGCCGCCGTCCACGATCACCTCGAGCCGGTCCCCGACCTCTTCGGCGATGGGCGGCAGGGCGTCGGCCCCGGTCAGCACGGTGTCCAGCTGGCGCCCCCCGTGATTTGAGACCACCACCCCCTGGGCGCCGTGCTCGGCGGCCAGCCGGGCGTCCTCGGGCGTGAGGATCCCCTTGAGGATCACGGGCAGCGGGCTTTCCTCCACGAACCGCTCGATGTCGCGCCAGGTGAGATCGGGGTCGATCAGGCCGGCGAAGTCGGCCGGCGTCATGCTGCCCTGGGCCTGGGCTGCGGTGGCGCTGGACACCGCTCGGGCGTCGGCCGAGTGCACGCCGGAGCGCAGGTCGCGCTCGCGGACGCCCATCACTGGCAGGTCGACGGTCACCACCAGCGCCTCGTATCCGTGATCGGCCGCCCGA
>DASZGO010000207.1:0-6978 GCA_035938755.1 Solirubrobacteraceae bacterium | reverse complement strand
GGTCAGCCGCTACGAGTCCGACAGCCCAGACCTGGTCAATGTGGTCCTGGACTCGGGTGGCTTCACCGATCTGCTCGAGCGGTTGACCTACCTGCGGGACGCCGAGCACCAGCAGCAGCAGATCATCGCCATCACCACGACTGCCAAACACCAGGCCGACAGCGCCACGCGGCGCCTGGCCAAGCTGGAGCAGACCGATCGCCAGCTGACCGCGGACGCGGAGCTCCGCCGGCGGGCACTGGCCGGAATGGACTCGCTTCTCCAGAGCCGGGAGGGCGCACTCCAGCAGGCTCAGGCTACGCAGCGGGCCGCGCTGAGCGCCAGCCAGGCCAAGGCCGGCCAGCTCCAGAGCGAAATCAACAAGATCCAGGCCGAGCAGGCGGCGGCGGCCCAGCAAGCCAGCTCGTCCAGCGGGCCGGGCGCGGGCCCTGCCCTCGGGCCCTCAGGCGGGTGGGCCATCCCGTACGCCATCGTGCTGTGCGAGAGCGGTGGTCAGAACCTGCCGCCCAACAGCGCCGGCGCGTCGGGTTACTACCAGATCATCCCCAGCACCTGGGCCCTTTACGGGGGTAGCGGCCCGGCGGCCTACCTGACCAGCAAGGCCGAGCAGGACGCCGTGGCCACCCGGATCTGGGCCGGGGGCTCCGGGATCGCAAACTGGGACTGCGCGAGGATCGTCGGCCTCCTCCACTGAGGGAGGATCGAGACCGTCAGCTGCCGCGCGGGCCGGGCAGCCACCCGATCTGACCGGTGCCGCCCGGATCCTGGAACGCCCGGGACGACGTGACCCGGCGATCGGCCGGCTCGGTTGCCCCGCGGGTCCGAGCCCGTCCATAGTGGCGACACAGGTCGTGCTCGATCTTGGCGGGCAGACCGGCGAGCGGGACGTCCGGAGCGGCCTGGATCCGGGCCGCCCGCACGGGCGTGCGGTAGTGAGACCCGATGGCCTCCAGACAGGCGATCGGAACTCCGATCAGCCGCTGCCGGAGGGGGTCCTGGACCGCCAGCCACTGGGGATGGGCGGTCTCCCGGTCGATCAGCACGGCGGCGATCGTGCCCACGGTCTGGCCGCCCTGGTCGCACAGCTCGTGGTGCCGAGCGGCCAGGCCCCGGTGCAGGAGCTCGCGGTCGGCCGGGCTCAACCGAGCCAGGATCTGGGCATAGAAGTCGGATGCGCCGGGCAGCCGGAGCGTGCCTGAACTGCCCGATTTACCGTCGCTCAGAGCCGACACCCTGCATTGTTCGCGGCCGATCGCCAGATCCCTCGTGCCTGGCAAAAGCTGCGGTTCTGTAGGATTCGCCGCGCAGTGGGTTCGGGGACGCTCTCCACCGCTTCGGCCGATGGACCGGCCGGCCGGCCGGTCGAGCATCTGGACGTGCTGGTGGTGGGCGGCGGGCTGTCCGGAGTCGGGGCCGGCTGCCACCTGGAGCGCGAGGCGCCGCACAAGAGCTACGCGATCCTGGAGGCGCGGGGCGCAATAGGCGGCACCTGGGACCTGTTCCGCTATCCCGGCATCAGGTCGGATTCCGACATGTACACATTGGGGTTTCCATTCCGGCCCTGGGACAGCAACCAGTCGATCGTCGACGGCGCTTCGATCCACCAGTACATCCTCGATACCGCGCGTGAGTACGGCATCGATGAGAAGGTCCGCCTCCATCACCGGGTGACTCGAGCCAGCTGGTCGAGTACCGATCAGCTCTGGACCGTCGACGCCGAGCGGACCGACACAGGAGAGTCGCTGCGGTTCAGCTGCCAGTTCGTGTTCATGTGCAGCGGCTACTACCACTACGACGAGCCCCACAACCCGGACTTCCTCGGCCGGGATCTGTTCCGCGGCTCAATCGTCCATCCCCAGTTCTGGCCCCCGGAACTCGACTACACAGGCCAGCGGGTGATCGTGATCGGCTCCGGAGCCACCGCGGTCACGCTGGTGCCGGCCATGTCCGAGAAGGCGGCGCACGTGACGATGCTGCAGCGCTCACCGAGCTACGTCGTCTCGCTCCCGGGAGAGGACCCGCTGGCCAAGCTGGCTCGCCGGCTGCTGCCGGTCCAGGCGGCCTACACGCTGGTTCGCTGGAAGAACGTGCTGATCACGATGCTGATGTTCTGGCTGAGCCGCAATCGCCCCCACGTGGTCAAGCGACTGATCCGGGCCGGCCTGGAGCGTCAGTTGCCTGAGGGCTATGACATCGACACGCACTTCAAGCCCCGCTACAACCCGTGGGATCAGCGCATGTGCCTGGTCCCGGACGCGGACCTGTTCGAGGGAATCGGAAACGGCCGGGTGTCGGTGGTCACCGACCACGTCGACACGTTCACCCCGACCGGCATCCGACTGGCTTCGGGCCAGGAGCTCGAGGCCGATGTGATCGTCACCGCCACCGGCCTCAACCTGCTGGTCCTGGGCGGCGTGGAGTTGGAGGTGGACGGCCAGCCGGTGGACGTGCCCCAGGCGATGATCTACCGGGGCTGCCTGCTGTCCGGCGTACCCAATCTGGCGTTCGCCTTCGGCTACACCAACGCCTCCTGGACGCTGAAATGTGATTTGACCTGCGAGTACGTCACCCGGATCCTCAACTACATGGATGAGCGCGGCTACAGCTCGGCGGTCCCCACCCTGAGCCCCGGGTCGGTCGAGCCGGTGGACTTCGTGGACTTCAGCTCGGGCTACGTCCAGCGGTCGATCCACCTGTTTCCCAAGCAGGGCTCCCGCCCGCCCTGGCGGCTGTACCAGAACTACATCCGGGACCGCAAACTGATCCGCAAGGCCCCTCTGGAAGACGGCGTGCTGCAGTTCGCGCGCCAGCCGCCTGGCCAGGAGCCGCAGCGGTCCGACGCCGTCGCCGCCGCGGCCTGAGTCGGACTAACCTGCCGTGCGGTGAGGAGGCCCCCCTCCCGGACAACCGTGCTCGTGGCGGCGATCCTGGCGCTGGCCTTGGCGGTCCGCCTGGTCGAGGTCGAGACCACGTCCTACCGGCCGGTCAACGATGCCGGCACCTACCTGGCGCTGGCCAGCCAGATCGCCCATACCGGCAACTACACGAACAGTCGCGCCCCGGGCGTGGGCGCAGGCGGGACCCGCGGACCCAGCGCCTACTTCCCCCCGGGCTACCCGTACCTCCTGGCCGCGGTGGACCTCATCGACGGCCACACGTCAGTCAAGCGGGTGAACGGACACACCCGCATCCCCAGCGGCGCCGTGCACGGGGCCCGGATCTCACAGGCCCTACTCGGGACGGTCACGGTCGCGCTGGTCGGGCTGGTGGCCCTGGAGGGGCTGGGCGAGCTGACCGCGCTGATCGCCCTGCTGCTGGCGGCGCTGTACCCCGCGTTCATCGGGCTGTCCGGGACCATCGTGGCCGAGAACCTGGCCACCACGTTGGTGCTGGGCGCGCTGTGGGCCGGGCTGAGGGCCTTGCGCTCGGGGCGGCCCTATCGCTGGCTGGTCGGAGCGGGGGTCCTCACCGGGTTGGCGGTGCTGACCCACGTCAACACGATCGTCGTTGTGGTGCCGCTGCTGCTCGTCGGGTGGCGGATCAGACCGGCGACCGCGGCGGGCTGGTGGCGGTCGGTGGCCGCCCCGGGCCTGATCGTGGGCTGCATGCTGCTCACCCTGGTCCCCTGGCTGGTGCGCAACGCCGTGGTCATGCATCGCTTCGTGTTCGTGACCGACGAGACCGGGATAACTCTGGTCGGGACCTACAACCCAGCCTCGGCGAAGAACCCCGGCATCCCCTACAAATGGCGGCTGTACAACGGCATCCCGGGCGAACGACCGCTGATCAGGCAGGCCGGCCGGCTCACCGAGCCCGGGCTCTCCGACCGCCTGCAGACCCAGGCCCAGAACTACATCTCCGACCATCTCTACGCCCCGTTGGCGGTGGCCTTCTACAACTCCCGCCGGCTACTCGAGCTCGAGGGCTCCGGGGCCTGGCACGCCTCGGCCAAGGCGATCTCTCTGCCCGTCGGCCTAGCCCGGGTCGGGGTGATCGGCTTCTGGGTGCTGTGCCTGTTGGCGCTAGCCGGCGCGGTCACCCGGGCCGCACGCCGAGCCTGGAGGTGGCTGTGGGTGACGCCCGTACTGCTGTGGCTGAGCGTGGCGTTGATCAACGCCGAGACCCCGCGCTTCCGCGAGCCGGTCGATGCGTTCCTGATCCTGCTGGCCGCGTGCGGACTGGCCGCGGCGCTGCGCTGGTTCCAGCCGCGCCTACGCCGTGCGCCAGTCGCCGGAAGCGGCGTAGGACCGCGGTCGGCTGGAGCGAGCGAGCGTGTCGAGGTGGGCTAGGGCCTGGCCCGAGCCGGAGGCCACGCAGGTCAACGGGGATTCGGCCGAGTGCACGGGCATCCCCGTCTCGGCGCCCACCAGGTCGGCGAATCCCTGGAGCATGGTGCCGCCACCGGCCAGCAGGATCCCGTCCCGGGCGATGTCGGAGGACAGCTCGGGCGGTGTCTGCTCCAGCGTGTCCCGGATGCCCTGGATGATCTCGCGTACGGCGGGCATCACGGCGCTGCGCACCTCCGCCGCGGAGATGCTTATCGAGGTGGGCAGGCCGCTGACCAGGTGGCGTCCGCGCACCTGCATCTCCGGCTCATTGCCGTTGGGCGTCACGGACGCGATGGTCAGCTTGATCTTCTCGGCGGTCTGCGAGCCAATGGCCAGCTGGTGCACGGCGCGCAGGTAGTGGGCGATTCCCTCGTCCATCTCGTATCCCCCCACTCGGATCGAGTGCGCGACCACGATTCCGCCGAGCGAGATCACCGCCATCTCGCTCGTTCCGCCGCCCACATCCACGACCATCCGGCCGACCGGCTCTTCGATCTCCAGCCCGGCGCCGATGGCCGCGGCGATCGGCTCCTCGATCAGGTGGACCCGGCGCGCCCCGGCGGCCAGTGACGCCTCCTCGACCGCGCGCTTCTCGACCTCCGTGATGCCCGACGGGGCGCATACGATCAGCCGGGGATGGGCCATCCGGCGATCGAGCACTCGGCGGATGAAGTAGCGCAACATCTGCTCGGTCACCTCGAAGTCGGCGATCACACCGTGACGCAGCGGCCGGGTGGCCGCGATCGTGGCCGGGGTGCGCCCGATCATCCGCTGGGCCTCAGAGCCCACGGCGTGCACGGCGCCGGTCTCGGTATCGGCGGCCACCACCGAGGGCTCGGAGACCACGATCCCCTGGCCGCCCACGTAGACCAGCGTGTTGGCGGTCCCGAGGTCAATCGCCATGTCATGCACGCGGAAGTTCGGCGTCAGATGGCGACGCGCGGTGTCCCGGCTCGTGCCCTGTCTACGGAAGCGGATCGGACAAGGGTGCCAGACCGCGGGCCCGGGCGCGCGGTCAGGGGGTGGTGGTACTGCCGCGGGCCCCGCTCAGTTTTCCGGTCAAGTCGGTGACTTGGCTGGCCGGAGGCAGCGCCGGCGGCGGCTGGGGCCCGTACTGGACGAAGTCCGCGGTGACCCCGACGGCCAGGGCTTGACCGGTGGGCAGCTTCTCGTCGAACGTGACGTGCATCCGGCGCACCAGGTTGCTGGCGTCGATCCAAGCCTCGATCGGGATCTGGTGCAGACCGGTCAGGCGCTCGACCGCGGCGATGGCCTGGCGGGCCTGGGCCTGCTGGGCGGACGGGAGCAGGTCGGGAACCTTGTCCAGGTTCACCTGGGCGCGGTACTCGGTGGTCTGGAGCCCGTTGACCGTCGCCGTGCCCACCTTGGTCACCCCGCCCGACGTGGCCCGCAGGTAGTTCAGAAGCTGACTGGGATCGGTGGACGTGGGGTTGTTGAACAACGACCCCAGCCCGGGAATCCCCGCGCTCGCCCCAGCACTGGTCAGGTCGAGCTTCAGCCACGGGGCGCTCAGCGTGGGGATCCGGTGGCGCAGCGCGGCCGGTAGGTGGATGTAGACCGTGGTTCCGCTGATCAGCTCTTCCAGGCGCAGCCGGCTGGTGCCCAGCACCTGGCTCACCTGCGGAATGCTGCCCAGATCCATGTCGAGGACTAGCGATCCGCTCCGGGCCGGAGGAGCGAACGCTCCGCGGCCGGTGGCGGTGATCGGGCCCGGAAGCGCGGGCGAGCTGATCTGCAGCGTGAAGTTGATGCGGAAGCCGCCGGCGGCGGCCGAGGTGGTAGCGGCCTGCGCGACCGGGTCCAGCGATCCGGAGCCGCATCCGGCCAGCGCCAGGCTGAGTGCCGCACCCGCGGCCAGCAGCGCGGCCAGCCCCTTCATCCGCGTGCCCCGCGCCGGTCGCACTACCGGTCGCCCGGCGCCTTGTCCGGGAACTGGGAAACCGACTGCCGCATATCCACGGCCGTGGAGATGATCCGCTCCTGCTCCTCTGCGTGGGCGATCGGATAGCCCTCGCCCGGCGAGGCCCGCTCGGGGCGGCCGATGTAGCCGAATTGGAGCTCCTGAGGCAGAATCTGCATCAGTCGCGGCGACATGTGGGCGCGGGCGCCCATGTTGCGCGGCTCCTCCTGCACCCACACCACCTCGGACAGGCGGGGGTACTGGTCCACCAGCGCCAGCAGCTCCTTCTGGGGGAACGGATAGAGCAGCTCAACCCGGCCGATGGCCACCCCGGGCTCCTGCGCCCGCAGGGCGTGGCCGGCTAGCTCGTAGTAGATCTTGCCGCTGCACAGGATGAGCCGGCGCACCTGGTCGGGGTCGACGCCGGGCTCGGGCAGCACCGGCTCAAACCGCCCGCTGGTGAGCTCCTCGAAGCGGCTGGTGGCCTGCGGGAGCCGCAGCAGGCTCTTGGGTGTCAGCACCACCAGCGGCCGCTGCTTGGCGATCCGGGCCTGCCGGCGCAGCAGGTGGTAGTACTGGGCCGGGGTCGTGGGCTGCGCCACGCGGATGTTGCCCTCAGCCGTCAGCTGGAGGAACCGCTCGACCCGAGCCGAGGAGTGTTCGGGGCCCGATCCCTCGTAGCCGTGCGGCAGCAGAAGGGTCAGCCGCGAGGTCTGGCCCCACTTGGCC
>DASZGO010000206.1:0-2278 GCA_035938755.1 Solirubrobacteraceae bacterium | reverse complement strand
CGCGGCGACCGTCTCGGCCCTGCGGGAGGCGCTACGCACTCGGGGGATAACCGAATACGCGGTGGTGGACCACGGCCACGACATGGCCCAGGCGGGCGCGCCGGGATTCGTGGCCTGGACGCTCGTGTTCGGGAGCCCGGCGGCGGGTGCCAAGCTCCTGGCCCGCTCGCTGCCCGCCGCGGTGGACATCCCCTTGCGGCTGGCGGTGATCGAGGGCTCCGATGGCGGCAGCGAGGTCGTGCTGCGCGATATGCGCACGCTGCTGGGTGAAGAGCTGGGCGACCTGGCCGATGCGTTTACCGGGGTGCTGCGGTCCCTGGCCAGCGACGCCCAGGACAGCCTGGCCGGACGCTAGGCCGTCAGCTGTCCCGGCGGGTCGAGCAGCTCCAGATGCCGCGAGTCGACCCTTGGCTCATCCCTGATCGTGACCAGCACCATCACCACGTTCCCGCAGGTCCGGCAGCGGACCACCGACCCCGGGGCTCGGCCGTAGACCCGCAGCTCGGCAATTCGGGCGATGGCTCCGCAGTGACGGCAGGTTCCGCGCACCAGCGTCATCTCGTCGCCGAAGTACTCGAGCAGTGATCCGGCGATTGCGTTTCCGTCCAGGGGTTCCATGGTTCTCCTTCGCCTCAGGTTCCGGTGGGGCCGAACCGCTCGTTTCTGATCCGGCCGGCCTCGTGTCCGCTGGCCACCAACGCCTGCGCCGCCGTCTCGACGAACGCGGTCGGACCACACACGTAGACGAGCGGCCGCTGGGCGGGCGGGAACGCCACCTGGTCGAGCAACGCCCGGTCGATGCGCCCGCGGTGGCCCGCCCAATCATCAGGCCATTGGCGGGTCAGCGTGAGGTGGAACTCCAGCCCGGTTTCCTCGGCCAGGCGCGTGAGTTCTTCGCGATATATGACTTCCTCCAGCGAGCGAGCCGAGTAGATCAGCCGCACCGGGACATCACGCGGGCCGGCCGCCCAGTGACGGAGCATCGCGCGCAGCGGCACGACGCCTGATCCGCCGCCCACCAGCAGCAGTGGCCCCCCGTACGGCTCTTCCCAGACGAAGTAGCCGCCGATGGGGCCTCGGAGCTCGAGGTCGTCGCCGGGCCGGAGCTCGTCGGTCAGATACGGCGACACCTCGCCGTCGTCCAACCGTTCGACGGTCAGGGCGAGCTGGGTGTCCTCGGGCGCCGAGGCGATCGAGTAGCTGCGCTCCGCCTGATAGCCGTCCTCCGCGGTGAGGCGGATGTCGACGTGCTGGCCTGCGCGGTGGCCGGACCAGTCGTCAAGCTCGAGCCGGATGGTCTTGGTGAGCGGCGTCTCGTCGCGGAGAGTGGCCACGCGGCCCAGCCGCCAGGTCAGTCTCCCTGGTAGCGCTGCTCGAGCCATGGGTCGCCACGGTTGTGGTAGCCGTAGGTCTCCCAGAACCCCGGCTGGTCGTCTGGGGTGAGGGTCAGGCCGCGCACCCACTTGGCGCTCTTCCAGAAATACAGGTGAGGCACCAGCAGGCGAGCTGGACCCCCGTGCTCCGGCTCCAGGGGCTGCCCGCCGTATTCGTAGGCCACCCAGCCCTGCCCATCCGCGACGTCCCCCAGCGCCAGGTTCGTCGTATACCCGCCGTCCGACCAAGCGGTCAGGTAGCCGGCCTCGCTCTCGACGTTCTCCAGCAGCGCGTCCACGGACACGCCTCTCCAGCTGGTGTCGAGCTTCGACCACTTGGTGACGCAGTGGATGTCCACGGTGACGTCTTCCGCGGGGAGCGCGATGAACTCTTCCCAGGGCCAGGACACTGCCTCAGTGACCGCCCCGTCGATGGTGAAGCTCCACTCGTCAAGCGGCGTGTGCGGCGTTGGTCCGGCAGACAGCACCGGAAAATCGGCCGTCACGTACTGCCCGGGCGGAACCCGGGAAGGATCGTCACCCTCCCGCCGACGACCGGTGAAGCCACGGCTGATCGGCGACATGGCCCGAAACCCTACTCCGGCGACGGAAGACTTCAACCTGGCTCTCAGCCATTCGCGATCCTGCCCGGCAGCCCGAACCGCTCAAAGCTCCCAGCCAGGCGCTGGGCGTCCATGGGCTGCTCGGGAAACCGCCGGTAGGTGTTCGGATCCGGTGAGTCGGCAGAGCGCACGATGAACGCCGTGACGTCCCTGATCAGCCCGTCGCGCAGGCTCAGCACGTTCAGCGCGAACGGCAGATACCCGCCGGCTGGATCGTCCCAGGCATAGAAGCCTAGGGCCGGCTGGGCGTTGGCGCTGGTGAGCACGGCCCGCCAGGACCAG
>DASZGO010000205.1:0-3460 GCA_035938755.1 Solirubrobacteraceae bacterium | reverse complement strand
ATGTGCGTTTCCTGCCGGGAGCCGCTGGCAGTGGCCCAGTCCCCTCAGGCCTACGCCGAACGTGCATACATCCACTCGCTGATCGCCCAGGGCCTGACCAAGCCGCAGATCGAGCAACAGCTGGTGGCCCAGTACGGACCCGCGGTCCTGGGCAAGCCGCCGGCCCAGGGCTTCAACCTGACCGTCTACATTCTCCCGCCGGCCATCCTGGTTGGCGGGGTGATCATCCTGGCCGTGGTGCTCCCCCGCTGGCGCCGGCGCACGCGGGCCGAGTCGGCCGAGGCGGCGCCCGCGGTCACAGCCGCCGCCATGCACCCCGGTGAGGCGCGCCGCCTGGAGGACGAGCTCAGCCACTGGAGCGGCTGAGCGCCGGCCCTACATCGAGTCAGGCGCGCTGACCCCGAGCAGACCCAACGACCTAGCGATCGTCCGCTGGGCCAGGAACGAGAGGGCGATCCGGAAGGACTCGACCGACTCCGGCTCGGCCCCCACCACGTGGCATCCCTCATAGAACGTGGTGAACTCACGGGCCAGCTCGAGCGCGTATCCCGTGATCCGGTGCGGCGCCCGGCGCTGCCCGGCTTCGGCCACCTCGACGGGGAACGCCGCCAGCTTCTTGATCAGGTCCCGCTCGGGCCCCGCGAGCCGGCCGTTGCCGAGGTCAGCGCCGGCGGCCAGCGCCGACTCCACGCGCTCGGCGGGCAGTCGTCTGAGCATCGAGGCGATCCGCGCGTGCGCGTACTGCACGTAGTAGACGGGGTTCTCGGCTGACTGCTTGGTGGCCAGCTCCAGGTCCAGATCCAACGTCCGGTCGTGGGAGCGCTGGAGCATGAAGAACCGGGTGGCGTCCACTCCGATCGCGTCCACCAGGTCATCCAGGGTGACGAAGTCACCTTTGCGCTTGGACATGGCCAGCGCCCGGTCGCCGCGAACCAGGTGAACGAACTGCAGGATCGGTACCTCGACCACGTCGGGATCCTCGCCCAGCGAGGCCATCGCCGTCTTGAGCGTGCGCGCATACGCGTGATGGTCCGAGCCGACCGGAATCACCTGCCGGTCGAACCCGCGGTCGACCTTCTCCTGCAGATAGGCGATGTCCGCGGCCAGGTAGGTGGGCTCGCCGTTTGACCTCACCACCACCCGGTCCTTATCGTCGCCGAAATCCGTGCTGCGAAGCCACAGGGCGCCCTCTGAGCGATACGTGTGACCGGCCTGCTCGAGCCGCTCCAGCGCGCGGTCGAGTGCGCTGGGCGATCCCTCGTGCAGCGTGCGCTCGCTGAAGTACTCGTTGTAGTGGACGCCGTAGCGCTCGAGCGTGGCCTTGATCTCCCCCAGCAAGCGCTCCACGGCCGCGGCGGCCAACTCATCCACATCCCCCTCGGCAGCCCCGGGGATCTCCGCGGCCAACTCGGCCACGTACTCGCCCTGGTAGCCGCCCTCGGGCACCGCCTCGCGACGGGCCCGGGCCTTGACCGACTCGCCGAGCAGCCGGATCTGGTTGCCCGCGTCGTTGAAGTAGTACTCCCGCCACACCGAATGTCCGTACAGCTCCAGGATCCGGGCCAGCGCGTCTCCGTACGCCGCGTGGCGTCCGCTCGCCGCCACCAGTGGGCCGGTCGGGTTGGCCGAGACGAACTCGATCAGGATCCGCTCGGCCGGCTCGGGAACGCCCGCGCCGAACCGCTCACCGGCGGCCAGCATCGAGGTGAGTGCCCGTCGATACCAGCCATCGGATAGAAACAGGTTGAGGAAACCGGGGCCGGCCACGTCGAGCCTTTCCATGTCGTCGCCCAGACGCGATCCCAGCTCCTGTCCCAGCTTCTCGGCCACCTCGCGCGGCCCGGCCTTCAACCCGGGGGCCAAGAGCATCGCCGCGTTGGTCGAAAAGTCGCCCTGGTCCTCCCGCCGCGAGCGCTCCATCCGCAGCTGCTCCGGAGCGTCGGCTCGGCCACCGCTGACCGTCGCCGCCGCGGCGCGGATCTGCGCCTCCAGCTCGCCCAGCGGCCCGTTCTGAGAGCTCACGCGCCGGTCCGGGGTTCGAAGACCGCCTCGAGCTCCTCCAGGGCCTCCGGTGAGCCCAAGGCGAACAGCATGTCTCCGACGTTGACCACGGTGTCCGGCGAAGGCTGGGCCTCGACCGCGCCGCCGAGCCGGCGCAGGGCCGCCACCACCGCCCGCCCTCGGATCTCGGAGATCGGCTTGCGCGCCCCCTGGCAACCCGGGGGGACCTCGATCTCCTCCATGCGCAGGTCGGCGAACTCCAGCGCCCCGGCGACCTGGGGATGCAGAGCTGTGCGGGCCATCTCCGCGCCGGAGGTCTTGTAGGGCGAGATCACCCGGTCGGCACCAGCCCGCAGCAGCTTTCGCTCGGACTCCTCGACCGCGGCCCGCGCGACGATCCGGATGTCCGAGCGCAGCTCGCGTGCGGTCAATGCGATGAAGATGTTCTCGGCGTCCGAATCGACGCAGGCGATCACCCCCCGCGCCCGGTCGATCCCGGCCGCGCGCAGGACCTCGTCGTCGGCCGCCTCGCTCTCGATGTAGGAGACCCCAAGCTCTTGCGCGACCTCTCGGTTCTCGGGGTTCGGGTCGATCACCACGTGCTTGACCCTGGCGGCCCTGAGATCCCGACACACCTGGCGCCCCACGCGACCGAAGCCGCACACGATGAAGTGGTCTGAGTAGGAATCGATCATCCGCTGGCTGCGTCGCTCTTCGAGCAGGCCGCTGAGCTGGCCTGAGACGAAGAACTCCGCCACCGTCACCAGGCCGTAGAACAGCGTACCTATGCCGAACACCTCCAGGCAGACCTTGAGGACGCGCGCCCCGGTGTCCTGCGGGTTGGGGATCGCCCCCACGGTGGTGATCGTGTCGAGCGTCCACTCGAGCCCGTAGCCGATGGAGGTCCCCTCTCCCAGGGAGTAGCCCAGCGTCCCGGCCACGATCAACACCACGAGCGCCGTGAGCAGGATTCCCAGCCGGCGGGTGAACAGCCGCAGCTCGTGCCGGGCGCGTAGCCGGTGGTCAAGCGCGCTGCGTCGGGCCAGGCTCTCTGGTCGGTCGGGCATCGGGCTCAGTAGTGGTATGTCTCGCCGGCGATGATCTTGTGGGCGCGGAACAGCTGCTCGAGCAGTACCACCCGGGCCAGCTGGTGCGGCAACGTGATGGGGCCCAGCGACAGGCGGTGATCGGCGGTCATCTCGAGCCCGTGCGGGCCGCCCACGGCAAAGCACAGGTCCATCCCGCTCTGGCGCCGGGTCTCCAGAAACCGGCTGAACTGGACCGAGTCCAGCATCTCCCCGTCGCGGTCCAGAAGCGAGGTGAAGGCCCGATCAGGTAGCCGCGCCGGCACGCGATCGTCGTCTCGCACCTCCACCAGCTCGAGCCGGGCGTACCGCGAAAGAAGCTTCTGGTAATGCTCCACGTCGTCAGCAAACGGCGGCCGGACGCGGCCGACGGC
>DASZGO010000204.1:0-5674 GCA_035938755.1 Solirubrobacteraceae bacterium | reverse complement strand
CTGCACACCGCCGTCTGGGCACGAGATCCGGAGCTTTACCTCAAGCGCCTGGTGGTGCGGCTGTGCGCCGCGCGGATGGTGGCCGTCTCCGCGGGAGCCCGGGACGCATACGCTGGGCACGGGTGGGCCTCCCGTCGTCAGCTGGTTACGATTCCGAACGGAATCGACGTGGACGCGCTCCCGGGGACGGGCGCCCAGGTGCGTCGTGAGTTCGGGTGGGACGAGACCCACTTCGTGGTCGGCATGCTGTCCGCGCTGCGGCCGGAGAAGGCCCACGACGTCGCAGTCGAGGCCGTCGGGCTACTCCGCCAGCAGTTCCCGTCGCTGCGGCTGCTGATCGTCGGCAGCGGCTCCGAGGGCGAGCGGATCCGACGTCTGGCCCGGCCGCTGGGGGACGTTGTCGCAATGGCCGGGGCGCGATCCGACGTGATGAGCTGCATGGATGCGTTCGACGTGTGCCTTCATCCCTCCCGGGCCGACGCCTTCCCCACAACCCTGATCGAGGCGATGGCCGCCTCAGTCCCGGTTCTGGCCACCCGGGTCGGGGGCATTCCGGAGATCGTGGCCGACGGCCGGACAGGTGTCTTGATCCCGGCTCCGCCCTCGGCCGAAGTCGTAGCTCGGGCCCTGGGGTGCTTTTACTCCGATGCCCCGAGGCGGGCCGAGCTGGCGCGCGCCGCCCGCTCGGAGTACGAGCGACGGTTTACGGCCGGCCCATGGATCCGGGCGATCCGGGCGATGTACGATGAGGTGCTGGCTGAGCGCGGCGGGCGCTAGGGGACCGGGTCGCCTGCCGGGAGCAGCACGCGCCGGGTGGGGGGCGGGCTGGAATCGGCGGCCGAGGCAGAGGCTGCGCCAGACGAGAGGGCCAGAAGCGCGGGTCCCAGTCCCAGCAGGATCCACAGTCGCCAGTCGAAGCCGTCGGAGATGAAGAAGATGGCCGCCAGCATTCCGATCGTCCCCATGACGGTGGCCTGAGCCAGGTTCGCCAACGCCTTGTGGCCCAGGCGCTCGAATCGCCGCGCAGCCAGCCAGCCCGCCCGCAGGCAGGCGACGACGAAGACCAGGAAACCGATTAGTCCCACGACGCCCGTCTCGGCCAGCAGCTGGAGATAGGTGTTGTGCACCGGATAGGGATCTTCGGCGATGTACGTGGCCCGCGTGACGTTCCTGTGCAGCAGGGAAAAGCGGGGTTCGACGACGGGAAAGTTGTTCAATCCGACGCCGACGATGGGATGCTGCCCGAAGACCTGTGTGGCGACGGCCCAGATGTCGCTGCGGCCGCTGGTTCCCCCGCCGAAGTCCGTGATTCGGCTCAGCGCGCCGGGCGTGCCGGCGGCGGCCACGGCCGCGATCACCAGAGCGATCGCGGCGAAGCCGAGCAGGCGACGCCGCTGGGCCGGAAACAGGATGAGGGCAGCCAGGCAGGCCACGCCGAGCGCGATCAGGCCTCCGCGCGATTGCGTTTCCAGGAACGCGACCGTGATCAGGACGAACGCCGCCAGCAGTCCGAGCCGTGTCCAGGGCCGGCGGTACACCGACAGCAGACCGACGTCGAGAAACATCGCGGCGACAAACCCGGCCGCCTGGAGGTTGGGATCGCCGGCCCCGCCGGTGAGGCGAGTCTGAAGAGCCGCCTGGGTGACGAAGTGGCCGGTCGGGTCCGGAGGCTTGAGGCCTACGCCCGACAAGCCGATGACGGCCGCCACCGTGGCGCCTCCGACGAACGCCATCGACAGGAGCGCCACGTGCGACTCGCGTCTGCACGTACCCAGCACGATCAGGAAGGCCAGGCCACCCAACCACCAGAACCCCGAATAGCGCAAGGCCTGAGCGGTAGCCGGCGCCCAAGCGGCGGTGATCAGAAGCCAGAGCAGGAGCAGCACGGCGATCAGTATCAGTCGGCGGTGCTGCTGCACGATCGCGCGTGCCTCGCCGCGGATCGTGAACGTGCCCAGGAAGCCGAGCGCCACCAGCACACCCATGGCGTTGGGTGCAAAGCTCAAAGCCTTGATGTCTTGGAAGAAGAGGACCGAGGTGTACAGGCCGAAGGCGACGGGAAAGGCGAATAGGACCACTGGGGCGTACAGCGCGACCAGCACCAGACCGACTGCGTACTTGATGTGGCCGGACGCCATGAAGCGCCCGTACACGGCCGCCGCCAGCGCCGCGGCGGCGGCGATCGACCACGGGGGAATGTGTGGCAGGTCGGGGAGCCGGGCGGCGCGGAGTCTGACTCGGCCGGCCGCGGGCGATCCGGACTGCCAGTCCGCCGGCCAGGGCACGTCAGTCACGCCGGGCTCCGAAGGGCCGCCTACGCCCGCGATCTGCGACCTCGCGTAATCCGATCGATGAGCCTGCCGCTAGGCGGTGCGGTGCCGTTCGCGGCCCCATTGCCAAACGGACTCCAATGCACCCCGATGTTGGCGTAAGAGTAGTAGCTGCCGTCGGACACGCCCCCGGGCCCACCGACCACCACGACCCCGGCCGGCACGGAACCGGCCCGGGACAGGAGGTCACGCGCAGTCGCCAGTCGACGCCGATCGGTGTGCCGGAGCCGCGCGGCGAACACGATGCTGTCGCACATCGGCGCGATGCGAAGCGTCTCGCTGACCTCGCCAACGGGAGCAGTGTCAACGATCACGAATCGAGCCGCGCGCCTGGCCTCCGCCAGAATCGCCGGAAGCCCGTCCATCAAGGCATCGAGGCTGGAGGCGTTGCTGGTGGGCAACCTCAGCAGCTTCACGCGCGGAAGGCTGGGAACGGGCAAGGTGGTGGTGATCGCATTGCGCGGCGTCTCCAAGCTGAGGACTCGGGCCAGGCTCGGCTTGCGCAGATCGAGGTCCATGAGGATCACGTCGCGACCACTTTCGGAGAACGCTGCGGCCAGGGCCGCGGCGAGGGTCGTCTTGCCATCGCCAGAGCTGGCGCTGGTCACCATGATCACCGAGGAATCGCCGCTGGCGCTCAGTTCGAGCTGAACCCTCAGCATGCGCACCTGCTCAAACACGGGGGGGGACAGCAACCAGGGCGAAAGTGGCGCGTCGCCGGGGTGGCGGATCCGGGGGATGGAGGCCAGCACGGGAAGGGGAAACACGGCTGACAGCTCTTCCTCATCACGGACGGGCCGGCTGAAGAACTCCAGGCCCAGCGCAGCCACGCTGGCCAGGGCAAACCCGCCGATCAGCGAGAGCAGCAGGATCAGAACCCGGGACGCCCCCACGGGTGAAGTCGGGGCCACGGCCGACTGGGAGACCGACAACGTAGGATCTCCGCCATGCGCCTTCGCCGCCCGCAGCTCGGCGATGCGGATCGACAGATCGGCCAGCTGCGACGACGTGCCTGGGGCGCTCGGCGGAAGCGTGGCGGCGCGCGCCTCCAACCCGGCCAGTTGCTGGGAGATGTTGTGCTGGACGATCGATCCACGGAGGGCGGCAGCCGCTTGGGCGTATCGGTTGGCCAAGTTGGCAGCCTCGCTCGCCGAGGACCCGCTGGCCGTGACCGAGAGCACGTTGCTCTGGCCCAGAGGAGTCACGGTCACTGCCTTCTGCACTCGCTGAGCGGTCCAGCCGGGCCCCATGGCCGGGGCGGTGGCGGCGGCCGACTGATCGGTGTTGATCAGCGCCAGCGCGGTTTGAAGGGTGCGGGCCGGATCGCCCGTGTCCAGAACCACCCCCAGCCCGACGAACGCGGTGTAGCTCGCATCGGCTTGGGGGATTGGACTCACCAGCACGGCTGCGCTGGCCTGGTAGGTCCGGCCCCCGCGAAGTACGCTGACC
The DNA here is from genome assembly GCA_035938755.1 of Solirubrobacteraceae bacterium. Classification (GTDB taxonomy): domain Bacteria; phylum Actinomycetota; class Thermoleophilia; order Solirubrobacterales; family Solirubrobacteraceae; genus Palsa-465. Next base: position 1,895 of record DASZGO010000204.1, on the reverse strand, counting down.
GCGGCGATGGCCACAGCCAGCAGCGTGACCGCGATGACGAACCGCAGATGGCGGCGGATGGCACGGAGATAGGGCCCGACGGCCTGCGAGGCGTCGGACTCCGGGGCGGGATCGACCGGCCCGAACTCCCGCCGTTCAGGTGGGGCCTGCATGAGCATCACGATGTTATCGGCTGGAGTCCCGGTTTCCTGAGACCTGGCGGCCAACAGTGCGCGCTAGTCACCGGGGCGGCCGTGCCAGGAGCTGGGGCAGGCCCATCGCGGCGGCGAATACGGGGCGGACGCGAAGCGTCTCCGAGGGCACCCGCCGCACGTCGTACGGCGTGAAGCTCCCGCGGGTCACATACCCCCCGTAGTTGCTGAAGGCCAGCTCCACCCCGGCTTTCCTGGCCGCGTCCATGGTGGCCGAGGTGAACGCCGACCGAGTTCCAACCGGGTAGGCCAGCCAGCGGGGGCGCTCGCCGAGCTCGGACTCGATTCGGTCCAGCGAGCCGGCAATCTCGCGGAACTGGTGATCGGGAGAGAGCCGTGCCAGCACTGGGTGGGTCTGGGTGTGAGCGCCGATGTGGTGGCCCGAAGCGGCCATCGTCCTGGCCATGCTCCAGGTCATCCAGTCCTCCGAGCCGGGCGGCCGGCGTCCGGCCCCCGTCGCCTGGGCCAGCCGCTCCAGGAACTCGCGTCCATCGCCCGGATCGAGCTCCCAGAAGGCGCGCACGAGCCGGTCGATGGTGCCCTCCACGGCCGGGCCCTCCAGTGGCAGGGGCGTGGGCGACCAATTCCCTGGCGGCAGCTGCGCTCCCACACTCTGTCGGGCCATCCAGGCGATCTCGTCCCACCAGGCACTGGCCTCCCCATCCACGAACCCCGAGCAGACAAAGCATGTAGCGCGGACTCCGCGTGCCTGCAGGACCGGATAGGCCACCTCGTAGAGATCCCGGTAGCCGTCGTCGAAGCTCACGATGACCCGACGGCCAGGCCTGGCCAAATCTTCGGGGGTCAGCTGGTCGGGTGCGATCAGGTCGAACCAGCGCTGAAGCAGGCGCAGCTGAGCGTCGAACTCCTCCGGGCCGGTGCTCCACAGACCGCGATGGCCCGCCCACATAAAGGGGTCGCCGATGCGATGGTAGGAGAGCACGATCGCACCGCGCCAGACCGGGACCCGGCGGGTGAGCGCCTCCAGACCCGTGTGGTGTAGAAACCCGGCAGCGAGCGCGCGCTTGGAGCGCGGCCGGCGCGCGGCGGACTGCGAACCCGTGGCGTGCAGCATCGCGGCGAGCGACTATAACCCGGGCCGGGACGGCATCTTCGGGCCGGCGGGTCCGCGTCGTGAGATACCTTGGGCCGGTGAACGCCGACGCCCGCGGTCCCGAGGTACCGGCGGGCGGGCAGAAGCCCTCCGGAGGCTCGCTGGCACGGTCGGTCAAGAGCGGTGTCGCCTGGTCGACGCTCACATTCGGTCTGTCCAAGGCGCTGGCGTTCGTCTCGCTGCTGGTCCTGACCCGGCTGCTGGCTCCGTCGCAGTTCGGCCTGATCGGAGCCGTGGTGACCCTGCTCGGGCTGATCGAGCTCAACTCCGATCTGGGGATGAAGGCGACGGTCATCTACGAGCAGGAACGGGGAGCCGGTGAGCGCGTTCAGACTGCGTTCACCGTCAACCTGGTGCTCGCCGCGGTGCTGGCCACCGCCGCGTTCCTGGCGGCGCCGCTGGTGGCCGGTTTCTTTCATGCGCCTGGCCACGTAGGGCTGTTCCGCCTGGCCGCGGTGGATGTCCTGCTCACCGGGCTGGGAGGAATCCACGACGGTCTGCTGCTCCGCGACCTGCGCTTTCGCACACGGATCCTGACCGAGGTGGTCAGCGCAGTCGTGCGCGCCGGCGTGGGGGTCACGCTGGCGCTG
>DASZGO010000203.1:0-5221 GCA_035938755.1 Solirubrobacteraceae bacterium | reverse complement strand
GTGACGTCCCTGATCAGCCCGTCGCGCAGGCTCAGCACGTTCAGCGCGAACGGCAGATACCCGCCGGCTGGATCGTCCCAGGCATAGAAGCCTAGGGCCGGCTGGGCGTTGGCGCTGGTGAGCACGGCCCGCCAGGACCAGGCGCCGGACATCGAGGATTTCCGGGCCCAGTCCACGATCGTCTCGCGCGGCGTGTACCAGGTGCTCAGCGGCGGCATGGCGAACGTGGCGTCGTTGACCAGCAGGGCCGCGAACGCGTCCACGTCGCAGCGCTCCCAGGCGCGGATATAGCGATCGACCAGCTCGCGGAGCCCGCGGTCGCCCAGCGCGCGGAGCGTCGACTGCTGGCTGCGCTCGGGGACCCTGTCCCGAGTCGCGGCCCGGGCCCGCTGCAGCGCGCTGTTGATCGAGGCGACCGTGGTCTGGAGCATGGTCGCCGTCTCCTGGGCGCTGAACCCCAGCACCTCACGCAGGATCAGCACCGCGCGCTGGTTCGCTCCCAGGTGCTGGAGCGCCGCCACGAACGCCAGCTCGATGGCCTCGCGCTGCTCGTAGCTGGCGTCGGGCGCCGCGCGACCGACGCTGATCGCCTCGTCGGGATAGGGCTCGAGCCACACCGGGTCGGTGACGGGATCCCCGGGTGGAGTCTGAGGGTCCGCGGCCGGCCCGAAGTCTCGTGGCAGGCCCCGCTTGTGGCGCCGCTCCAGCTCGGTCAGGCAGACGTTGGTGGCGATCGTGTACAGCCAGGACCGCGCCGAGGCCGAGTCTCGCAGTCCCGCCGCGCCCCGCCAGGCGCGTAGCAGCGCCTCCTGCAGAGCGTCATCGGCGTCGTGCACCGAGCCCAGCATGCGGTAGCAGTGAGCGTGCAGCTCGGTCCGGTGCTGCTCGACCAGATCCGCGAAATCGCGGTCGGTGGACGCCGAGGCGCTCAGGACTGCTCCACCACCATCAGCGAGTGGCCTGTGGGGTCCCGGAACCAGAACATCGGCGGCACGGGATCACCCATCCGTGACACCTCGGCGTCGACGTCCACCCCGCGCGCGCGGAACTCGGCGTGCGTGGCGTCGATATCGTTGCTGACCAACGTGATGCCGGTCTCTGTCGGGCTGACCTCGCTCCCGGGCCGCGGCGGGGCCAACGCAATCCCGGCGGTTCCCTCGGGCGGGTACACCTCCACCCAGCGGTAAGGCCCGCCAAACGGCACGTCGGTGCGCTTCTCGAAGCCCAGCGACTCATAAAACGTGATCGCCGCGTCCTGGTCGGGCGTCGGCACGCAGACCAGGTTCAGCTGGCGGATTCCGGTTGCAGTGAGGCTCATCGACTCCCCTCCTGGAGTTCTGTTTACGAGCTTAAGACCAGCGAGGTGGCGGAAACTCATCGCTTGCTGCACACGCGCACATGGGTAGTTAGGGTGCAGCCGGCGAGGATGATCGATTAACCGAAGCAGGAGGAACCGAGATGCCGTTCGTCAAGGTTGGGACCGAGAACAGCGCCGACATCAACCTCAACTACAACGATCACGGCTCTGGCCGGCCGATCGTACTGATCCATGGCTACCCGCTGAACGGGAACTCGTGGGAGCGCCAGGAGCGGGTGTTGCTTGATGCCGGCTACCGGTGCATCAGCTATGACCGTCGCGGCTTCGGGCTATCGAGCCAGCCGACGACGGGGTATGACTACGACACCTTCGCGGCCGACCTGAAGGCGCTGCTGGATCATCTGGCCCTGAATCAGGATGTGGCGCTGGCCGGGTTCTCGATGGGCACAGGCGAGGTGACCCGCTACCTGGGCCGGAACGGCTCGTCCGGGGTGAGCCACGCGGCGCTATTCGGGGTGATTCCGCCGTTCCTGCTCCAGACCGACGACAACCCCGAGGGCGTACCCGGCTCGGTGTTCGAAGGCATCAAGCAGGCGATCGTGGCTGATCGCTACGCGTACTTCGATGACTTCTTCGCCAACTTCTACAACACCGACGTCCTGGCGCCGGAGCGGATCGGCGACGCCGCCCTGCGGGCCAGCTTCCAGGTGGCCGCCGGCGCATCCCCGTATGCCACGTACGCCTGCGTGGACACGTGGCTGACCGACTTCCGGGGCGATCTGCCCCAGATCGACGTTCCTACGCTGGTCGTCCACGGCACCGCCGACCGGATCCTGCCCTTTGCGGCCACGGCGGCTCGGCTGCGCGACGAGCAGCTAATCGCCGACCTCACCGTGGTGGAGGTCCCCGACGGCCCTCACAACATCGGCTGGACCCATCCCGAGGCGGTCAACGCGGCGTTGCTGGACTTCCTCGCCCGGTGAGCCCCGCCCCGCGATCAACTCAGTAGTAGTCCTGGACCTGGATCGACCACTGGGCGTTGTCCGAACCCGGCGTGACCCTGACCTGGTAGAGGCCGGCCCCGGAATGGATGACCTGAGTCTGAGCGCCGCCGTCGCTCAGCCCGAAGCTCGACTGCGCTGAGCCGCTGGGGAGCGTAAGAACCTGAGCGCTCGGGCCGTCGCAGTACACGATCAGGTCGCACGTTCCGACGTAGGCCATGTGGTAGACGATGCGCCACTGCCCGCCCCGAATCCGAAACGGGACCGAGCGGCCGGTGTCGGTCCCGGTCAGCGAAGTCAGCGCTCGCCAGCTCGGCGTTTCGGCAACCAGCAGGACGACCTGGCTGTGTGCCGGCGCGGATGCACCTCCACCCGGCCGTTGCCCAGTGACAATCCCCGGCTGGACGCCGGGTGCCGGCACGGTTTCCGTGCGCACGGTGAGTCCGAGCGCGGCCAGGGTTTTGCGAGCCTGGGCCGAGTCCTGTCCGATCACCCGCGGGACCTTGACCGGTGGCGGACCAGCGCTGAGGATGACGCGAACCACCGAGCCATCGTCTACGTGAGCCCCGGGAGTCGGGGTCTGGGCGACGGTCGTTCCGGGCTTGGCTGAGTCGAACCGGCTACCGAACACCGCGCGCAGACCTAGGTGTCGGGTCTTGGCCACCACGGCTGACCTGGCCAGGCCGTGGAAGTTCGGAACGCGCACGCTCCCCGGGGCGAGCAGAACGGCGCCGAGTCCCAGCGCGGCCAGGAGGGAGAACGCCAGCGCCAGTAAGGCGATGGTCCGCCTCCGCCCGGGGGGATCGACGTCTCGGCGCGGCGACAACCGGGGCGCCACCCGGGTGGGCTCAGGCCGCCCGGCGGAGTCACCGTTGACCCGCGCGGGCAGAGCGGTATGCGTCTCGATGTCCAGCGCCGCCCGCGCCCGACCCAGAGCCGCTGCCATCGCCCGCCCATCCGGGAAGCGCTCGGCCGCGTCCTTGGCCAGCGCGCGGTCGACGATCTCGACCAGTCGACGCGGAGTTTGGGGCGGCAGCGGCGGCGGCGGGTCCTTGACATGGCTGAGCGCCAGATCGACCACCGACTCGCCGGCAAACGGGGGAGCGCCCGCCAGCATCTCGTAGAGCACCACCCCCACGCTGTACACGTCGGTCGCCGGAGTTGTGCGCTGTCCTCGCGCCTGCTCGGGAGCCATGTACTTCGGCGTGCCGACGACCTCCCCCCCAATCCCACCCGTAGTTCCCTCGGCCAGGCGGGCAATGCCGAAATCGCCCAGCTTCACCTGTCCGCCTTGGGAAAGCAGGACGTTGGCCGGCTTGATGTCCCGATGCACCACGCGCTGGGCGTGGGCCCGAGCCAGCGCCCGGGAGAGCTGCTCGGCGATGTCGCAGGCCTCCTGCGGCGGCAGCGGGCCTCGGCCCAGCCGGCTGGCCAGGCTCTCGCCATCGACGAACTCGGTGACGTAGTACAGGCCTTCCTCGGCCTGACCGACGTCGAAGATCTGAACGATCCCCGGATCGCTCAGACGGGCCAGGAGCCGAGCCTCGTGCTCAAACGTCTGCGCCCAGACCGGATCCTCCGCCCACCATGGCTTGATTACCTTGACCGCGACGATCCGGTCCAGCCGTTGATCGCGCCCGCGGTACACCCGGCCAAACGCGCCGTCACCCACCAGGTCAAGCAGCTCGTAACGGCCATCCAGGACGCAAGCCGTGAGATCCCGGGCTCGGGGCATCAGAGATCCTCCGGACCGTCGGCAACCCCAGCGCGCGAGCCTTGCGCGTGCGTAGACATCCCCGCCTGACTTTACTGTCCCGCTTCGGCCAGTCGGGGAAGACCCCACCCGACTTGATATCAGCCCGCGTTACGCCACGAACTGCTGGCCGCCGTCGATGTCATACGTCGCGCCCGTGACCGCCGTGTTGGTCATCAGGTGAACCGCCAGCGCCGCGACGTCAGCCGGGCCGACGACCCGGCCGATGGGGAGCGTCGCCCGCAGCTCGTTCCGCCTCGCCTCGAGTTGATCTCCCAGCAGCGATGCAGACAGCGGAGTGTCGACGAACCCGGCCGCGATCAGGTTGACCCGGACCGGAGCGAGCTCGAGCGCCAGGGCCGCTACGAACGGAGGCAGCGCGGCGGTGGCCGCCGAGACGAGGCCGAGGTCGCGACTGATGCGGCGGCCGCCGGTGCCGCCCATCAGCAACAGCGTGCCGCCGGGCCGCATCTTGCCGGCCGCGTGGCGGGCGACGGCGAGCCCCAGCACGACGTGATCGCCGAGCGCATCGCGCACCTGATCCGCGTCCATCTCCAGCAGGGCCACGTAGCTCGGGCCGGGGCCCGTCACCAACACGTGGTCGATCGGATCGGGAAGCCCGTCGAAGAATCGCTTCAGCGCTTCTTCATCGGTGGCGTCGAACGCCGCAGTGCTCCGCGCGTCGACCTCGCGCGCGGCTCGCTCGAGCCGCTCGGGATTGCGGCCGGTGAGGACGACGTCCGCGCCCTCACCGCGGGCGCGCCGGGCCGTCTCCAGGCCTATTCCGGCGCTGCCGCCGATCAGCACGACGGTCTGCCCGAGCAGCTCCGGCTCGCGCTGCGAGGAAGTGGCGGGCTCTCCGGTGGTCATGACTCCTCCGATGGTTGTTGTCCTCATCACCCCGGCAAGGTCGCCATCTGCGCGTCCATCGGAGTGACCGGCCGCGGCATGTCGGCGATGTCCATGCGGAGCGTCATCACCGCTGCGTCGTAGATCCCCGAGAAGCTCGGGAAGGGCTGGATCGTGTCGCTCAGCACCTCGAGGGGGACGTGCGCGCGGATGGCCAGCGTGGCCTGCTGCATCCATTCACCGGCTTCGGGCCCGAGCCCGTAGGCGCCGGTCAGACGCTGCCCGTCGCTGAGCAGCGTC
>DASZGO010000202.1:0-6480 GCA_035938755.1 Solirubrobacteraceae bacterium | reverse complement strand
CGCCGTCGGGAGCCTTCGGGGCTCCCGGCGGCGCAGCCGCTTAACGTGGTAGCGCGGGCGGGAGTGGGCCGCGGGCGGGGCCGGCCGCCGCACGACACACCCCGTGGGCGGCGAAGGGCTGAGTCGACTCGCGACCGCGTCCCGGGCACGAGCCGGCGCACGCCCCGCAGAGCGATCCGGGTGTGGCCCCGCCCGTGGTCTAGAGCGATGTGGTCAGCGACGTGCTCTTGCCGCTGGCGTCTGTGACGCTGATGTGCAGCTGGGGATGCTTAGGTCCGTGCTTCTTGGCCACGAGCAGCGGAGCGCTGAGCTTGACCGAGATCGTGTTGGCCGGCGCCCTGAGCGCCACGATCAGCTGGTTGCCGCGCAGCGTGATCTTCTTGGCGCCGTGCACCGACAGGCCACGCTTCAAACCAAGCGGATTGAACTTGAGGCCGGCGGGCAGCGCCAGGGTGAATGACTTGAGCTTCGCCCCGCCCTTGGCTAGCTGGACGCGGAGCACTGGCTTGCCCACTGCCAGCCCGGACAGCGTGGCGCTAGAGAGAGTGGGCTTAGCCGGCTTAGGCGGCTTAGGCGGTGGACAGCCGATGACCGTCACCTGCTGGCTGACCTTGACCACGGCCCCGTTCTGGCCGGTGAAGCTTCCCACGGCGGTGCCCACGGGTGGGGTGCAGCTGGTGTTCTGGAGCGCGTGGGGGCCGCCGAACAGCGTGACCACCAGGACGGTCTGCGGCACGTCGGGCGCCCCGTTGAAGGTGACCGTGTGGGTGGGGAGGCTGACTGTTCCCACCAGCTTGATCGCGTTCGGCGCGGGGAATTGCAGCGTCAGCGTCGGTTGGAGTGGGGTCCCGGTCAAGTAGGCGTTCCCGACCAGCGGGGCGGGTGTCAGCGGCGAGGTCGCCACGACCGTGCCTACCGCCGTCGTCGTGTTCTGGTTGACCAGGGAGCCGTTGAAGTTTGGCGCTACCGTCGGCCAGGGCAGCGTCAGGCCGTTGGCCGCGGTCGCCGCTTCGTCGGCGTTTTGGGTGATGGTGGTGACGATCTTGACCCCGTCGTCGCCCGCGTCCTTGGTGATCGACGCAGAGAATTTCGGCGCATAGGGGAGGGAGGAGCAGCCCGTGATGTTGAAGTCCGGGGAGGCGGCGGTGGTCTCGCTGGTGCCGTCGGCATACGTGACGACCAGCGAGGACGGACCGGGGTTGCAGTTGGACGGCATGCGGGTGAAGGGCTTGCCGTTCATGGTCTTGTTCACGGTGAGCATGCTGCCGGTGACCACGTTTGACGCCGCTCCGGCCCCTGCCAAGTCGACGTTCAGGACGGCGGAGACGTTGCCGGAGGAGGTCTGCGCAAGCTGGATCTCGGCGTGAGTGGTGCTCTCGGTGGGAGTGCCCTGGCCGGCGATCAGGTCGATGCCCGCCACGTCGTGCGCGGGATCTTTCGCCGGGACCACGTAGCCGGCGAGCGAGACGGCCCCAGGTATGCCCTCTATGTTCGCGGTGCCTGCGCCCAGCTGGCAGGCGGCGGTGTGCTGGACGGTCTGGAGGCAGGACGGGTTGGCCGACAGCGCAGCCAGCACTCCCGGCGAGGTGGTGATGAGCGCGCGTTGGGCTGCTCCATGACCGCCGTCGAAGTTCATCGTCGTCGTGTAGGGGACGTTCCCGTTCGCCGGGAACGTGTTGCCGCCGCTGGAGTTGCCGATGGAGAAGCTCTGGGCAGCAGACGCCAGCCCGGGAGCCACGATTCCCCAGGACATCACTACGACGGCTGTGAGGAAACAGCGTCGCACCACAAACAGGACCCTAGACATGTGAACGCGTGTCGTCAACGGGGAACCAACGCGGCACGGCTGCCATTTCTGTCATCGACAAAACGCTTCCCGGGGAATAGGCTGAGCGGGGACGCACGAACATCCAGCTCTGCCCAGGAGGTAAGGCCGATGCGCATCGAGGTGAAAGGCCGAAACCTGACGGTTTCCGACGAGCTCCGCCAGCACGTGGCCAAGCGCTTCAAGAAGATCGAGCTCCAGGTGTCCGAGCTGGCCGAGCTGGAGATCGAATTGTTCGAGGAGCGCAATCCCCGAGTGGCGGACTCCCAGGTCGCTGAGGCCACGCTGCATCTGAAGGGGGTGACGCTGCGAGCGCGAGATGCCTCGCCGGACATCGTGCACTCAATAAACATCGTGTCCGAGGAGCTGGCGCGCCAGGTCAAGCGCAACCGCGACAAGCGTCGCAACCGGCGTGAGGCCCGGGCCACCAGCGGTGGGCTCACCGCCGCTCCGCTGCCCCCCGTGGAGGAGGAAATCGTGCTCGAGGGTCATCTGATCACCGACCCCGAGGAGCCGCCGCCGGAGGTCTCCTCGGCTGCCTGAAGCATTGCTGAAGACCCACCGAAGCGGGCCCTGAACCGGCCCAAACCCGCTGCTACGCTAGCGCCATGACCCTGCTGGACCGCGCGCTTCGCATGGGCGAGACCAAGAAGTTCAAGACCTACGAACAGCGCGTCGGACGGATCAACCTCTATGAGGAGGAGCTCGAGCTGGAGTCGGACGCCGAGCTCCGGGAGCGCACCGACGCACTGCGCGAGCGGGCCCGCGACGGCGAGAGTCTCGGTGAGTTGATCTACGAGTGCTTTGCCCTGGTCCGTGAGGCGGCCAAGCGGACACTGGGCATGCGCCACTTCGACGTGCAGATGATCGGCGGGATGGTCCTGCACGACGGGTGCATCGCCGAGATGAAGACTGGCGAGGGCAAGACGCTGACCGCCACCCTGCCCGTGGTGCTGAACTCGCTGGGCGGCCGGGGTGTCCACCTGGTCACGGTCAACGACTACCTGGCCCGCCGCGACGCGTCGTGGATGTTCCCGGTCTACGACCTGCTGGGCGTCAGTGTGGGGGTGCTGCAGAACATGCAGCCCTACGAGGAGAAGCGCCTGGCCTATGCCTGCGACGTCACCTACGGCACCAACTCCGAGTTCGGCTTCGACTACCTGCGGGACAACATGGCGACCACCCTGGAGGAGAAGGTCCAGCACGGCGGACGCCCCAAGCCCGAGGAGGGCAAGTCGCCCTACCACACCTACGGCATCGTGGACGAGGTCGACAACATCCTGATCGACGAGGCACGCACCCCGCTCATCATCTCGGGCGCCCCGGAGCAGGCCGCCGACCTGTACGGGAAGTTCGCCAAACTGGCCCGCCAGCTGGAGCCCGGCAAGACGCCCGACGGTATGGATCCCCGGGCCAAGAAGGAATTCGTGGCCGACTTCGACTACGAGTTCGACGAGAAGCACAAGACGATCGCCGTGACCGAGCGCGGGGTGTCCAAGGCCGAGCGCTTCCTGGGCATCGACCACCTTTACCGGGCCGAGAACGGGCCTCTGGTCAACCATCTGATCCAAGCCCTGAAGGGCGAGTCGCTGTACAAGCGTGACGTCGACTACGCCGTGATCGACGGCGAGGTCAAGATCGTCGACGAGTTCACCGGCCGCATCCTCGAGGGGCGGCGGTGGTCAGAGGGCCTGCACCAGGCCGTGGAGGCCAAGGAGGGCGTGCGGGTCCAGGAGGAGAACCAGACGCTGGCCACGATCACCCTGCAGAACTACTTCCGCATGTACGACAAGCTCGCCGGCATGACCGGAACCGCCATCACCGAGGCCAACGAGTTCATGAAGATCTATGAGCTGCCGGTGGTCCAGGTCCCCACCAACCGGCCGATGGTCCGCGGCGACCACAACGATCAGGTCTACAAGACCAAGGACGGGAAGTGGAGTGCCGTGGCCCGGGAGATCGAGAGCCGTCACCACGACGGCCAGCCCGTGCTGGTGGGCACGATCTCCGTCGAGGTGTCCGAGCTGCTGTCCGACCGGCTCACGCGCAAGGGCATCAAGCACGCGGTGCTCAACGCCAAGCCCGAGCACGCAGAGCTCGAGGGTGAGACGATCGCCGAGGCCGGCGCGCCGGGTGCGGTGACGATCGCCACCAACATGGCCGGCCGTGGCGTGGACATCAAGCTGGGCGGCAACGCCGAGCACCTGGCCCAGCTGGAGATGGCGAAGCTCGGGCTGCAGCCGGGGATGCCCGACTACGACGAGCACTACGCCAAGGCGCTGGCCGCGATCGAGCCGCAGGTAGAGGAGCGTCGCCAGCAGGTGCTGGAGGCCGGTGGCCTGTTCATCCTGGGCACCGAACGGCACGAGTCGCGCCGGATCGACAACCAGCTCCGGGGCCGGTCGGGCCGTCAGGGCGACCCCGGCGAATCCCGGTTCTTCCTTTCGGCCCAGGACGATCTGGTGCGCCTGTTCGCTGGCGAGCGGATCTACAAGATTCTCGACCGGCTGGGCACGACCGACGATGAGGGCAACGAGGAGCCGATCGAGGCCGGAATGCTGTCCAAGCAGATTGAGAAGGCGCAGAAGAAGGTGGAGGAGCAGCACTTCCTGATGCGCAAGCACACGCTGGAGTACGACGACGTGCTGAACCAGCAGCGGGAGGTGATCTACCGCTACCGGGACGAGATCCTCGAGGGCCGCGACATGAGCGAGGCCTCACGCGAGGAGGTCGGCGGGATGATCGAGCGGCTGGTGGAGGAGTACACGTCCGGGGACTTCGTCGAGGACTGGGATGTCGAGGGTCTGCTTCGACGCGTGGAGGAGATCCTCCGGCCGAGTCCGCTTCTGGACGACATCGACCCCACCACCGCTGACCGCGAGGAGCTGACCCTGGTCCTCCAGGAGCAGGCTGGCGTGCAGTACGAGCAGCGCGAGCAGGAGCTAGGCGACGAGCTGATGCGCGCGCTGGAGCGGTTCCTGCTGCTGCAGATCATCGATCAGCGCTGGCGTGAGCATCTGTACGACATGGACTACCTGCGTGAGGGCATCCACCTGCGCGGGTTCGCGCAGATCGAGCCGCTGGTGGCCTACAAGAACGAGGCGTTCGAGCTGTTCCGAGACCTGATGAACTCGATCTGGAGCGACTTCGCCCAGATGATCTTCCACGTCGAGGTCACGCCTGTGGACGAGGCCGGCCAACCGATCCAGCCTCCGGCACCGCAGAGCAGCCCCAGCGCGGCGGCCAGCTCAGCCACCGGCGGCGGCCGCGTCACTTACTCCGGCGGCGCCACCGCACAGGGCGCGACCGCTCTGGCTGCCGCGGCCACCGGCATGGTGGCCGAGGGCGAGAACGGCGCCGGCGAGGAGCAGCTGCTGCCGACCCCGGTCGAGCAGCGCCGGGTGGACGAGACCGAGCAGATCGGCCGCAACGATCCGTGCTGGTGCGGGTCGGGCAAGAAGTTCAAGAAGTGTCACGGCGCCTGACGGCGCCGCACGACACGGCGGTTGCCTTCATGTCTCACCGGACCTGAGCCTGGAGGCGCGGCCTCGGTCTGCGTTGATCACGATGGCGAAGCCGTTGCCTCGCTTGTCGTCCGGGTCTTGGACGTCGAGCACCTCCAGCCTGAGGTATTCGCACAAAGCGACGAACGACGAACTGGTCCAGGACGACCAGTGGTCGCCCCACTGGTCCCAATCGGGGCTGGTGAACAACCCGCTGCGGTGCCGGTAAAGCAGCTCGTCGATGCCGGCGAGATCCCGGCCATCGTCGAACTCGTTGTCGGGCTGCGGGAGAATCACGAACACGTAACGGCTGGCGACCCGGAGCCACTCGTAGAGCGTGCCGATCGGATCGGGGAGGTGCTCCAGCACGTGGGAGGACAGGACAAAGTCATGCGACCGGTCGGGAAACGGCAGATCGTCGGCCGGAGCAACGAAGTCGATCGGCATCCGGTGGCCGGCGTAGGTCAGCTGCGCATCTGAGGTTGAAGGAGTCTGAGACAGATCCACGTTGACCGTCTCCAGGAAGAACGAGTTGTGCGCGGCTCCGCCGATCTCGACGCCCCTGAGCCCGCGCAGATACCGATCGGCGAACTGAGAAGGGTGATTGCCCACCGCGTTCCTGGCCGCTCGCACCGGATGGGTCGCCACGAATCGCAGCGGATATCGGGCCCGTCTGATCACGACCGGAATGATCGCGCCCCCGCGTCTCACGCTCCCGCTGTAGGTTCCCGCCGTGCACCCGGTGGGCACTGAAGCGCTCATCCGGGCCATCCCGGGCGCGCAGGTCACTGACGTCAGCTGAGCCCAGCCTGGCTACCCCCGTCAGCCCTGCTTCTGGTGCCTCACCCGCTCGGGCTCGACCAGGAACTTGATCCGCTGCTCGCCGGGCTGACGGAACGGGTAAGTGTCCTGGCCCAGGTACTTCTTGGCCAGTCGGTCGATGTGGTCCTCGGCGCCCTCCAAGGTGGCCGTGGCCCGCCCGCGGATCTCAACGTAGTCGTACGGGTTATCGGCCGGGTACACGACCACTGTGATCCGGGGGTCGCGCTCCAGGTTTGACGGCCAGTGGCGCCCCACCGCGCTGTTCACCGCGACCTTGCCGTCCTCGGTATCGAGCCAGACGACGGTGCCGTGGATCGTCTGATCCGGGTT
>DASZGO010000201.1:0-3206 GCA_035938755.1 Solirubrobacteraceae bacterium | reverse complement strand
GAGCTGAATCCGCCCAGACCGACCCAGAAGGAGGAGTAGCTCAGGGACCCGGGCCGGCAGGTGGGCGCGGGCTGCGTCCACGACGCACCGGCCGTGTGGAAGGCCACGCCGGGCCGCTGGATCGCGTAGCCCGCCCAGTTTGTGCTGTCAGACACGTCGGCCAGCGCGGCGGGCGCGGTGGCCAGCCCACCGAGCACGATCAGGACAGCCAGTCGGCGATGGCCCATGCAGTTTGGTTTTCGGCTCCGGGGCCCCTCGGCTTGAGCGCGGCGGGCTAATAGAGTGAAAGACGTGCCCGCCAACAGCTTCGATGCCCAGTCCACACTGACCGTTTCCGGCCACTCGTACGAGATCTTCCGCCTCGACGCGCTCCAAGCCTCCTACGACGTCGCGCGCCTGCCCTTCTCGTTGAAGATCCTGCTCGAGAACCTGCTCCGCACCGAGGACGGCGAGACGGTCCGGGCCGAGGACATCGAGGCCCTGGCCCGCTGGGACGCCAAGGCCGACCCGTCCCGGGAGATTGCCTTCTCGCCGTCCCGGGTGCTGATGCAGGATTTCACCGGGGTTCCGGCCGTGGTCGATCTGGCCGCCATGCGCGACGCCATCAGCCAGATGGGCGGCGATCCCAGCCGGATCAACCCGCTGGTTCCAGCCGAGCTGGTGATCGACCACTCGGTGCAGGTGGACGCGTTCGGATCACCCGGGGCCTTCCAGCGCAACGCCGAGCTCGAGTTCGAGCGCAACCAGGAGCGCTACGCGTTCCTGCGCTGGGGCCAGACCGCGTTCTCCAACTTCTTGGTGGTGCCACCCGACACTGGCATCGTGCACCAGGTCAACCTGGAGTACCTGGCCCGGGTGGTGTTCATCAACTCGCGCACGAGCCAGGCCTATCCCGACACCCTGGTAGGCACCGACTCCCACACCACGATGGTCAACGGTCTCGGCGTGCTGGGCTGGGGCGTGGGCGGAATCGAGGCCGAGGCGGCGATGCTCGGGCAGCCGTTGTCGATGCTCATCCCCCAGGTGATCGGGTTCAAGCTGATCGGCGGTCTGCCGGAGGGCTCAACGGCCACCGACCTGGTGCTCACGGTGACCGAGATGCTGCGCCGCCACGGGGTGGTGGGCAAGTTCGTGGAGTTCTACGGCGACGGACTGGCCAGCCTGCCCCTGGCTGACCGGGCCACGATCGGCAACATGTCCCCCGAGTTCGGGTCGACCTGCGCGATCTTCCCCATCGACGCCGAGACGCTCCGCTACCTGGAGTTTTCCGGCCGCCCACCCGAGCAGATCGAGCTGGTCAAGGCCTACGCCTGCGAGCAGGGGCTGTGGCACGAGCCGGGCGCCGAGGAGCCGACGTTCACCGAGACTCTGGAACTCGACCTGGGCGAAGTGGTGCCTAGCATCGCCGGGCCCAAGCGACCCCAGGACCGGGTGGCGCTGACCGAGGCCAAGGCGGCGTTCCGCCTGGCTCTGGAGGGCTACGTGCCCGACGAGGACCCCGAGGACGAGGCGCTCGAGGAGAGCTTCCCGGCCAGCGACCCCGTGGCCACGCACGTCGAGAACGGCGTGGATCACGCGCCGCTGGGCGACACCGGCGGCGCCCAGGTGGCCGAGCGCAGCCGGAGCTGCGTGCCGGTGACGCTGGCCGACGGCACCGAGACCGAGCTGGACCACGGCCACGTGGTGATCGCGGCCATCACCAGCTGCACCAACACCTCGAACCCGTCGGTCATGGTGGGGGCCGGGCTGCTGGCCCGCAACGCCGCGCAGCGCGGGCTCAAGGTCAAGCCGTGGGTGAAGACCTCGCTGGCCCCCGGGTCCAAGGTGGTGTCCGAGTACCTGGATCGGGCCGGGCTGACCGAGTACCTGGACGAGCTCGGGTTCAACCTGGTGGGCTACGGCTGCACCACCTGCATCGGCAACAGCGGGCCCCTGCCGGACGAGATCTCCAACGTGGTCGGAGCCGAAGACCTGGCCGTGGTGTCCGTGCTGTCGGGCAACCGTAACTTCGAAGGGCGGATCAACCCGGACGTGAAAATGAACTACCTCGCCTCGCCGCCTCTAGTGGTCGCCTACGCGCTGGCGGGAACCATGGACATCGACCTCTACGACCAGCCGTTGGGCGAGGACCAGCAGGGCCGGGGCGTGTACCTCAAGGACATCTGGCCCGACTCGGCCGAGGTGGCGGCGACGATCCTGGACGCCATCCAGTCGGACATGTTCCGCAAGAGCTACGGCGAGGTGTTCGACGGCGATGAACGGTGGAACTCGCTCGATGTCCCCACCGGCGATGCGTTCGTCTGGGATCCCGAATCGACGTACGTCCGCCGGCCGCCGTTCTTCGACGGGCTCCCGCGCGATCCGTCCCCCGTGGACGACATCGTTGACGCGCGGGTGCTGGCGGTGCTGGGGGACAGCGTGACCACCGACCACATCTCGCCTGCCGGGGCGATCAAGCGTGACAGCCCGGCCGGGGCCTACCTGATCGAGCACGGGGTGACGCCGAAGAACTTCAACTCCTACGGCTCACGGCGTGGCAACCACGAGGTGATGATGCGGGGGACGTTCGCCAACATCCGCCTGCGGAACCAGCTGGGTGGGCGGGATCCCCTTCCTGAGGGCGGTGTCACGGTCTATCTGGGCGATGGCGATGAGGAGACGACGACGATCTACGACGCGGCCATGCGCTACATGGACGCCGGGGTGCCGCTGATCGTCCTGGCCGGCCAGGAGTACGGCTCCGGCTCCTCGCGCGATTGGGCGGCCAAGGGCACCCGCCTGCTCGGCGTCCGGGCCGTGCTGGCCGAGAGCTTCGAGCGGATCCACCGGTCCAACCTGGTGGGTATGGGGGTGCTGCCGCTCCAGTTCCAGGCGGGCGACTCGGCGTCCTCGCTCGGGCTGACCGGCCGGGAGAAGTTCACGATCACCGGCCTGTCAGGCGTCGAGCAGGTGCCGCGTGAGCTAACGGTGCAGGCCGACGATCAGGAATTCGCGGTGACCGTGAGAATCGACACCCCGAACGAGCAGCGCTACTTCCGCCACGGCGGAATCCTCCAGTTCGTGCTGCGCCAGCTCGTGTCAGCCGATTGATTCACGGTAGCCGTTAGCCACCGCGGCGCTCGCCGCGCTCCGCGCAGTCGCTAACTTCCGTTCCGACGTGGCCTCCGGTACTCCCAAGCTCCTCCGCCGGTTGATCACGGCCGCCG
>DASZGO010000200.1:0-4032 GCA_035938755.1 Solirubrobacteraceae bacterium | reverse complement strand
CGCCTCAGCGATCCGCGCCCGAGCCTCGTCATCGTTGACCGAGGCCGGCTGGGCCAGGTCGATGCCCAGGCGCCGGGCGGCTTGCGCCGCCGGGGGCGGTGACAGCCGGCGCCCCCGCCCGCGGGGCCGGTCGGGGCGGGTGACGACCAGCGCCGGCCGGTGCTCGGAGGCGGCCAGGCGCTCCAGAACCGCGACGGCGAACGACGTCGTGCCGAGGAAGACGGTCCGCACGGCGTCCGGGAGGAGCTACGCCGCCGCTTCGTTCTCGGCCGCGGCCCGCAGCGCCCGGACCGCTTCCTTGCGCTGCTCACGGCTTGTGCGGTCGAGGATCAGCACCCCGTCCAGGTGATCGACCTCATGCTGGATCACGCGGGCCTCCAGCCCCGAGGCCTCCACCACGATCGACTCCCCGGCCGGGTCCAGCGCCGTGACCCGAACGTGGATCGGGCGCTCGACGTCCACGTGCACGCCGGGCAGGCTCAGGCAGCCTTCCTCCATCTCCTCGGTCTCCTTGCCCTTCCATTCGACCGCGGGGTTGATCAGCACCGCCAGCGGCGCCTGGTGCTGGACCCGATACACCAGCAGACGGTGCAGAACGCCAACCTGGGGCGCGGCCAGGCCGACCCCGAGCGCGTCCCCCATCAGCGCGCTCATGTGCTCGATCTCGTCGCGCAAGGCATCGTCCAGGCGCTCGACCGGCCGGGCCTGGGTCCGCAGCACCGGGTCGCCGAACTTGCGGATGCGGGCCAGCGCGGCCGCTCGGCGGGCAGCCAGTTCCGGATCGAGCTGGAGCTCTCCGCCATCGTCATCCTCCTCGGGCTCGACCTCGTATGCGTCTTCGGGCTCCACCCCTGGGAGTTTAGGGCGGCCCTACTGCGGATCGACGTCCACACTCAGGCTGACGCGGGCCTTCGAAGCCGGGCCGGCCAGCTCGTCCACCGCCCGGCCCACGGCCGCGATGGCCAGGGCGCGCTGGGTGGACTTGACCACCACCTGCGCCCGCGAGCGGCCGCGCAGTCGGAACAGCGGTGCGGGGCCCAGCACGGTCCCCTCGGGCAGGGACAGCCGCCGGGCCAGCTCCTGGGCCAGCTCCTGGGCCAGCTCCAGCGGGGCCGCCGGCTCCGCCGCGGCGAGCTGGATGCGGATCAGCGAGCCGAACGGCGGGTACCCCAAGACCTGGCGGTGGCCCAGCTCCGCGTCCAGGAAGCCGTCCACGTCGTGGCTCGCCGCGAGCCGGATCGAGCGAGCGTCGGGAGCCAGCGTCTGCACCAGCACGCGCGCGCCGGCGTCGCCACGGCCCGCCCGCCCGGCCAGCTGCGTGACCAGGGCGAATGTCCGCTCCTCGGCTCGGAAATCGGGAAACCGCAGCGTCTGATCGGCGTCCAGGACCACCCCCAACCGGACGTCGGGGAAATCGTGGCCCTTGGCCACCATCTGCGTGCCCACCAGCACGCCGGCTGGAGCCGCGCCGAACCGGGCCAGGGTGCCGGCCACCCGGCTGGCCGCCACGTCGGCGTCCAGCCGGAACACGGGGAACCCTTCTCCGCCGAGCGCGTGCTCCAGCTCGTGCTCAAGCCGCTCGGTGCCGACGCCGTGCCGGGCCAGAGCGGCCGATCCGCAGGCCGGACAGTGCTCGGGGACCGCCTCGCGGTGGCCGCAGTGATGGCAGGCCACGAACATCCGGCTGAGATGCAGCACCAGCGCAACCTCGCAGTTGGGGCACATCCGCACCCGGCCGCAGGCCCGGCAGGAAAGGAAGTTCGACCACCCCCGGCGGTTGAGCAGCACGATCGCCTTGCCCTCCTGACGCCGCAGGTCCGACAGCGCCAGCCGCGTCTCGGGGTGCAGCGGGTGGTGGGCCCCCCGCATGTCGAGCACCTCGACCGGAGGTAGCGGCCGGCCGTCGACCCGCTGGAGCAGCCGCAGGCGGCGGAGCGCCACGACGCTTTCTGGGCGGGGCGTCGCGGTGCCGCAGACCACGACCGCCTCAGAGTGGCGAGCCCGCTCTCCGGCCACCGTGCGCGCGTCGTATCGCGGGTCGCCCTCGTGCTTGTACGAGGAGTCGTGTTCCTCGTCCACCACGATCAGGCCCAGGTCGGACAGCGGCGCGAACACCGCCGACCGCGGACCCACGCACACCCGAGCCTCGCCCCGCCGCAGCCGCCACCACTCATCGTGACGCTCGCCTTGGGACAGCTTGGAGTGCAGCACCGCCACCAGCGGCCCCAGCCGGGCCTCGAACCGGCTGACCAGCTGCGGGGTGAGCCCGATCTCCGGCACCAGGACGATCGCGTCGCGACCGGATTCCAGCACCGCCTCCACCGCCTGGAGATAGACCTCGGTCTTGCCCGAGCCCGTCACCCCGTGGAGCAGAAACCGCCCGCTACGTCGATCCAGCCCGGCCAGGATCTCGGCCAGGGCGCCAGCTTGCTCGGTGGTCAGGGCCAGCGGCTGGCTGGAAGCCGAGCCGACGCGCGGGTGGGACGAGCGGCGGAGCTGGCGCACCTGCTCCAGGCTCACCAGTCCTCGCCGCTCCAGCCGGCGCAACCGCGAGGTCCCTAGTGCCGCGGCCACCGTGGGGCCCGCGTGCCGCAAGCGCTCCAGGGCGGCGCGCTGGCCATCGGTGAGCGCTTCCCCGCCGGCCAGGGCCCGCTGGCCGGCGGCCGTCAGCCCGGCCACCAGCGCGTAGCGATGGCCTGCGCCCCGAGCCGCCCCGGGCGACAGCATCAGCCCCAGCGCCCGGGCCGGCGTGGAGCAGTACTCCGCGGCCATCCACCAGGCCAGGGCGACCAGGTCCTCCGGCAGACCGCCCTCTAGAACGGCTTCCGGTTCGGCCAGCCGGTGGGGTTCGAGCTCGGTCTGGCCGGCCAGGGCGACGACCACCCCGAGCGTGCTGCGGCCGCCGAACGGCACCCGCAGCAGGGTTCCCACCTCGATCTGGGCCTCGCCGGGGGGCAGCCGGTAATCGAACGGGCCCCTCACCGCGCGGGTGCGGGTCAGCGGCTCGACCCGGGCAAATTTCATCGCAGCGTCGGCCGGTGAGGACATCTAGACCACGCTACCCTGGCCCGCGGTGGGAACCGAATCCGAAGGCGAGCATGTGCTGTTTGAGGGGCATCCTGCTTGGCGCTCGATGCTCGAGCTTCAGGCCAAGGGACTGCTGGCCATGGTGGTGGCAGGCGTAATCGCCGGCCTGGCCACCGCGGTCGCGGCCCGGCACGTCCAGGTGGGCTGGGTGATCGTGGCCGTGATCGTGGTGTTCATCGTGGCGGGGCTGACCGGGCTGGTCCGTCGCAACTCCACCACTTACCGGATCACCAACCAGCGCCTGACGATCCAGAAGGGGTTGCTGTCCCGGGAGCTGCACGAGACGCAGCTCGAGCGGGTTCAGAACGTGAGCACCCGCCAGTCATTGCCCGATCGGCTGCTACGCATCGGCACGGTGGATTTCGACACCGCGGGCGAGGCCGGATTCGACTTCGCGTTCCGGGGCGTGGCCGCTCCCCGCGCCGTCGTGCACACGGTGCACGAGGCTCTGCACGTCAGAGCGTCGGACCCGCTCTAGGCCTCGACGGCGGCCGCGTCCAAGCCGGCCGCTTCGCGCAGCGCTGCCGCCTTGTCGGTCCGCTCCCAAGTGAAGTCGTGATCGTCGCGACCGAAGTGGCCGTAGGCGGCGGTCTTCTGGTAGATCGGGCGGTGCAGCTTGAGGTAGTTCCGGAACGCCCCGGGCCGGAGGTCGAAGTGCTGACGGATCAGCTCCAGGATCTTGGCTCGGCCGATCTTCTCAGTGCCGAAGGTGTCGATCATCACCGACACGGGATGCGCTACGCCGATCGCGTAGGCCACCTGCAACTCAGCCCGATCAGCCAGCCCGGCGGCCACGACGTTCTTGGCCACGTAACGCGCCGCGTAGGCAGCTGAGCGGTCGACCTTGGATGGATCCTTGCCGCTGAACGCGCCGCCCCCGTGCCGCGCCATACCGCCGTAGGTGTCGACGATGATCTTGCGACCGGTCAGGCCGCAGTCGCCCAT
>DASZGO010000199.1:0-5114 GCA_035938755.1 Solirubrobacteraceae bacterium | reverse complement strand
AACTCGGCATCGATGCGGCGCTCGAGCTTCTCGGCTTTGGCCACCGCTGTCCGCTCCTTGGGATTACCTGTGCCGACCACTCGCAGCAGGACCGCGTTGGAGTCGGCGATCGTGGTCTTGACGTCGTTGACCTCGAATTGGGCGCTGAGGTCGGCCCCCTTGGTCTCCTTGGTGATGACCTCCTTGACCGCCTCGTTGGACAGAAACGTGGCTACGGCCAGGAAGGCGGCCAGAACCGCCACGAGCAGGGCCGCCGCCGTGGCAATGCCGCCAGAAGCCTCGCGCTGCTGCTCGAGCCGCTCTACCCGTTCCATCGCCTCATGAGCTTCCACAACCGGGAAACCTATGCCCTTCGGCGGACGGGCGTCACCCTGCCGCCTCCCAGATCAGAGTTTGCAGGTCGATCGCGCGAAGGACCCGATCCGCGTGCGCTGCTGTACCGGGAGCGGCGCCACTCCGACGCCGTTCTGGTTGACATCGACGATCTTGTTGGGGTCAGGCGGGTTGGCCCCCAGGTACTGGAGCTGAGCCAGCCAGCCGGTGGGACCTTGCGGCAGCTGGTAGCGGTAGCCGTCCGGGAACCGATTCTCGGTCCACACTAGGCACTGGCGGGAAGGATCCCAGCCGAACTCGGGGGTGATCCACCCGTCATTACCGTCGGTAGTCAGACGAGTCACGGCATGCGGGTCACGCAACGATGTCATGTACAGGTCCGTGGCCTCCTGGCCCACCGGCTGGAGGAACCCGGCCTCGAAGATCGGGAGGATCAGCAGGTAGTCCAAGTCGGCCGGCACGCCCGCGCTCCGGGTCAGGTTGGCCCACGTGTTGAAGATGCCATCGCGGTCGCGGCTGGACATGAACAGGATCTTGCGCCCGTCCGGCGTGAATATCGCCTGCTCGTCCCACGACGCGTGGTCGGTGATCCGCGTGACCCGGCACTGACCGCTGTCCATCGACGGGAGCGCGCAGTAGAACAGCTGGGGCACCGACGCGCCGCCGCCCGAACCCTGCTCGGGATAGGACTCGGTGTACAGGAACCCCGGCGTCCGGGCGTTGGGATTCCACCATTGGGTCTCGTACCAGTGCCCGTTGAAGGGCCGGACCTCGTGGTCGCCTGACAGGTAGGGCTTGCCGTCCGCTCCCACATTGAACTTGGCCACCCGCACGTCCCACTTTCCCGAGCCGCCGCCGGTGACAAAGTTCCAATTCAGGTGGGCGTACTCGAGGTGCGTCCCGTCCGGAGACCAATAGGCGTGATAGTCGTCGTAGCCCTCACCGCTGAAGTTCGACTGATTGGTCTCGGTGAGCCGCGTCTGATCGGAGCCATCCGGGTGCATGGCCCACAACGAGGAACCCATGCCGCCGTACCCGGGCGAGCCGATCACCATGCCGTGGCCCCGCCAGGAGTGGAAGATGATCCAGTCGCCCTGGGGGCGGACGGCCGGCACGCCATTGACATTGTTCGGATCTGACCCGGACACGTTGCCGTTGCCGGGATCGGGGACGTCGGTGCAGGTCAGGCACTGCTGCCCGCTGCCGTCGAAGTTCTCGACGTAGACCTGGTTCTTCTGCCCCTGCTTGAAGTCCTGTCCGAACGTCACTCGCCCGTCGGGCAGGAACACTGGCGCCTGGCCGAACGCCGGAGTGTGGGTCTTCAAGCTGAACGGCTGGTTGTAGTCCCAGGCCGCGTTCGCGGCCGACGGCCCGATCAGCCCGATCAGCCCGATCAGCCCGAAGCCAACGTTCAACCCTGCCACCGCCAACGCCTTGCGCATGTGTCCTCCCGGTATGACGCGCCGGCCCGCACCCGCGGGCCAATCTCCTAGATCGGCAGGAGCGTAGTCCCTGGTGACGATCCCGTCGGCCAGAATTTGGGCACTCTTGGCGCCGCTCGGTGGCGCCGCTACAGTGCGTCAGGCATGGAGGCCGAGGCCACTCTGCATTCTCTGCCCCGCTGGGTCGGAGCCTATGCGGAGAAAGCGATCGCCGCACGCGGGAACCTGGAGCTCGTGCGGCAGCTCCTTGACGACAGCCCGATTCCGATGGTCATCTACGACGACGACCGCCGCTACGTCGAGGCAAACCACCCGGCCGAGGTGGCGCTGGGTATGAGCCGCGACGAGCTGCGCCGGCGGCGGCTCGATGATCTCACCCCGGCCCACCTGATACCGGCTCTTAACGCGGGCTGGGCTCGCTTGATGGAGACCGGCGTGTGGGCCGGGCCATACGACTCCGGCCAGCCCGAGAGCGGTACCTGGCTGGGTATCGTCTATTACTGCCTGGCCAACCTACTGCCGGGCCAGCACTTCAACGTGTTCGCGCCCATGGGCTGGCCCGGAGCCCACACCAGCGCGGAGGTACTGGTGGACGTGAACGGAGGGTCCCCGGCCCTGACCCCACGCGAGCTCGAGGTGCTGCAACTCGCCGCCACCGGGCGCAATGGCCCGATGATCGCCGACGAGCTCGTGGTCAGCCAGGCCACCGTGAACACCCACTTCCAGCACATCTACCACAAGCTGGCCGTGCGCGATCGCGGGGCTGCGGTGGCCAAGGGGATGCGTCAGGGGCTTATCAGCTAGGCGTTTCGGCGCCGCCCACCCTCCTGCGAAACCTTGCCACACACGTGTCAAGGTTGGTCGGTCCGCTGGTAGCATCGAGCTGTGCCCGACTTCCTCTCCGCCACCCGCGACCGCGTCCTCATTTACGACGGCGGCATGGGGGCGACGCTTGAACAATTCGACCTGAGCCTGGAAGACGATTACCGCCTGCCCGGCCGCTGCCACGAAGCGCTGGTGCTCAACCGCCCCGATGTGATCGAGGGGGTTCACACCTCGATGCTCGAGGCCGGTGCCGAGGTGCTGGAGACCGACACCTTCCAGGCCTCGCGGCTCAAGCTGTCCGAGTGGGGCCTGGAGGACCACACGTCAGAGATCAACCGCGGGGCGGCCGAAATTGCCCGCCGGGCGGCGGGTGAGAAACGGTTCGTGGCCGGCTCGATCGGACCCACCGGCTACCTGCCCGCCTCCGACGATCCCACGTTAGGCCAGATCCGCTTCACCGAGCTGGTCGAGGTGTTCACCGAGCAGGCGACGGGGCTGGTCGAGGGCGGGGTCGACCTGGTAATCATCGAGACGGCCCAGGACATCCTGGAAGTCAAGGCCGCCGTGTTCGGGGCGCGGGAGGCGTTCAAGCAAGTCGGCCGCGCCGTCCCCATCCAGTGCAGCGTCTCGCTCCTGCCCCAGGGCGGCAAGATGCTGCTGGGCACCGACATCTCCTCCGTCCTGGCCACGCTCGAGGCGCTCGACGTCGATGTGATCGGCCTGAACTGCTCCACCGGGCCCGAGGACATGCGGGACGCCATCCGCTTCCTGGGCGAGCAATGCTCGAAGCCCGTGCACTGCATTCCCAACGCCGGACTCCCCCTCCAGGGACCGAACGGCGAGACCATCTTCCCGGAGCAGCCCGAGCCGCTGGCTGCGGTGCTGGGCGATTTCGTCGAGCGCTATGGCGTGTCGATCGTCGGCGGTTGCTGCGGCACCACCCCGGATCACATTGCGGCGCTCGCCGAGCGGGTGCGAGGCCGAGAGCCCGGGCAGCGCCCCGAGCGCCGCCCGCCGCACTTGAGCTCGATGATGACGGCGACTCCCCTGGTCCAGGACCCGCGCCCCACGCTGGTCGGCGAGCGGGTCAACTCCCAAGGCTCGCGCAAGGCCAAGGAGCTGCTCCTGGCCGACGACTACGACGGGCTGGTGGTGGTCGCCGAGGACCAGGTGGTCGGCGGCGCTCACGTGCTCGACGTGTGCGTAGCCCTGACCGAGCGCCAGGACGAGGACGAGCAGATGCGCCAGGTGGTTAAGCGGATCAGCCTCACCCAGCCGGCGCCCATCCAGGTCGACTCCACCGAGCCCGAGGTAATCCAGACCGCCCTGGAGCAGATCCCAGGCCGGGCGATAGTCAACTCGGTCAACCTGGAGGCGGGCCGCGACAAGCTTGATCGCGTGGTTCCGGTGGCCCAGGCCCACGGGGCAGCGCTGATTGCCCTGACCATCGACGAGCAGGGCATGGCCAAAACGGCCGACCGCAAGGTCGAGATCGCGCAGCGGATCACGGAGCTGTGCTGCGACGAGCACGGCCTGGACCGTGAGGCATTGATCTTCGACTGCCTGACGTTCACGCTGACCACCGGGGACGATGAATGGAAGCCGTCGGCGATCGAGACGATCGAGGGCATTCGCCGGGTCAAGGCCGAGATCCCCGGGGTCAAGACCTCCCTGGGAGTGTCCAACGTGTCCTTCGGTGTTGGCCTCCCCGCCCGCCGGGCGCTCAACAGCGTGTTCCTGCACCACTGCGTCGACGCCGGGCTGGACCTGGCCATGGTCAACCCCAACCACATCACTCCGTATCCCGAGATCCCGGCCGAAGAGCGCGAGCTGGCCGACGACCTGGTGTTCAACCGCCGCGAGGACGCGCTCGAGCGATTCATCGCCCATTTCGAGTCCAAGGGCGAGTCTGAGGAGGTCGCCGGCGCGGCCGATCCCACCGAGGGCATGGAGCCCGAGGAGGCCCTGCACTTCCACATCCTGCGTCGCAAGAAGGAGGGCGTGGAGGACTGGATCGACCGCTCGGTGGAGAAGATTGGAGCCGTCCCCACGCTCAACGACGTGCTGCTGCCGGCGATGAAGGAGGTGGGCGACAAGTTCGGCGCCGGCGAGCTGATCCTCCCGTTCGTGCTTCAGTCGGCCGAGGTGATGAAGCGCGCGGTGGCCCAGCTCGAGAAGTACCTGGACAAGATCGAGGGCTACACCAAGGGCACGGTGGTGATCGCCACGGTGTTCGGCGACGTGCACGACATCGGCAAGTCACTGGTCAACACGATTCTGACCAACAACGGCTACACGGTGATCGACCTGGGCAAGCAGGTCCCCATCTCGACCATCCTCGACGCGGCGGTTGAGCACCAGGCCACGGCGATCGGGCTGAGCGCGCTGCTCGTCTCGACCTCCAAGCAGATGCCCGCGTGTGTCCAGGAGCTCCAATCGCAGGGACTCGAGTTCCCGCTGCTGATCGGCGGCGCCGCGATCAACCGCAACTTCGGCCTGAGGATCCTGTACCCG
>DASZGO010000198.1:0-21122 GCA_035938755.1 Solirubrobacteraceae bacterium | reverse complement strand
CCCGGGCCGCGCGCACGCACTTCGAGCTTGAGCGTCCGCTGCCGGCCACGGCGCTGCTGCGTGTCTGGCTGGAGACCGGCCGCACCCACCAGATCCGGGTGCACCTGGCGGCCATCGGCCACGCGGTGTGCGGCGACCCGTTGTACGGCACGCCGGGCTATCTCGGCCTATCCCGCCAGTTCCTGCACGCCGCCCGCCTGAGCTTCCCGCATCCGGTGACTGGCGCCGAGGTTGACGTCCGCTCGCCGCTGCCGGACGACCTGCAGGCGGCCCTCCGCCGGGCAGAGCACGAAGTACACTGAGCGAAAACCCGACCCCGACGGTCCACCCTCGCGCCCTGCCTCCAAGAAGAGGTTCGCGATCCGGAGCCGGCGGGCATTGCTGAAACCAAACTCAAAGGGAGTAGAACAGTGGCTCACATCGGCGTCAAAGAGCTGCTGGAGGCGGGAGTCCACTTCGGCCACCAGACACGCCGCTGGAATCCAAAGATGCGCCGCTTCATCCACGGCGAGCGGGACGGCATCTACATCATCGACCTCCTCCAGACCGAAGAGTTGCTGGAGGCGGCGCAGAACTTCTCCGCCGAGCTGGCCCGCCGCGGCGGCACGCTCCTGTTCGTGGGGACCAAGAAGCAGGCCCGCGACGTGGTCGCCGAGGTGGCAGAGCGGGCCGGCATGCCATACGTCAACAATCGCTGGCTGGGTGGCCTGCTGACCAACTTCCAGACCATCTCGCTGCGCATCAAGCGGCTGCACGACCTGGAGCGCTACGAGACGGAAGGACAGCTTCAGCTGCTGCCCACCCGGGAGCGGATCGCCGCTCAGGCGGACCTCGAGAAGCTGCGAGCCAATCTCGGGGGCGTCAAGCACATGGAGCGCGTGCCCAACGCCGTGTTCGTAATCGACCTGAAGACGGAAGCCATCGCCGTCCGCGAGGCTCAGCGGTTGCGAATCCCCATCATCGGGCTGGTCGACACCAACTGCGACCCGGACGGGATCGACTTCGTGATCCCCGGTAACGACGACGCCATCCGCTCGTGCGCGGCCGTGACCCACGCCATCGGCGACACCGTGGCCGAGGCCTATGGCGCTTACCTGGCCGAGGAGGAGCGGGCCCGGATCGAGCGGGAGAGGCGGGAGGCGGAGGAACAGGCCCGCAGGGAGGCGGAGGAGCAGGCCCGTCGCGAGGCTGAAGAGCGCGAGGCCGCGGAAGCTGCGGCGGCCGCCGAGGCGGCTGCGGCTGCGCCTGAGGGGGCGGCTCCGGCCGCGCCCGTGCCTGAGGCACCGCGCGCTTCCCGGCCCACCGAATCCAGCACTGCCTCGGGCGCGAGTACCTCCAACGCGGACGCGCCATCTCCGCCCCAGCCGTCAGCGCCGGCTGCTCCGTCGGAGCCGTCAGCGCCGGCGGCCTCGCCACCGGAGGCGGAGCCCGAGGGACCCGCCACCCCGCCCACCCAGGAGGAGCAAGCATGAGCACCGCCGTTTCCGCTGCCGACGTCAAGGCGCTACGCGAGCGCACGGGCGCGGGGATCCTGGACTGCCGCGCGGCGCTGCAGGAGTCCGCGGGGAATCCTGATCGGGCGGTGGAGATCCTCCGGTCCAAGGGCCAGGCCCAGGCGGCTAAGCGGGCTGGAGCCGAGGCGCGTGAGGGCGTGGTGCAGAGCTACATCCACGCCGGCAACAAGATCGGGGTGCTGGTCGAGGTGGACTGCGAGACCGACTTCGTGGCGCGCACGGACAAGTTCATCGAGTTCGCCCGTGACCTGGCGCTACACGTCGCGGCGGTGCCGCAGACTCTCGCCGTGTCTGACGACGACGTCTCCGCTGCCGACCGCGAGCGGGAGGAGCGGGTCGCCGCCGAGCAGGCCGCCGACCGCCCGGAGAACGTGCGGGACAAGATCGTGGAGGGCAAACTGGACAAGTGGCTTGACGAGGTGGTCCTGCTCAGGCAGAAGCACGTCAAGGAAGAGGCCTACGGCGGCCAAACGATCGAGGAGATCCGGGCATCGGTGGCCTCGGAGACCGGCGAGAACGTGGTCATTCGCAGGTTCGCCCGTTTCCAGGTCGGCGAAGCCTGAACCTCGGTCGTGAGTGCCTCCTCAGCCCCGGCGCCGGTGTTCAGCCGCGTGCTGCTGAAGCTGTCAGGCGAGGCCCTGATGGGGGAGCTGTCCTATGGTGCGGACCCCGAGCGGATCCACGCCATCGCCCGGGACATCGCAGCCGTGCACGGACGCGGCGTGGAGATCGCAGTGGTGGTCGGCGGTGGGAACATCTACCGAGGCCTGGCCGCGGCGGCGCGAGGGATGGACCGGGCTACCGGCGACTACATGGGCATGCTGGCCACCGTGTTGAATGCGCTGGCTCTCCAGGATGCGCTGGAGAAGGAGGACGTGGCCACGCGCGTCCAATCGGCGATCACGATCTCCGAGGTGGCGGAGCCCTACATCCGCCGTCGCGCCATCCGGCACCTGGAGAAAGGGCGCGTGGTGATCTTTGCCGCCGGAACCGGCAACCCGTTCTTCACCACCGACACCGCGGCCGCGCTGCGGGCGGCCGAGGTGCGCGCCGAGGTCGTGCTGATGGCCAAAAACCGCGTGGAGGGGGTCTACACCGCGGATCCGGCGCTGGACTCAAGCGCCGAGTTCATTCCGGAGATCACGCATAAGGAGGCGTTGACGCGTGGCCTGCGGGTGATGGACTCGACTGCCTTCGCCCTGTGCATGGACAACAACCTGCCGATCGTCGTGTTCAACATGGCGGACGGCCGCAATTTGGACAAGGTAGTGTCCGGAGAGCGCGTGGGGACTTTGGTCAGGACATGAGTGATTCGGAACTGATCGACGAGCTTTTGGCTGATGCGGGCGACCGGATGGCTAAGTCTGTCGAGTCGATCCGCCACGAGTTCGGATCGGTGCGCACGGGCCGCGCCACGCCGGCGCTGCTGGACCGGATCGTGGTCGACTACTACGGGACCTCGACTCCGCTCAAACAGCTGTCCACCATCTCAGCCCCCGAGCCGCGGCTGCTGACCATCCAGCCCTACGACAAGAACTCGATCAAGACGATCGAGAAGGCGATCATGGAGTCGGACATCGGCCTGAATCCCAACAATGACGGCAACCTGATCCGGCTAAGCGTGCCCGAGCTGACGGAGGAGCGGCGCAAGCAGCTGGTCAAGGTGGTGCGGCAGATCGCCGAGGAGGGGCGCGTGGCGGTGCGCAACGTCCGGCGTGACGTGATGCAGCACCTGCGGGAGCTCAAGGAGGCCGGCGAGGCCGGATCCGATGATGAGCACCGCGCCGAGGTGGAGCTCCAGAAGGTCACAGACAACCGCGTCCAGGAACTCGACGAGCTGCTCAAGCGCAAGGAAGCCGAGATCCTGGAGGTCTAATGCCCGCTTCCTCTGAGGGCAAGCGGGCCCGTTACGTAGCGATCATCACCGACGGCAATGGTCGCTGGGCGAGCAGCCGCGGGCTGCCGGCGGTGGCCGGCCACGAGGCAGGCGCGGACACGGTCAAGGCCCGGCTGCGGGACGCGGTCGACCTTGGCATCAAAGAGCTCACCGTCTACTCGTTCTCCACCGAGAACTGGAACCGCTCGCCAGATGAGGTGAGCGGGCTGATGGAGATGTTTGGGCGCCGGATCGACCTGGAAACCCCGGAGCTGAACGACGAGGGCGTCCGCATGCGGTTCATTGGCCGGCGCAGCGAGCCGGTTCCCCCCGACCTGATCGAGCGGATGGCCTGGGCCGAGCGGGAGACCCGGGACAACAGCCGGATCGTGCTGTTCGTGGCGTTCAACTACGGCGGCAGGGCGGAGATTGCCGATGCAGCGCGAACGTTTACCGGAGACACCGAGGACGAGTTTCGCGCCCACCTGTATGCCCCTGACATGCACGACCCCGACCTGATCATCCGCACCAGCGGTGAGCAGCGTCTGTCGAACTACCTGCTCTGGCAGAGCGCGTATGCCGAGTTGGTGTTCCGCGACGAGCTGTGGCCGGACTTCTCACGCCAGGCTTTCGAGCAGAGCCTGGAAGAGTTCGCGGCCCGCCAGCGAAGGTTCGGAGGCCGCTGATGGCCGCCACGCGCCGGCCGCCTCGACGGCCCGCAGCCCCCACTCCACGTCGCCGCCGCCCTCGGTCCGACCTGTGGGGCCGGATCCTGGTGGCCATCCCAGCGGCGATCGTCGTCGTGGTGTTCATCAACGTGGGCGGGCTGGCATTTGCGCTGTTCATGGTCGCGGTGGGCTGTGTCTGCCTGGCCGAGCTCTACCGGATGCTCGCGCGCTGGAGACCGCTG
The DNA here is from genome assembly GCA_035938755.1 of Solirubrobacteraceae bacterium. Classification (GTDB taxonomy): domain Bacteria; phylum Actinomycetota; class Thermoleophilia; order Solirubrobacterales; family Solirubrobacteraceae; genus Palsa-465. The sequence continues at coordinate 16,822 of DASZGO010000198.1, read as the reverse complement.
CCAGCGGTGGGCTTCGCCGCCCTGCTGGCGATGACGCTGCTGGCCAAGAGCGGCGGCCAGTTCGACGTGCTGCTGGTCATGGTGATCACCGTGCCGGTGCTGTTCCTGTTAGTGGTGGCAAGAGGCCGCGGGAACGCCACCGTGGCGATAGCCGCCACCCTGTTGGGCGTCTACTGGATCGGGCTGGCGGCCTCGCACGCGGTGCTGCTGCGCCAGCTCCCACATGGCGACGGGGTGATGATCGACGTGCTGATTGGCACCTTCTTGGGTGACACCGGTGCCTATATCGGCGGCCGGCTGTTCGGACGACGGCCCTTGGCCCCGCAGATCAGCCCGAACAAGACGGTCGAGGGCTTGCTGGTCGGCATGCTGGTGGCGATCCTGTCGGTGATCTTCGCCGGCCTGTTTCAGCAGACCTGGATGAGCCAGGGCCACGCGCTGCTACTGGGAATCACCGTGGCCGTCCTCGGGCCGATCGGGGACCTGTTCGAGTCGGTGATCAAGCGCGATGCAGGAGCCAAGGACGCGGGGACGCTGTTCGGCCCGCATGGGGGGGCCCTCGACCGCGCCGACGCGGCCCTGTTCACGATCGTGGCCGGCTACTACGTGTGGTACGCGGTTATCACTTAGGCGGCTGAGGGCCTCCTAGAATCCGCCCGGTGCCCCGCCGCCTGGCCATCCTCGGATCGACCGGGTCGATCGGCGTCCAGGCCCTCGACGTGGTCGACCGCTCTCACGGAGAGCTGGAGGTCGTCGCGCTGAGCGCGGCCCGCGCGTGGGAGCCGCTGCTCGAGCAGGCCAAGCGCATTGGGGTTCGCCGGATCGCGCTGTCCGACCCGGATGCGGCGGCTCGCGCGTCTGAAGTCTGGACCGAGGGCGAGGTGCTGGCAGGGTCCGAGGGGATCGTGCAGCTGATCGCCGAGTCCGGGTGTGATCTGGTGCTCAACGCGATCGTCGGGTCAGCCGGGCTAGTGCCCACCGTGGCCACCCTGGGCGAGGGCATTGACCTGGCCCTGGCCAACAAGGAGTCTCTGGTCGTGGGGGGTGAGCTTGTAACCCAGCTGGCCGAAGCCACCGGGGCGCAGATCATCCCCGTGGACTCCGAGCACTCGGCGCTGCACCAGCTGCTGGCCGGCGAGGCTCCCGGAACCGTCGACCGCCTGATCCTCACGGCGTCGGGCGGCCCGTTCCGGGGCCGGAGCCGCGAGGAACTCCACGACGTGACCGTGGATCAGGCGCTCGCCCATCCCACCTGGGACATGGGGGGCAAGATCACGATCGACTCGGCCACCCTGATGAACAAGGGACTCGAGCTGATCGAAGCCCACCACCTGTTCGGCACGCCGTACGAGCAGATCGACGTCGTCGTGCATCCCCAGTCGATCGTGCACAGCCTCCTCCAACTGTGCGACGGCGCCACCCTGGCCCATCTCGGCTATCCGGACATGCGCGTTCCCATCTCCTACGCGCTGCACTACCCGGACCGGGTGGACGTCCCGGTGAACCCCCTGGACCTCGCAGCGGTCGGCTCCCTGACCTTCGAGCCAGTCGACGACGAGACCTTCATCTGCCTGCGGCTGGCCCGCCAGGCCGCACTGGCCGGTGGCACCGCCCCGTGCACGCTCAACGCGGCCAACGAGGTTGCCGTGCACGCGTTCCTGAACGGCCGCCTCGGCTTCCTGGAGATCGGCGACGTGATCGAGGCGGCGCTAGACCGTCGACCGGCCGAGCAGGTCCACTCGTTCGAGGCCCTGGGCGAGGCGGACACCCGCGCGCGCCAGGTGGCCGGCGAGCTGATCGAGACGGTGGCGTCGAGGCGCTGAGACTGGTCTTGCAATCGCACCCAGCCGGTGGTACACCCGGGATGGCGAGCGGCCGTGCACGCGGGGCCGCGTGACGGGCTAAACCGGTTGGGAGCCAGAGGAGGCCAGAGTGTCAACAAGCGAAGATCCCACTCAGGGCGCTGGGGCTGGGGCCGCTCCGGGAGAGGACCCGACGGAGGCCGCCGGCGCGGTTGACCCCGGCGACCCCACCCAGGGCCAGGTGCCGGGGGCCACGCCCGAGGAGGATCCGACGCAGGGACGCGAGATGGAGGAGGACCCGTTCGAGGATCCGACTCAAGGAAGCCAAGTTGGCGACCCACCGGAGGAGGACCCCACAGCAGGGGCTTGAGCTACGGAGCCGGTTCACGCTCGCCGGCCGTATAGACGGGCCTGGCCGACGCTCGATGGCAGACTCGGGGGGTGTCGTCTCTGGCGTCGATCGTCCGACCGCCGCGGGTTCGCCGCTTGGCGCAGCTCTACGCGGGGCTTGTCCTCTACGGCGCGAGCGCCGCGATGCTGTTGCTCGCCGGGCTCGGCGCCGACCCGTGGGACGTTCTGCACCAGGGGCTGTCGCGGCGGCTCGGGCTGGGCGTAGGCACCTGGGCGGTGATCTTGGGGGCGCTGGTGATGCTGCTGTGGATCCCGCTACGCCAGCGGCCGGGCCTGGGGACCCTGAGCAACGTGGTCGTGGTCGGCCTGGTCATCGACCTGGTGCTGGCCGTCGTGCCCACTCCGCACGGCCTCGGGCTCCGCACGGCCACGATGCTGTCAGGCGTCGTGCTCAACGGAATCGCCACCGGCCTGTACATCGGAGCCGGTCTGGGACCCGGCCCGCGCGACGGCCTGATGACTGGCCTAGCGGCCCGCGGCCACTCGATCCGCCTCGTACGCACCGGCATTGAGCTGACCGTGCTGGTCACCGGCTGGCTCCTCGGCGGCACCGTCGGCGTCGGCACGGTCGTCTACGCGCTCGGCATCGGCCCGCTCGCGCACGTTTTCGTGCCGCGCCTGGTCATCCAACCCAGCCCGGCCTGAGGCTGGCTCAAGCACCCGACCGCATGTCAATTTGCGCGACTGGATCGCGCAAATTCGCCCCTGACCCCCCGCGGCCCCTAGCCGCCACCTCCCGCCGAGCCGCCATGAGTCGAGGCGGCCCGGCGCTTATGTCTGATGATCCACTCGGCCACCAGGGCGCCGATCAGCGCGGCAACCACTATCCACACGATCGGGTTGCTGGCGGACAGCGTCTCGGCGTTGGCACCGAGGTAGGCGACGGCAGCCGTAAGCGGTAAGTAACCAATCACGGTCGTCCACGAGAACTTCCAGAGGTTGACCCGCGTGGCACCGGCCGCGTAGCCCATCAGCGCGAACGGGACGACCGGAATCAGGCGCGCGCTGAGGAGCAGCGACGTCCCGCCGCGGTCCACCGCCCGCTCCAGGCGAATGAACCGCTCGCCGAGCAGCCGGCGTAGCAGCGGCCGACCGACGGCCAAGCCGAGCGCATAGGACAGCACGGCAGCTAGGAGCCAGCCCACCACCACCACCGCGAGCCCGGGCAGGAACCCGTAGACGTAGGCGGCCGTGGCCGTGACGATCTCACTCGGGTAGAAGACGATCGCGTGGCCGAGCATGAGGCCCATCAGCAGGGCAAAGCCGCCGGCATCGAGCGAGCGGATGTAGCTACGCAGTGCTGTGAACTCGCCGTTGAGAACGAGTGACACGCAGTGGCGGAGCTGAGGCACCGCGGTGATGACCGCGACGGCCAACACGATCGTGATGAGCCCGGCCACCAGCATCGTCCGCGGGTGGGGAGGAGCCGCGGTGTCGACCGGCGCCGCAGGTTGCGTGTCGGGCTCGCCAGCGCTCATCCCGGGCAAGGATGACAATCCGCCGTGACCCGCTTGTGAACATGGCGCGTACCGCTACTGCTGTGCGCGGAGCTCGTCGGCCGATGGCACGACGACCGGCCCGTCAGGCGGCTGGGTGAACCGAATCGGATTGCCGAACGGATCCCGCAGCCCGCAGTCGGTGCCGTAGAACCGCTCCGTCGGCTCCTGGGTGAACTCGACGCCGGCGGCCAGCAGCTTCTCGTAGGTGCCGTGGCAGTCATCGGTCTCGAGTATCAGCCCTCCGCCCGCTGCGCCCTTGGCTACGAGCTCGCGTACCTGCTCGGCGGTGGCGTCGTCATAGGCCGGCGGGCCGGGGAGCATCAGGGCGAGCTGGAGCTCGGGCTGGTCGGGCACGATGACGGTGAGCCAGCGCATGAAGCCAAGGTCGGCGTCGGTGTGGACGACCATCCCCAGCTTGCCGACATAGAAGTCCAGCGCCTCGTCTTGATCCAGGACGTGAAGGAAGGTGTGAGTGATTCGGTTGAACATGCCCGCAACGCTAAACCGCACAGGCTCGATGCGCTTCTCCGAAACTGCTGTTTAGCCGGCGGGCCGCAGCCAGGCCATGGCCCAGCACGCGGGAATCCGCCGGGCGGCGCCGGCGCCGGCGAACCCGGCCCGGTAGCTCGAAGGCGACTCGCCCACCACCTCACGAAACATGCGGCTGAAGGTGCCGAGGCTGTTGAAGCCCACGTCGAAGCAGATCTCCGTCACGGGTCGCTCGGTCTCACGCAGCAGCTCCATGGCTCGCTCCACCCGCCGGCGCTGGAGGTACCGGTGCGGGGTCTCGCCGAATGTGGCCCGGAACTGCCGGCTGAAATGCGCTGGCGAGACGTGAGCCACCCGCGCCAGTGCGGGGACATCTAACGGCCGGGCGAACGCACGATCCATCGTGTCGCGAGCTCGCAGCATTCTCCGGTTGCGATCCTCGACGGCCCGGGACACGGCGCCGACGGCTGAGCCTTAGCAGGGGCTCCAGGACCGCTGGAGAAAGTCCTTGTCCAGCAGTTGGCCCGAGTTGAGGGTCAGCGTGACGCCGGAGTAAAACTGCCGGCCCCCGCAGGTCCGGATGCCGGACAGGCGAATGGAGACGAGGGCGGTGTGGACCGGTGCCTGCGCACAGTTCGGCGTGCAGCCGTGGTACATGGCGTTCCCGGTCCCGGTGGCCACGGGGCCGCCCCAGGACGTCCACTGTGCGTGCTCCACGGCCAACGTACCGTCAGCGGTGAGCTCCAGCGAGGCGGGCTTCTGGGCGGGACTGCCCGCCGCGCCCTGGAACAGCACGGGAGCGCCGGTTGGCCCGGACGTCGTGCCCGTTGATGCAGGGCTCGTGGGAACCGAGGCCTGGGTGCGAGCCGGCGGAGTGGCCTTGGTGATCGTCCTGGTGGTACTGGAGCCGCAAGCCGTCAATGCCGGCAAGGCGATAATCCCGAGCACCAGACCCCGTCTCACGGCGTCGCATCATATGGGTAACCGACTAGCGTTCACACAACCGCGACGTCAAATGCGTGACAGCCGGTACCGTCACCGACGGTGACCGACCTGCGCGATCCAGAGCAGTCCGAGCGCCTGGCCCACCAGGCGCCACATGAGCACCTGCGTCGCCGCGAGTTCCTCCAGCGTGCGGCCTTGACCGCCGGTCTGGGAAGCGGGATGGGCCTTCTCCTGGGCCCGGAGGCCCTGGTGGCCGAGGCGGCGCGCCGGCAGCGGCAGGGATCACCCCTGCCCAGCCCGCGGAACATGGCCGTGGACACGTTCGTGGTGCTCATGATGGAGAACCGCTCGTTCGACCATTACTTGGGCTGGCTGCCCGGGGCGGACGGGCGGCAGGCCGGACTGAGCTACGTCGACCGCTCGGGACGCCGCCTGAGTACGCGGCCGCTGGCACCGGACTGGCAGGGTTGCGGCCATCCCGACCCCGATCACTCGTGGGACGGAGGGCGGCGGCAACTGGATGGCGGCCGGTGCGACGGATTCCTCAAGACCGGCAACGACCAGTTCGCCATCTCCTACTACCGGGACGGGGACCTGGGGTTCATCCAGCCCGTGGCCAAGGCGTTCACCACGTTCGACCGCTTTCACTGCTCGCTGATGGCGGCCACGCTGCCCAACCGCGAGTACATGCACGCCGCCACCTCGTACGGAAACATCGACAACCAGCTGCCGCCGCAGACGCAGTATCAGACCGGATTCCCTGACACCACGATCTTCGCCGCGCTGGACCGGATCGGCGTGTCGAATCGCTACTTCTACACCGACATCCCGGTCTCGGCCATGTGGGGGCAGTCCGCGCTGGCCCGCTCGGGCAACGTGACCGAGTACTACGCGCGCTGTACCAGCGGGACGTTGCCCCACGTGTCGTTCGTGGACCCGAACTTCGCCGGCAGTGTGGGGGAGGGGCCGGGGATGTCCGGCGACGAGCACCCGCACGGCGACGTGCGGGCGGGACAGGCGTTCATGTCGGACGTCGTCCACGCGTTCATGGAATCGCACCAGTTCTCCCGGGGCGCGCTGTTCATCGTGTACGACGAATGGGGAGGGTTCTTCGACCACGTGCCCTGTCCGCGCGTGCCCGACGACCGCAGCTCGCGGGATATCAACAAGGACTACGGGCTAATGGGATTCCGGATCCCGGCGGTCGTGGTCTCGCCCTACGTGAGGCGCCACCACGTCGAGCACTCGACCTACGGATTCGAGTCGATCCTCAAGATGATCGAGTACCGGTTCGGGCTGGGGCCGCTCACCCACCGCGACTGGCTGACCAACAACATTGCCCACTCGTTCGACTGGAAGTCCAAGCCGCAGCCGGTCCCGCCCGACCTGCCCCGGCCGCCGGAGGTGGTGAGCGTGGCCTGCGCCACGCAGGGAAGCGTGAGCGGTAACGCCCGGGACTTGGGCCCGCCCACCCCGCCGCCCACTCCGCCGCCCACCCCGCCGCCTACCCGGCCCAAGGACCACGACCTGATGGCGCTCGTGACCTCCGGGTATCTGGACCGCCTGGGCTTCGAGTTCCGACCGGCCACTGTCGACGGTACCTTCCGGGAGCCGTCCAAGCTGGCCCAGGCGTACAGCCCGCCGGCCTGATCCGCTCTTACGGAACCCGTCGGAACGCCTGCCACACTCAAGCCGTGCCGTTCGTCTACGCGTTCCTGGGCTTCGCGGCGCTGATCATCTTGCACGAGGCCGGCCACTTCGTAGCCGCCAAGGCGGTGGGCATGCGCGTGGAGCGCTTCTCGCTGTTCTTCGGGCCGATGCTGCTCAAGAAGAAGTGGGGGGAGACCGAGTACGGGATCGCGGCGATTCCGCTCGGCGGCTACGTGAAGATCACCGGGATGAACCCTCGGGAGGAGCTGGCGGAGGAGGACGAATTGAAACAGCTGCACGCGCGGCTCAACGAGGTGCGTGAGGAGCTTGAGACCAACGCGCAAGACGCGGCTCGCGACGAAGTGCTCAGGACGGAGCATGACGCCCTCAACGCCCGGATCAGGAACGTGCAGTCGGAGCTCGACGCCATCCGCAGACGGGCCTACTACAACCAGAAGGTTTGGAAGCGGATCGTTGTCATCCTGGCCGGCCCGGCGGTGAACCTGCTGATCGCGTTCCTGATCCTGTGGGGACTGTTCCTGGCCAACGGCGAAGCCGTTCCGACCAAGCGTGTGTTCTCCGTCAGGACCGGCACCCCTGCGGCGAGGGTGCTCAAGCCTGGAGACCGGATCGTCTCGGTCGACGGAGTCACCGGCCCGACGAGCGCGATCCAGGACGAGATCCGAAGCCACCGTTGTGTCAGCGCACAAACCGACGGCTGCCTGGCCGGCACCCCGGTGCGGGTCGTCGTACGCCGCGGCGGCCATATGCTGACGTTCGCGCTCCGCCCGCGATATGTGGCCAAGGACGGCAACATGGAGCTCGGCTTTGGCTTCGACACAGGTCAGAAACCGGTGAGCGCCGGGCGGGCCGCCTCGCTCACGGTCACCGGGCTGTGGACGGTCACAAAGTCGACCGTGTCGGTGGTCGCCCGTATCTTCGAGCCGCAGCAGCGAAAGCAGTTGCATGGGGTGGTCGGCGGCTACACGGTGACCGAACAGTCCTTCTCCCAGTCGCCCACGCTGGCCTTCCAGGTCCTGGCCCTGATCTCGCTCTCGCTGGCCGTGATCAACCTGTTCCCGTTCCTGCCCTTGGACGGGGGCCACGTGTTCTGGGCGCTGGCCGAGAAGGTGCGCGGCAAACGGATCCCATTCGAGGTGATGGAGCGAGCCGGCGTGGTCGGCTTCGCGCTGATCCTGATCATCTTCGTGATCGGGCTGTCCAATGACATCTCGACTCTCACCGGGAGCGGATTCAACGTCCGTTGAGCCTCCATCGCTCGTTAGCGTTTACCCTGGAGATACAGGCAAACGGTCCGAGGAGCGACATGGAGAGCACCACGATCACCTCAGCCGGCGAGCGCGCCGTGGACGCGCCGACGCTGAGCGAGGCCCTGCGGCGCACCGCCGCCACCCATCCCGACATCGTCGCGGTGCGCTGGCCGGACGACGGCGTTTCGCTGACCTGGTCGCAGCTGCTCTCACGCTCTGACGCGCTGGCCGGCGGCCTGGCCAAGCTGGGCGTCGAGCGGGGCCAGACCGTGGCCATCATGCTGGGCAACCGGCCGGAGTTCCACGTGGCCGATCTGGCCGTTGTAACGCTGGGGGCGACACCGTTCTCGATCTACACCACGTATCCGGCCGAGGAGATCCGCTACCTGATGGAGGATTCCGGCGCCCGCCTGGCCATCGTCGAGCAGGCGTTCCTGGACACGTTCATGGAGGCCCGAAAGAGCCTGCCGGGTCTGGAGCAGGTAATCGTGGTGGACGGCGACCGACCGGAGGGAACCCTGTCGCTGGAAGAGGTCGAGGGCTCGAATCCCGACTTCGATCCCGCCTCGGTGTCCAGCGCCGAGCCCGACGACGTGCTCACCCTGATCTACACGTCGGGCACCACAGGGCCGCCCAAGGGCGTGCAGTTGTCCCACCGCAACATCATGTTCGCGGCCCGGACCACCGAGCAGATCATCCACCTCGAGCCCGGCAGCCGGGTCATCTCCTGGCTCCCCGCCGCCCATATAGCCGAGCGAATGGCCCACCACTACCTGCCGGTGATCTTCGCGGGTTCGGTGACCTGCTGCCCCAATCCCCGGGAGATCCTCACCTACCTGCCTCAGGTGCACCCCACCTGGTTCTTCGCCGTCCCGCGGATCTGGGAGAAGCTCAAGGCGGGCCTCGAGACGATGCTGGCGGGCCAGCCCGAGGAACAGCGCAAGCCGGTCGAGGAGGCAATGCGGGCCTCGCTGGAGCGGGTGCGGCTGCGCCAGGCCCACCAGCCGGTTCCGGACGAGCTCGAGGCTCAGGTGGCCGAGGCGGACGAGAAGTACTTCGCCGGCATCCGGGCCATGCTTGGCCTGGACCAGGTGGAAGGGGTGAACGTCGGAGCGGCCCCCACCCCGGTCGAGGTGCTGGAGTTCTTCCACGCTCTAGGCATCGAGCTGGCTGAGATCTGGGGCATGTCCGAGACCTGTGGGGCTGGTACCTCCAACCGCCCCGGACGGGTCAAGATCGGCACCGTGGGGGAGCCCGCGCCAGGCTGCGAGATCAAGATCGCCGACGACGGCGAGGTCCTGATCCGCTCCGAGTTCGTGATGCTGGGCTATCGCAACCTGCCTGACAAGACTGCCGAAGCCGTCGACGCCGACGGCTGGCTGCATACAGGAGACATCGGCGTCCTGGACGAGGACGGGTACCTGCGGCTGATCGACCGCAAGAAGGAGATCATCATCAATGCCGCCGGCAAGAACATGTCCCCGGCCAATATCGAGGCTGCGATCAAGACGGCCAGCCCGCTGATCGGACAGGCCATCACCATCGGCGATGCCCGGTCCTACAACACCGCGCTGATCGTCCTGGACGCGGACTTCGCCCCGCAGTGGGCCAAGCAGAACGGGTTGGGGGAGAAGGACCTGGCCGAGCTGGCCGGCGAGCCCAAGATGATCGAGGCGGTCCAGCAGGGCATCGACGAGGCCAACCGGCACCTGGCCCGGGTCGAGCAGATCAAGAAGTTCACCGTCGTGACCGGCGACTGGCTCCCCGGCGGCGACGAGCTGACCCCGACGATGAAGCTCAAACGCAAGCCGATCGCGCAGAAGTACTCCGACGAGATCGAGGAGATGTACTCGGGCTAAGCCGCCCCTCCGATCGAGCGCCACAGCAGCTCGACCGGGTGGTGGATGGGCAGCGGCCGGCCGAGCTGGCGCAGGTGAACATCCAGCTGGGCGGCGCAGCCGGGATTGCCCGCCGCCACCGCCTCGGCCCCTGAGTCCAATACGTGCAGCGCCTTGCGGCGGCCGAGCTCGGCCGCGGCATCGGCCTGGACGAGGTTGTAAATACCGGCCGAGCCGCAACACACCTCGGGCTCGGCCGGCACTTCGACCAGCTCCAGGGCGGGAATCGAGCGCAACAGCGATCGGGGCTCCTCGCGCACCCCCTGGGCGTGGGCCAGGTGGCAGGCATCGTGGTAGACCACGCGCAGGGGCACCGGCGCGCGCAGGGCCACCGGCTCGACATCGGCCAGGACCTCGCTGATGTCCCGCACCCGGCCGGCGAACGCGCGGGCCGCATCGGTGTCCAGCAGCTCGCCGTACTCCTTCATGGCCGAGCCACAGCCGGCGGCGCTGGTGATCACATAGTCGACCTGGCCCACGGCGTCGAACGCCGCGATCGTGGCCTGGGCGCGAGCCACCGCGGCATCGTCTTCGCCCGCGTGCAGCTCCAAGGCGCCGCAGCAGTCGGGGAGCCGCGGCGCCAGTACCTCAAAGCCCTCGGCAGCCAGGACCTGGGCGGCCGCCTGGTGGACGCCGGAGAAGAACACGCGCTGCACGCAGCCCTGGAGCAGGGCCACCCGGCCGCGCTGCCGACCCTGCGCCGGGGTGCGCTCCGGCAGGCGGCCGGACAGGGCCTCGCGCACCCGGGCCCGCGGCGCCAGCCTGATCATCGCCCCGAGCCGGCCCGGCAACCGGTCGAGTCGCAGGCGGCGGGCCAGGGGGAGCGTGAGGGCCAGCCCGCGCAGCCGCTTGGGGTAGGGGAGGGTCTCGAACAACACCAGCCGCAGCGCCTGCTCGCGAGTCGAGCGCTTGTGCTGGCGCTCAACCTGGGGCCGGACCCGCTCGATCAACCGGTCGTAGCGCACGCCCGACGGACACGCGCTCACGCAGGCCATGCAACCCAGGCAGCGGTCGAAGTGAGTGACCATCTCGTCCGAGAGCTGGCCGCCCGCTGACGCGGCTTCGGTCATGAGCACGATCCGGCCGCGCGGCGAGTCGGCTTCGTTCTGCCACAGCACGTAGGTCGGGCATGTGTCCAGGCAGAAGCCGCAGTGCACGCAGTCGTCCATGATGTCCTGAGACGGCGGCCGGTGTGAGTCGAAGCCCGACATCTCAGATGCCTCCCACGTAGACGCCGGGGTTGCACGCGTGGGCCGGGTCAAACCGGGCCTTGACGCGCCGCATTAGCTCCAGTCCGCCCGCCCCGGTGGCCGCACCCCAGACGTCGCACTGCGCGCGGAGCTCACCCGGTGCGTCGAGCAGTACCGCGTGGGCCCCGGTCGGCAGCGTAGCCAGGAGCCCGTCCAGCGCCGCCGGCTCCAGCTCCACGAAGCTGATGCCCAGAGCCGCGCGACCCACGAGCGTGCCCGCTCGGTCCTCGGTGGCCCGCAGCACGGCGCCGAGTGCGCTCGGGCGGGCCGAGACCCGCACCAGCGCCTGCCCGCGCGAGCGCTGCCCGGCCCGCTGGCGGGCCCACAGCTCGGCGTCCTCGCTCACGGTCTGCACGTCCTGGAGGCCGGCCTGGTGTAGCAGCTCGGCCACGCGCTCGGCCCGAGGCAGCGCGGCCGCGCCCCCGCACTGGGCCAGTAGTCCGCCGCGACCGCTGCGCCAGGCGACGTCCAGAGCCTCGAGCTCGAGTGGCGCGGCAGACAGGGTGTGCCCCGCCGCCGCCAGGTGGGTTGGATCGCCGCTCACCCCGACCGCCGTGGCCGTCTGCCCGGGCAGGGGATGCAGGCGGACGTTGACGGCCAGGATCAGGCCCAGCGTCCCGAACGAACCGCAAAACAGCTTGGCCAGGTCGTAGCCCGCTACGTTCTTGATCACCTTTCCCCCCGAGCGCGCGATCGTGCCGTCGCTCAACGCCACCGTCATGCCCACGATCAGATCCCGCGGGGCGCCGTAGCGGTGGCGCAGCGGACCCGAGTCGGCGGTGGCCACTATGCCGCCGAGCGTGGCCTGGCGCTCGCTGCCCAGCCACGGGTCGAGCGCCAGCATCTGACCCGCCGCGGCGAAACTCTCCTGGGCCCGGGCCAAAGGGGCCCCAGCCTGGATCACGGCGGTCAGGTCGCCCGCGTTGTGCTCGACGATCTGATCCAGGGCGGCCGTTCGCAGCTCCACGTCAGGCGCCGGACCCGGGGTGCCCCAGGCCAGCTTGCTGGCGCCGCCGATCAGCCGGACCGATTCTCCGGCCGCGGCGGTCCCGGAGAGGGCGGCGGCCGCGGCCTCGAAGCTCGTGGGGCGAAGCTGGCGGGGCATCCGGGGACAGGCGGCGGCTCAGAACCGGGCCGCCACGCCGGCCCGCTCCAGCGGGTGCTGCCGGTAAGGCCCGGGAACCTCGCCGCACAACCGCGGGGTCGGCATCACCTTGCCCGGATTGGCCAGCGAGTGCGGATCAAAGGCACAGCGCAGCCGCTGGAACGCCTCCAGATCCGGCTCGGAGAACATGGCCGGCATGTAGGCCTTCTTGTCCACGCCGACTCCGTGCTCACCAGTGATCGAGCCCCCGGCCTCCACGCAAGCCTTGACGATCAGCCCGGCCAGTTCCTCGGCCCGCTCCGCCTCGCCCTCCCGGGACGGGTCGTAGCAGACCAGCGGGTGGAGGTTGCCGTCGCCGGCGTGGAACACGTTTGCCACTCGCAGTTGGTACCCGGTCGCCAGGTCGTCGATCCGTCGCAGCACCTCGGCCAGCCGGGTGCGGGGGATAACGCCGTCCTGGACGTAGTACGCGGGGGCGATCCGCCCCATGGCGGCAAACGCCGCCTTTCGGGCCTTCCAGATCAGCTGGCGCTCCGCCTCCGAGCCGGCCACGCGGAGCTCCAGGCTGCGCTCGGCGCAGATCTCGCGCACGTGCTCGAACCGAGTCTCGCATTCGGCTTCGGGGCCGTCGAGCTCCACGAGCAGGGCGGCGCCGGCGTCGAGCCGGTAGCCCACGCCGGTGGCTTGCTCGGCGGCCTGGATGGACAGGCGGTCCATCATCTCGATGGCCGCGGGCACGATCCCGGCGGCCACGATCGCGCTCACCGCGTCGCCCGCGTGGCTGGTGTCCTCGTAGAACGCGACCAGGGTGCGCACCGCCTCGGGTCGAGGTACCACGCGCACGTCGATCCGAGTGGCCACGCCCAGCGTGCCCTCTGATCCCACGAACGCACCCAGCAGGTCGTAGCCCGGTGCGTCGCGGTCGAGCTCCACCACCGAGCCGTCGCTCAGGACGATCTCCAGTCCGGTCACGTAGTTGGTCGTGAAGCCGTACTTGAAACAATGCGCACCGCCGGAGTTCTCGGCGATGTTGCCGCCGATCGAGCACACGATCTGGCTCGACGGATCGGGCGGATAGAAGTGGGTGGGGGCGACGGCGCGGGAGATGGCCAGGTTCGTCACTCCCGGCTCCACGACCACCCGGGAATCGTCCAGCTCCACCGAGATGATGCGCCGCATCCGGGCCAGGACGATGAGCACGCCCTCGGCCACCGGCAGGGCCCCGCCGGAGAGGCCAGTGCCGGCTCCGCGGGCCACCCACGGCACCTCGGCCTCGAAGCACGCACGAACCACGGACTGGACCTCCAGGGCGCTGGCGGGGAGCACGGCGGCAAGCGGTATCTCGCGGTACTGAGCCAGCCCGTCGGAACGGTAGGTGGCCAGCGCGTCGGGGTGGGTCAGAACGTGCTCCGCACCGCAGATCCCCTGCAAGCGGGCGACTAGTTGGGCGCCGGAGGCCATCGGGGGAAGTATCCCCGATGCGGGCCGAGCCGCCGCCGGGACCTAGTGGACGCTGATGGCCACCTCACGGCTGTAGGCGGTGCCGGAGGCGATCGGATCGGAGTAGGTCAGGCCAGGGTCCGCGCTCGGGAAGGTCCAGCCCAGCCGCACCGTGCCGCTCGAGGCAAACGGCACGCGGACATCGAAGTAGCATCCGCTCCGGGGCAGCGAGACGGTCTGCACGGTGGAGAACGCAGGCTGACCGCTGGGCTTGAGCTGGATCTGCACCGACTGGGTTTGCCCGGTGTCCCGTGCTGCGTAGACGGCCGGTCGGGCGCACCCCCACACCTCGAGCAGCTGGCCCTTGCGGGTCGAGGTGACCGGCATGTACAGAGGCATCCGCCACGCGTAGTAGCCCGGCTTGGGGGTCCCGTTGTAGCTGAGCAGCCCGCTGGCGAAACCGCCCCAGTCGTTGGATTTCAGCGCCGGTAGCGGGTCCTTCATCAGGTATTGGAAGAACGACTGCACGCGCGGGTCACGCCAGGAGATGTACTCGGCCCAGTTGAGGTAGTACGCCGCCGTGGTCTGGGAGACCCAGGGGTAGCGGCGACCGCCCGGCTCGATCTGGTTGTCGTTCTTGGGCGGGCTGGTCAGGTAGCCGAACTCGGTGTTCCAGATGGCGAGCCGCTTGCTGGAGCCGTACACAAGCTGCAGCCGGTCCAGCGCCCGCTCGAGGTTCCCCATCTCACCCAGCGAGGAGTAGTCGGGGTCGGACGGGATTTCCCGGTTGGGCTGGTACCAGCGCATGTAGGGGTGGTCGGACACACCGCTGGCCTGGAACAGGCCCGGGTTGAGCGCGCGGAACTGGCGCGACCCTGCGGTGTTGGTGGGACAGCCGCGAATCGCCGCGGCCGCGCCTCGGAGCTGACGGTAATGCGAGTCAACGCAGTACATGGCGCGGAGAAACACCAGCGGCTTCATGCCTGAGAATACTCCCCAGGAGTTCATGCCCCGGGGCGCGAGCTCGCCCCACACGACCGTGTCCGAGCCGTGGCCAGTGCGGTGAAGGCCGGTCCAGGCGGCGTCGACCAGGTTGCGGTACATCCGGGGGCTGTTCTCCACCGTCAGGTGGCCGAGGACGCCCTGCGGAGCCAGGCTGGGACCGTAGTCGGGCTCGTTCCACACCGACCAGAACTTCACCCGCGGCAGAGCGTTCGGGTCGCCTGCGACTTGCTGCTTGCGCTGAGGGTCGAAGTTGCCGCTGTAACGGGTTCCTAGCGCCTGCACGAACTGCCGGTACATGGAGGGATTGGGGTTCCAGTTGTAGTTGGTGTTCCCCTTGGGTGCGCCGGGGCCGCTGGCCCATCTGGGGGCCGGTCCCAAGATGTCCAGGTTGAGGCCGATCCCGCCCTGGTTCAGCGCGCGCACGATCGCGTCCAGGGTGGCCCAGTTGCGAGTGGGGTAGGCCGTGGGATCGCTGGCGTTGAAGTGCCGCGGCGCCGTCTTGCCAAGCGAATTGGGTGCGATGTCCCGCCAGCGGACGGCCAGCCGGACGGACGAGACCCCGAGCATGCGGAACTTGGCCACGGCGCCAGTTGGGTCGGCGGTCAGCATGTCGTCATCTTCGAACATGCCCTGGAGTCCGGCCGAAGCTCGGGCGGGCGGCGCCGGGCTGGCGCAGCTCAACCCGAGCACAGACGCAACCGTCGCCGCCAGCAGCGGCAGCGTTGCGCCTACCTTACGGTGACCGATATTGAGCGGCTTACGGATGGGCCGACCGGGTTGATGTATTGCAGGGACAGGGTCGGCTTCAGGCTGAGATCGGTCACCGGGTAGGTGTAGGCCAGTCGCAGCGTGCCGCTGGACGGGATCGTCAGCTTGCGATCGAAGTAGCAGCTTCCGCTGGCGTTGTGGTAGGTGACCGTGGTCAGGTCTTTGTACTGCGAGCTGCCGTTGGCCGCGAACTGGATGTGGCCGACCTGCGCGTTACGGGTGTCGCGGACGGCATACCCCGCGGGCCGCACGCAGCCCCAGACCTCAAGGGCCTTGCCTCGCCG
The DNA here is from genome assembly GCA_035938755.1 of Solirubrobacteraceae bacterium. GTDB lineage: Bacteria > Actinomycetota > Thermoleophilia > Solirubrobacterales > Solirubrobacteraceae > Palsa-465. Next base: position 1,005 of record DASZGO010000198.1, on the reverse strand, counting down.
AGTCGAGGTGCTGGGCAGGTAGAGCGGGAGGCGCCAGGCGTCCAGGGCCGGCTTGGGGGCTCCGCCCACGCCGCCGCTGGCGCAGCCGGGGGTCGTGGGCGTGAGAGCCGGGTTGAAGATCAGGCCGCTGGCGAATCCGCCGCACCTGACGACGCCGTGGGTCGGATCGGGATCCACGAGCAGGAACTGCATGAACGAGGCCACCCGCGCGTCCTTCCAGGACAGGTACTCGGCCCAGTTGAGGTAATAGGCCTGGTTGGCCAGGCTGACGCCATCAACTCGTGGCGGGTTTGAGATGTAGCCGTACTCGGTGTTCCAGATCGGATAGCGCTTGCCCGAACCCCACGCCCGCACTGCCTGATCGAGCGAGCTCTCCAGCTTGGGCAGCTGCGGCAACGTGGCGTCGTCGCTCCCATAACGAGTGCGGTTCGGAGGTAGGGTCTGGTCATTGGTGAGTGGATAGGGGTGGTCCGAGAAGGCGCTGGCATTGAACAGGGCAGGGTTCTGGCGACGGAAGGCGCCACCAGATGTGGGACAGCTGTGCTGGCGGGCGGTTCCGCCCCGGAACGGGTGGTAGTTCCGATCCACGCAGTACAGCTCCCGAACGAAGGCCAGTGGTGCGGTGTCTCCGATCACGCCCGGTCGCGGTTGGCCGCGGGCGGCCAGCGCCCCCAGCAGGAGGGTGTCGTGGCCGTGTCCGCTGGCCTGCAGGCCGTTCCAGGCGTTGGCCACCATCCCGCGGTACATGACGGCCGCCGTGTACACGGACCCTACGCTCTGGGGCGAGAGGTCCTCGCCGAAGTTCGCCTCGTTGTAAATCTCCCAGGCGTGGACCCCGGGCAGGCCCCCGTAGTGACCGCTGTAGCGCGTCGCGACTGCGCGGACGAACTTGCCGTACTCAGAGGCGTTGGGCTTCCAGGCGCCGAGCAGGGGGCGCAGGCTGGGATCGCTGGGCTCGCCGGGGCCAAACGCCCACTGGGGGATATGACCGGCCGGGGTCAGCAG
>DASZGO010000197.1:0-4506 GCA_035938755.1 Solirubrobacteraceae bacterium | reverse complement strand
CTCGACCCGTCGGTCCAGCTGTCGGGCCACGAACGCCAGGACGGCCGAGTCACGGGCCACCACATCCTCCAGCCCGGGCCGCTGGAGCTTGACCACCACCGCGCGACCGTCGTGCAGGGTGGCCCGGTGGGTCTGACCGATCGAGGCCGCGGCCAGCGGCTCGTGGTCGAACTCGGCGAACGCCTGCTCGGTGGGCTCGTCCAGCTCCTCGGCCAGCACCTGCTCGACCTCCTGTCTCGTCAGGCGCTGGACGTTTGAGTGCAGGTTGGACAGCTCGCTGGTCAGCGTCTCCGGGAGGAGATCGCTGCGCGTGGCGGCGATCTGGCCGAATTTCACGAACATCCCTCCCGATCGCTCCAACACCAAGCGCACGCGGCGGGCAAAATCCGGTGAGGTCAGCGCCCCGGCGCTCCGGTACCGGACGTGGAGGAGGTTCTCGGCCCGAGCGTTCTTCACGACCTCTTGGAACCGGCCCAGCGGCGAGAGCACGGCCCGGGTGGCCCGAACCGGATGCCGGAAGACCCTCAACGGCCGGCGCCGGTGGCGCCGGCCCCGCGTCACCACGTCCATGATGATCGCCACGGGCAGTGACGCCAGGACGCCGAAGAACACCGACAGCGAGATGACCAGCGCCGGGTGCTGGTCGTGGGGCCCGAGGGCGATCACCCCGGCCACCAGCCCGATCACCCAGCCCAGCGTGGCTGCCACGCCATTGCGCCAGCGCCCGATCTGGACGCCGAGCACGCGCCCGCTGAGCAGGCCGATCAGCCCGATCCAGAACGGCAGCACGAGCAGGTAGCCCAAGCCGAGCTCGAACTTCACGGAGATGTCTGCGAGCGGCATCGTCACCTGGCTGGCGCTCCACGCTAGCTGCCGCTTCGGTCGCCACCCGACGCGGATCGCTACGGTTTGGGGCATGGCGCACGAGGGCCAGGAATTGGAAGGGCCCAACGGTTACCGGATGCGGTTCGTCCAGATCACCGACGATCTGCTCGAGATGGACGCCCGCTACGCCGGTCGGGGCGATCTACCGCCCGCGCACTTCCACCCGCGCCAGGTCGAGCACTTCACCGTGCTGGAAGGTGAGGTGCGGGCTGTGATCGACGGCGAGGAGTGCCGCTTCGGCGCGGGCCAAGACTTCGACGTCCCGGCGGGGACGGTTCACCAGATGGCGGGCGACGGCCCAGCGCGGCTGAAATGGGAGGTCCGCCCCGCGCTGAACATGGCCGAGTTCTTCGAGGAGCTCTACTCGGGCGCGGCAAACACCGATTTCAACGACTTCCTGGAGCGTTACGCGGACGAGTTCCAGCTGGCCGAAGACCCCGGGTTCTAGCCACCCAGCTTCGCTTCGGCGAGTATCGGCTCGAACAGCTCAACCGGATTGCCCGCCGGGTCCTCGACCAGGATCTGCTTGCCCCCGACGCCGGTCAGGATGTCGTTGCGAAACCGGGCTCCGTGCTCCCGCAGGCGAGCCACCGCGGCCTCAAGGTCCTCGACCTCAAGCTGAAAGCGGTTCCAGCCGCCGGGCTGCGGCAGGGTGCCGTCGGGCATCGCCTGCCCGCCCCCGGGGCCACCACCTGGAGAGCTCAGCACCAGCCGCAGCGCGCCGTGCGAGAGCATGGCGAAGCTCGGTGCCGGGTGCATGTCCTCCTGAAAGCCGAGCTGCCGGCAGTAGAAGTCGATTGCGGCGTCGACGTCATCGACGATGTAGCGGACGCTGACCTGGGCCATTTCCGTGGAGTCGCCGCCGCTACGGCTTCAGCGCCACCGCGGCCTCGGGGGTGGCCACGTGGAAGCCGAAGCTCTCCTCCAGGTACAGCTGCACGGTCTCGCCGTCGTGCGAGTCGTAGCCGATCGACAGATCCTGCCCGGACTCGAAGCCGAAATCGCCGCCGCGGAGGCTGAGCACCACCCCGCCCTCCACGCCGGGCGCCCACACCAGCGGGCCGTCCAGGATCTTGCGCAGGTGGTCGAGCAGCGGGTAGCCGCCGTGCTCGGCGGTCTCCACCACCCGGCGGTACTGCTCGCGCCCCAACGCCAGCCCATACGGGCCGCTGATTCCCGCGCAGAGGAGGCGCTCGACCGCCATGGCCACGTGGCGCGGATACGCGTCGGTCCCGTCGCCGAGCGACACCGGTTCGTAGGGCGAGGCCTCGGCGATGCCGGTGATGGCCCCGGGCCAGCCGTGGAACACGCTGACGTTCTCGGCCAGCGCAATCTGGTGGGCCGCCTGGTCCAGCTCCTTCAGGTCGGCGTCGGTCGCGCCGCGGTCGGCGTCGCGCAGCTCGGCTCGGGACACCGTGAAGTCGGCTCGCAGCTCGACCAGCGGCCGGACGCGCCGCTGGAGCCCGGCCACCCCGTCGCTTGGGGCCGAGGCCAGGGGGCCGGTCCGGCCGAGGTTCATGGCCGAGTGCTCCCAGCCGTGGGGCCCGGAGAAATCGACCAGCCTGCGAGCGGCCAGCGCCGTACTCAGGCGCTGGGTGGCCTCCTCGTCCAGCAGCTGCCAGCCGGCGTCGGAAATCGGGGCCTGTGAGCGGAGCAGGTGGTTCATCGCGACGCTCCCCTCAGGCTGCGGATGCCCAGCGATCCGTCTTCGGTCGCCCCCTCGGCGCCGGGCCCTCCGCCGTCCAGCGCCTCGGCCTCGGCCTCCTCGCCGTGCTCGACGATGTCTCCAGGCTGGAACAGGATCCCCTGGGCGACCTCCCGCCAGGGCGGGGTCCGCCGGAGCAGGAACTCCAGGTCCATGCTGAAGTGCTTGAACTCCTCGCCCTGGGCGTCGTGCATCACGGCCCGGGCCTCAGGATCTGTCTCGACGGCCAGACGCTGCTCGTACCAGCCGATCGCCTCGGCCTCCTCGGTCAGCGAGGCGCACAGGCGGGCGAAGGTCCGCGTCGCCGCGGGTAGTTCCTCAGGAGGCTCGTGGTACTGGTCAAAACCCATCGGAATCTCCTTCTGACGAGGGTGTGAACGGCGCTAGGGGCAGCTGTCCGTGAGCCTACTCCGCAACTTGCACCGGGGACGTAGTGTTGGTTCCTCGAATGACGAGCGCGGCCGCATGAGCAACCCGTCCGGCGACCCGGGCCTGACCCGGCGGGAGATCGTTGAGCGTGCCGCGCTGGGGGCTGGTGCGCTGGCGTTGGGCGGCACGCCGGCTGCCCTGGCGGCGCGCCGGCGCAGCCGGACCGTCGACGTGGTGATCGTGGGGGCCGGCCTGTCCGGCCTGACCGCGGCTCGCGCGCTGACCGCCGCGGGCCGGAGCGTGCTGGTGCTGGAGGCCCGCGACCGGGTCGGCGGCCGCACGCTAAATCACTCGATCGGCGGCGGACACATCGTCGAGGTGGGCGGCGAGTACGTCGGCCCGACCCAGGACCGAATCCTCGCCCTGTCCCAGGCCGTCGGGGTGAACACCTTCTCGGTCTACAACCAGGGCTCCAACGTCGAGATCGTCGGCGGCCAGCGCTCCCTGTACCCGGCCTCCACCGGCGTCCCGAGCGATCCTGAGACCCAGAAGTTCCTGATCGACCTGCTGGGTCAGATCGACCCGCTGGCCAAGGAGGTGGGCCCGACCGCGCCGTGGCGGGCCAAGCGGGCCAAGCAGCTCGATCACACCACCCTGGCGGAGTTCACCAAGCGGTTCGTCAGTCCGCGGATCCGCCCGGTGTTCGAGGCGGTCAACAACTCGGTCTGGGGGGTGGACTCCGACCAGCTGTCGCTGCTCTACGTGGCCGCCTACGTCGCGGCAGCGGGGGACCCGCAGCACCCGGGGTCGCTGTTCCGGCTCGTGTCGACCGCCGGCGGCGCCCAGGAGCGCCGGTTCGTGGGCGGCTCCCAGGTCGTGTCCCAGCGGGTGGCCAAGCACCTGGGGGACCGCGTGCTGCTGCGCACGCCGGCCACCCGGCTGGCGCTGACCGGCGGTGGCGTGCGGGTGGGCGCCGGAGCACTCGTGATCGACGCTAAGCGGGCGATCATCGCCGTCCCACCGCCGCTCGCCCTCGAGCTCACCCGCGGTCTGAGCCCCCGGCGGACCAAGCTGCTGGCGGGCATGCACATGGGCCACCTGATCAAGTCCGAGGCCGTCTACGCCACTCCCTTCTGGCGGGCCGAGGGCCTGAGCGGCCAGGGGGTCAACGACGAGGGCATCGCGTCGGTGCCGTTCGACAACTCGCCGCCCGACGGCAGCGTGGGGGTGCTGTTCGCGTTCACCGGCGGACGCGCCGCCGACCGCCTGGCCCAGCTTCCGCCCGCCGAGCGGCGCCGGCAGGTGCTGCAGCGCTTCCAGCAGTACGTCGGCGACCAGGCGCGTTCGCCGACCCAGTTCATCGAGCACGACTGGCGCTCAGAGAAGTGGACCCGGGGCTGCCCCACCGCCATACCTCGTCCCGGCATCCTGTCCCAATACGGAGACACCCTGCGCGCCCCGATCGGACCCGTGCACTTCGCCGGAACCGAGACCTCTGACTACTGGCAGGGCTACATGGACGGCGCGGTGCGCGCCGGGGAGCGAGC
>DASZGO010000196.1:0-1867 GCA_035938755.1 Solirubrobacteraceae bacterium | reverse complement strand
CGGCACCTACCTGCTCTCCGGCGTCCTGCTGGTCATCACCGCGCAGCTGTTCAAGGCGGGCGCGCTGAACGCCGTTACCCAGACGCTGTGCTGGACGGTGATCTTCTTCTTCGCCTCGGCCGGCGCCTCCGCCGGGTACCTAACCGTCAGCGAGATCTTCCCGCTGGAGGTCCGGGCCAAGGCCATCGCGGTGTTCTTCGCCATCGCGCAGTGCTTCGGCTCCCTTGGCGCCCACCTATACGGTCACCTGATCGGCACCGGCAAGGACCCCAACTCCCTGTACTGGGGCTACCTGCTCGGCGCCGGAGCCATGATCCTGGGCGGCGCCGTCGCCGCGTTCCTGGCCGTCGACGCCGAAGGTAAATCCCTGGAGGACGTCGCCAGGCCGCTCGGCGTCATCGCCGGGTCATCCGAAGGCATCTTCCGCTCCGGTGACCCTCGCCAGGGTGGCATAGCCGCCGGCGACTAACCACACCCCGCACGTGATCGTGGCCAGTTCCGGGTCCGTCCGGACTGGCCACGATCATGCAGGCTAGAGCTTGGTGAAATGCTCATAGCACTCGTAGTACGGGTCGGTGGAGTGGGCGAAGTGCGCCGCCTCCGAGCGCTTCACCGCCAGGTAGGCCGAGCTGCGCAGCGGACCGAGCTGGTCCATCAGCAGCTCGTCGGACTCCAGCGCGTCCAGGGCCGCGTTCAGCGAAGCCGGCAGCCGGTGCGTGTTGCTGGCGGCCCGTTCGGCGTCGGTGAGGGTGGCCGGGTCGACGTTCACCGCCTCGCCCGGATCCAGCTTGCCCCGGATGCCGTCCAGGCCCGCGTAGATAAACGCGCCGAGGGCCAGGTACGGGTTGGCACTCGAGTCGGAGGGCTTCAGCTCCAGGTTGACCGAACTGGTCGGGTCACCGCGCAGCGGCGAGCAGATCCTGATCGCTGCCTCCCGGTTGTCCATCCCGTAGCAGGTGAACGCGCTGGCCCACATCTGCGGAGCGAGCCGCCGGTAGCTGTTCACGCTGGCGCAGCTCATGGCGACCAGGGCGGGTAGGTGGGCGAGCAGGCCGCCGATGAAGTGGTAGCCCACCTGGGACAGGCCGTTCCGGTCGGTGGGGTCGGCGAACGCGTTCCGCCCGCCGGGGGAGCCCTCCGACGCCAGCTCGACGAGCGAGGCGTGCAGGTGAGTACCGTTGCCGGCCTGGTCGGGGATCGGCTTGGGCGCCAGGCTCGCCCACAAGCCGTGCCGGAACGCCACGCCACGGACGGTTTCCCGGTACAGCACGTGGTTGTCGGCGGCGCGCAGCGCGTCGGCGTGCCGGATGCAGAGCTCGTGCTGGCCGTGGCCGAGTTCGGGGTAGTAGTGCTCGACCTCCAGGCCCTGGTCGTCCATCGCCGCGACGAGCTCCATAGTGAAGTTGTGCGCCTGGTGGAAGCCGGTGGAGGAGTAGCACAGGCTGTCGTCGATGGGGATGAGCCGGTCCGGGATCGATGGCGCGGCCGGCGAGGTCTCGCGGCGGCCGACGGTGAACTCGGGCTCGAACGCGGCCTGCATCGAGTAGCCCTCGCTGGCCAGTTCGGCCAGGGCCTGCTTGAGGAACGTCCGCGGGCACGCCTCCCACGGCGAGCCGTCGGTCTTAACCAGGTCGGCGAGCATCGCGCCGGCGCCCGGCGCGTAGGGGAGAGCGACGAACGTGTCCGGGTCCGGCACGATCCTGACCTCGCCGACCGGGCCCATTCCGGCCACCGGCTGCAGCTGGTCCAGCATCGACATAGCCATCATCGCCACCGTGTGGCCGATGCCGCTGGACATCCGCTCGCGCAGCCGCGCCGTGCCCGCGGCCTTCCCGCGGATGATCCCGCCGTGGTCGGCGTAGAGGAA
>DASZGO010000195.1:0-2452 GCA_035938755.1 Solirubrobacteraceae bacterium | reverse complement strand
ACCTCGCGCTCGATGGAGATGGCGTCCGCTTCGGCCAAGGGCGTCTGAACGGTTCCGCGGCGCACCTCGAGGTCCGCGGTGGCCTCGTAGAGCAGCAGCGTGATCACCTTCCGTGCGAGGACCCTGAACTCTTCGGGTGGGGTCGAGCGGTCGCGCAGTCCGCGCAGGCTGTCGGCGACGAGCGGGTGACTACTTACCTTCAGCGGCATGGTCGTGCTCGATGAGACGCCGGATCGCGTCCACGGCAACCTTCAGCATGCGGTCCATGTATGACGGGTCGAGGTGGTGGATCTCTCCTGCGCCGAGCTCGTCCACGCACAGGTTGATCGTCCCCGCGCGAAGCTTTCTCAGGCGCGCGACCACGAAGAGCGTGGAGGTCTCCATGTCGTTGCTCAGCACGCCGGCGCGAGACCACATCTCGAGCTCGTCGCGCAGGTGTGGCCGAGGCATCGTGTCGGGCAGCAGGTCTGAGTAAAGCGCGTCCACGCTGCGGATGATCCCCACGTGGTAGGGCGCACCCGACTCCTTCGCCGCGTCCACGAGCGCGTTGACGACGTGCAGAGAGGCGACCGCGGGGTATTCGAGCGGCACGTAGCCGTTCGGGGTTCCTTCGCTCCGGACGGATCCGAGCGCGATCACGAGGTCGCCCATCTTGATCTGGGGCTGCGCGGCGCCGCATGTGCCGACGCGCAGGAAGGTGTGCACGCCTAGCTCGCTCAGCTCTTCGATCCCGATCGCAACGGAGGGACCGCCCATTCCGGTCGACATCGCCGAAACCGCCACGCCGTCCAGCGAACCGGTGAAGGTCCTGTACTCGCGGCTGAAGGCGATCTCTTTCGCGCCGTCCAGGTACTTCGCGATCATCGGTACGCGCCCCGGGTCGCCCGGCACCAGCACGTACTCGCCAACCTCGCCCTTGGCGAGCCCGACGTGGTATTTCTTTTCGCTCGCTTCCGCCACCGCGGAGATTATCCGCCGCTCCTGGTGACGCCGTCCTTGTCGACCCTGGCGAGCACGTGAGGCGGCCGCTGGACCTCGTGGTCACTTAGACGCCACGCCGCCTGCAGCCGTGACATCACTGAATGCGCCAGCTCTTCGGAGCGGGCATTCACCACCGCCAGCGCTTCACCGGGGCGGACCCTGGCGCCCACCGGCGCCTCGATGACTATGCCCGCCGCGTGGTCGACGCTATCGTCCTTCTTCTTGCGGCCGACACCCAGTTCGAGCCCAGCCAACCCGACCTCCAGGGCGTCGATCGACTGGACGTAGCCGCCGGCAGGAGAAGGCACCGAGAGCTGGACGGGCGCCACCGGCAACCCCTCTTGCAGCCTGCCGCCCTGAGCGGCGAGCATGCGCTCGAATTTCTCGCGGCCGGCGCCCGATCGTAGGGCTTCGTCCGGGTCGCGGTCGACCTCCGCCAGCCAGCACATCTCGCGAGCCACCACCAGCGAGACCTGCACGAGCTCTTCGTCGCCCTTGCCGGCCAGCGCATCGAGCGCCTCCTGGACCTCAAGCGCGTTGCCGATGGATCGTCCGAGCGGGTTGTCCATCGCCGTGACGAGGGCGACGGTGCGCCGGCCGGCGCCCTCGCCAAGCTGCACCATCTCGGAAGCGAGCTCAATCGCGGACGCGACGTCTGGCATGAAAGCCCCGCGACCAAACTTGACATCCAGCACGATCGCGTTCGCGCCTGCGGCGATCTTCTTCGACATCACGCTGGAGGCGATAAGCGGCACCGACGGCACAGTTGCAGTGACGTCGCGCAGCGCGTAAAGGAGCTTGTCCGCCGGCACCATATGAGGCGATTGCGCCGCCACGGCTATGCCGACTTCTTTCACCTGCCGGATGAAGCGCTCGGGCTCCAGGTCCACGGTCAGTCCCGGCACAGACTCGAGCTTGTCCAGCGTCCCGCCGGTATGGGCTAGGGCGCGACCGCTGAGCTTGGGGACTTTGACTCCGCAGGCGGCTGCGAGCGGCGGGCCCACCAGCGTGACCTTGTCGCCGACTCCGCCGGTCGAGTGCTTGTCGACCTTGATCCCCTTGATGCCGCTCAGGTCGAGCACCTCGCCGCTGGCGACCATTGCCTGGGTCAGGGCAAGCGTCTCGGCGCGGGTCATGCCCCGGATGCACACGGCCATGAGCCAGGCCGCCATCTGGTAGTCGGGAATGTCGCCCCTGACATAGCCGGAGACCAGGAAATCGATCTCTTCGGGCGAGTGCTCATCCCCATCTCGCTTGCGGCCGATGACCTCGAGCGGAACCATCGCCGCCTATCGTTCCACACTGCCCGGGAAGGCCCGCAGGCGAGTGCTACAATCCGCCCCGACCGAGCGGTGTGGCGCCCGGCTGTGGCCAGGTTTTTGAGAGGGAGCTGATTAGGATGGGGCAGACGCGGCTTCGGTTATTCGGTCTCGTGGCGGTGGGGTTGATGTTGGCGGCCGCCTGCGGCAGC
>DASZGO010000194.1:0-5306 GCA_035938755.1 Solirubrobacteraceae bacterium | reverse complement strand
AGAGCCGGTGTGGCCTCCGTTCCCGCGCCCCCCGAAAGTACAAACCTAGCTCCTGTGCAGGGTCGTTCGTCCAAGCCCTCTGACGGACTCGAACCGTCGACCCCTTCCTTACCATGGAAGTGCTCTACCAGCTGAGCTAAGAGGGCGTCCGGGCTCAGGCTAGCGGGTGCGGGGACCCGGCCTCAGCCTCAGTACGAGGACTGGAGTAGCGACATCATCGCCCCGGCCGAGCCCGGACCGATGGGGGACCCGCTGGCGTCGGAGAAGCCGATCTCCAGGTGTGGGCCGGTCGAGATGCCCACGATCCCGGGACCGACCGAGCTCATCACCTGGCCGGCGCCGACGTGCGTGCCCACCGGCAGCTGGTTGGCCGGTCCGGCGTGTCCGTAGTACACGTAGTCGTAGCCGCCGACCGGGCTGTCGCAGTGCAGCACCGGCGCGTCGGGGCCGAAGCCTCCGATCCCGTGCAGCACGATGGTGCCTGAGCACACCGCGAACTCCGGCGTGTCGCCCGGCGCGGAGATGTCCACGCCGTCATCGGGCGACCAACTACCCGGCGGCGAAGCCGCGTCCTTTGGCAGCGGGAAGGTGAAGCCACCGCTGCTGCCCGCGGGGACCCCGGAGGTGGTGGGGGCGCCGCTGCTTGAGCCGGACGCCTGGGCGGCCTGGGCGGCCTGTGCGGCCTGCGCCTTGTTCAGCTGGTCCTGCAAGTTGCCCACCTGATCCCGGGCCGACTGAAGCTGCCCGGCCTTGGAGTCACGGATCTGCGCAACCGCGATTCGTTGCCTGAGCAAGGAGACCTTGACCCCGGCCAGACTATTGCGCTCGTGCAGGACCTGGATGGTCAGCTCCTGCTGGCGCTGCTCCAGCCTGCCTAGCGTGATGGCCTGCGCAGTCACCACCCGCCGGTCGCTCTTGACCTGGGTCACTACGCGGGTGTTCTGGTGCTGAATCCGGTTGACAAACTGCACCCGCTCCAGCAGGTCCTGGAAGCCGTTGGATTCGAGCACTGCGGTGACCAGATCGGGCTGGTCTGACTCGTAGTTATTCACCACCTGTTGGGTGAGGATGCGCTCACCCCGAGCCTCCATGGCCTGGAGCTGGGCCAGCCGCGTGCGGGCGGCGTTGAGCGACAGCTCCAGCTTGATCAGGCGCGCCCGCTTGGTGTCGAGGTCGGCCTGAATCGAGGACAGGCGGCCCTGGAGCGAGGAGATGCTCCCGTTCAGCTGTGAGAGCCGGGACTGGGCGGCGCCCACCTGGCCGGACAGGCCGGAGATCTTATTTTGGGCCGAGCCGATCTGCTGCTGAAGCTGGCTGATGCTGGCTGCGTCGGCCGACCGGGACGTGGCGACAAGCACCAGCGCCGAGCCGAGGAGCGCCAATGCGGCGATCCAGACCGATATGGCAGTTGTTCGGAGCGTTCTGTTTCTGGGCATCGCTGATCCGGGCGACCGGGGCGCAGAGAATCGGCCACCCGCATTTCCCCGCTACGGGGAGGAACGGGCAAGGAAGCTAACACGGCGACTGCTCGTCGGGCGGGCGAAAACCACAGTTGCAAGGGATCCTGCAGCGGCAGGCAGGATGAAAAACGTACCGACGGCGCCGACGACCCCCCGGCCCCAAGGTATATAGCTGTCATGCGGTGCTTCGGCGGGCAGCGGTGGTGCGTGGTTGCGCTCTCTTGGCTGGTTCTGGTGCTGCCAGCTTCCGCCTCCGCACTTCCGGTTCAGGGCGTGACACTGCCGGTGTTCCGGACCGAGGTTCCCGCGGGCAGCGGAACCGCAACGCCGCGGGCGCCGGCGTTCGATCCCCCGCGCGCCGTGGACGGACACGTCTCCGACTGGACGGGCCAGCTCCCCGGCTATGGCGGGGCCATGATCTACTCGCACGGCGAGCTGGTCTACCAGGACCACATCTTTGACGCCTACGGTCCGGCCGACACCTATGAGGCCGAACGCATGGCCGTGATGGACCCGCTGAGCGGCGCGGTGCCCGAGTTCTACCGCCTGGACCCGGCGTACCAATACGTGCCGGGCGAGTTCGGGATTCCCACCGGGCCGCTGCAGACCGGCACCAATTACGGCAAGGACTCGATGGAGGAACAGGCCGACTTGTCTCAGGTCCGACTGGGGACTGATGACCCGCGCAATCTGTGGTTGCTCGCCCGGACGACCACGATGGACGACGCCAACCCCGCCACGGCGCTCCTGGTGCTGCTGGCCACCAAACCGGTGTCCGCCACCTACCCGGTCCCGTTCAACAGCGGCCTCAGCACCAGCAAGGCCAACATCGCGGTGTTCCTGCATGGCAGCTACGGCGCCTGGGTCGACCTGGCCGACCCGGCCGCCGTGCACCAACTCCCCGCGGGCTCCGTGGCCACCGACGCCGCCGGCTACAACAACGCGATCGAGGCCAAGCTGCCGGCTTCCTTGTTGGGCGGCAGCACGCACACGGTGGATGTCGCGGTGGGCGCGGGGCTCGCCGACTCGAGCGGCACCGCCCTGCGAACCCTTCCGCTGCAGCCCAACGTGGCCAACGTCGCCTTCCGCACGGGCGAGCCGGCTCGCAACTGGTGGGACAAGGAGCAGGCGCTCGAGCTTCAGAAGGGGACGATGGACCAGTTCTTCACCACCGCCGACCTGGATCGCATGGCCGCCGGGGCCAACCAGCGCTACACGCCGGGTCCCGGCTACCACGATCGCATCTTCACCTCGACCCCCGACATCTCCCACGAGGGCGGCGCCGACGGGATCCTCCAGCACTACGGGGTCTACCTCCCGTCGGACTACGCGGCCGGGCGGCGGACTCCCACCCAGTACTGGTTCCACTTCCGGGGCGGCGATGCCCACATTGCCGCTGCGGTGACGCCCGGGGTCATCTGGGACATGGGCGAGCACGAGCATTCGATCGTCGTCACGCCTGACGGCCGGGGTGACTCGGGCTGGTACGTGGGCCGCAGCCAGGAGGACGTGCTGCAGGTGTGGGCCGACTCGCACCGGCTGTTCTCGATCGATCCCAACCGCACCTACATCGCCGGTCACTCGATGGGCGGCTGGGCCTCCTACCTGCTACCGATCGAGCATCCCGACTGGTTCGCGGCCGCCTATCCGGCGTCGGGACCGGTAACCCAAGGCGCGTACACCGGGGTTGACTTCTCGGGCTGCGACAACTTCCAGCTCGGCGGCACCGGCCTGTGTTACACGGGCGCCAACGGCGGCGACCCGCGCGCCGAGTACACCTACCCGCTGCTCGACAATCTCAAGTGGGTCCCCTACGCGATCTACCAGGGGACCAACGACGAGCTCGTGCCCACCACTGGGGTGACGCTCAACGTCAAGCGCTTGCAGGACCTCGGCTATCGGTACCGCTACTACCTGTTCCCGGGCCAGGAGCACTACGGCCCGCCCATCGTCGATCAATGGGTTGCCGGCGCCGACTATGAGCACCAGTTCACCCGCGACCCCAACCCGCCCGAGGTGACCTACATCCGCAGCATGGTGTTCGAGCACGCCATCAACGCGGTGAATTCGGGCGGGGTCAAGTTCAACTTCAACCTCGACCACGCGTACTGGATGTCCGCGCTGACACCGGTCGACCCGGCCCACGGCGTGGCCAAGTTCGACGGCCGTTCGCTGGCCATCCCCGACCCGACCCGCACCACGCTGCCGGAGACCGGAGCGCCGGCCGGCCCCGGGCAGGGCTACCCGTACGCGATGGCCGGCCAGCGCTGGCTGCTCGCGCGCGGCTCTCGGACTAGCAACGGCTTCGCGGCCGCGCTGAGCGGCGCCAGCGCCGTGACGCTCCACACCGTGCGCATGGGTATCCGTGACGGCCGGCCGGTAGCGGGTAGGGTTAGCACCGATTCGGGGCTGGCGCTCACGCTCAACGGGAACTGGCCCAGCTCGCTGAGCGTTCAGATCGACGGGTCGCCGGCGACGGTGCAGCGCTCGCTAGGTGCCATCGAGCTGACCCTGCCGGCCGGCCAGCACACGATCTCGATCCGGCCGGGCTAATCGCGTGAGATCCGCGTCACGTACAGGTCGCGCGGGGCGCCTTGCGCCCTGAGGCGCTTGGACCGGGAGAGCTTGAGCCCGTCCTGATCTATCCGTTGAAGCACGGGATCGGATACGAGCACCTGGCCTGCCTTGGCGGCATCGGCCACGCGGGCGGCGATGTTGACGTCGACCCCGAGGTAGTCGCCGCCCAGCTTGCGTGGGCGGCCCCAGTGCACCCCCGCCCGCATCTCTGGGATGTACCCGCCGACGTCGATCTTCGACACTCCGTCCTGCGCTGCGAGCGCGGCGTCGAGCGCAGCCTGGGCAGTCAAGAAGGTGGCCATCACGCCGTCGCCCAGCCGCTTGATGATTCGTCCAGCGTCGTCTAGCACCGCCCCCTCGACGGCTTCGCCGACCTCACGCAGTAGCTCCACCGCGGCGGCATCGCCCGCCTTCAGTGCCCAGGAGGAGAACCCGACCAAATCCGTGAACAGAAGCGCCACCTCGGCGTCGCCACGGCCGCGACCCGCAGCCTCGGACAGCGACTGCCACATCTGGAGCCCGGCTAGCCCCAGCTCCTTGGCCACGCTGTCGCGTTCCGGCTGAAGCGCAGACACCCCTCGGGCAATCACCTGAACCGGTGTGGCTCCGGCCGTGGAGAGCGGATCGCCGAACCGCTCGTCGCCGGGCAGCCGGTGCCGCAGTCGCTTGGCCCAGGACAGCAGCCCGGGTTGGGTGTCGAGATCTACGGCGCGCCGGCGCCACCGATCGGCCGGCTGAGCTTCGTCGCTCGTCGGCGCCTCCGGAAGCTGACGCTCGTCGCTACCCACGCCCTGCCAGGATAAGTCGCGACTCGGGACCGCGCATCGTCATCGTCCTCACGGGTAACTACCGTGCCGCACGACCAGTCCAGAGTCGGCGTCAGCGATCTTGATCGTCTAGACGCAGACCTTTGCAGTGCTATTTCCTCGTGCGCCGACGACACGGAGCTTGCGCTCGGTGATGTCTTCCAGGTGGGCGATGAGGTACAGAGGCGTCGAGCTGGCGTCGCGGACAAGCGAGACGTGCAGGCTCACCCAGATGAGGCGGCCGTCCGCGTGGTGGTAGCGACTCTCGAGGTGGTAGGTACGCCGATTGCCGGCGAGGACCTCGTCTAGATATGCGCGCTCGGTGTCGAGGTCATCTGGGTGGGTGATGCTCTGGAGGGAGCCGGTGAGTAGTGCGGTCTCGGAGTAGCCCGTCATTTGAAGCAAGGCCCAGTTGACCTTCAGTAGTCGCCCGTCGGTCGCGATTAGCGCCATGCCGATTGGA
>DASZGO010000193.1:0-2371 GCA_035938755.1 Solirubrobacteraceae bacterium | reverse complement strand
TGGCCACCGTCGACCTCCACGAGGTTCGCACCCCGGACCAGGCGGCCGAGGTGTGCCGTCGCATCGCGATGACCGGCGCGCTGAATGAGGCCAAGTCGCGAGCGCTGGAGCTCGTGGCCCAGGCCACGCACGGCCTGCCTGACCTTCCCGGGCGTCAGCGCACGGCGCTTGAGCTGGTGGCCGACGGAGTGGTTCAGCGCTACGCCTGACCGCCGGCGACCGGTCCTGCGCGCAGCGGGCGGCCGCGCGTCCCGCCGCGGCTGCCCGGGCTTTTAGAAGTCCTCGGGGAGGATCAGGTCCGCTTGGAGCGCGCCCACAAAGCGGTCGATCTCGTCGGCCATGTTGGCCTGAGTGAGACGGTGAAGATCGCCCAGCAGGTCGGCCAAACCCTCGTCGAGGTGCTCTTCGAGCTCCTCGACTGCCTCCTGCGCAAACACTCCCTCGTCGCTCCAGTCGCAGTTGGGGCAGCGCAGGAGCAACTCCCAATGATCGTCTGACGCTTCGGTCCACTCCACTGGCTGGACCAGCGTGGAATCACAGCTGGGGCAGATGTGCAGCGGCTCGGTGGCGGGAGTCCCATCCTTGTCGTGGAAGCGGACTACCTCGATCTTGCGGCCGCTGGGGAGCACGATTCGGTGCACTGAGTGGTGGCTGTGGCTCTCGTTCATGTCTGCCTCGCGACCGTTATCGGCGACCCGGGACCGAACCTTGAGAGGGAGATTCCTCCCCGCGCAGATCCGATCGCCGCTAACCTTCGTACCCCCGTCTGGAGGGGACGTGAGATGTTTCGAAATCCACTTGTCGATGCGGCCGTAGTTCTAATCGTGGTCCTGCTGATCTTCGGGCCCAAGCGGCTGCCCATGCTCGGCCGCTCGCTGGGCCAGGGGATGCGCGAATTCAAGGACTCGATCACCGGCCATTCCACGCATGAGGACGAGGAGGATGAGCCGCCGGCCCTGACCAAGGCGGCCGAGACCGCGCCTCCGGCGGCTCCGCCCTCCGTGCCCGAGCGTGAGTCGGCCGAGCTCGGCTCGCGTGAGTCGGCCTCCTAGCGGCTGACCTGCGGGGCGGCCGCTGTGGCGAAGGCGTTGCGGCCCATCGGGCACGAGGAGCGGCTCAGCGTGGTCGATCACCTCGACGAGCTGCGCACCAGGCTCGTGTTGTGCCTGGTGGCCTTGATCGTGGCCTTCGGAATCTGCTTTTGGCAGAACCACGCACTGCTGGACGTGCTGAACCGGGCGCTGCCCCACGTGTCCACGGTCAACGGGCAGCGTGGCCTGGCTTCACTGCCCAACCGCTCGGTCAAGCAGCGGCAGGCTCTGCTC
Source organism: Solirubrobacteraceae bacterium (assembly GCA_035938755.1). Lineage (GTDB taxonomy): Bacteria > Actinomycetota > Thermoleophilia > Solirubrobacterales > Solirubrobacteraceae > Palsa-465. Next base: position 1,046 of record DASZGO010000193.1, on the reverse strand, counting down.
AAGACCGCGGCCGCGTTCCAGTACCTGGCCACAGCGCCCACCACGCCGGCCACTGCCCGCCCCGCCTATGCCCAGGCCGCGGCGGGGATGACCCAGGCGGCCAACGTGCTGCCCAGCACCGCGACCGCCCAGGAGAAGCCGATCACGATCGGCGTGGGCGAGCCTTTCACCACGACTCTGACCGTGGCCGCCTACTTTGCCTTGCTGTTCAGCCTCCCGATACTGATCTACCAGGGGTATGCGTTTGTCATCCCGGCCCTGAACCCCGATGAACGGCGGGTGGCCCGCCCCGTGGCGCTGGTCGCGCCGGCCATGTTCCTGATCGGGATCGCGTTCGCCTACCTGGTGGTGCTGCCCCCCGCTGTCCGCTTCCTCCAGGGCTACAACTCGGGCAGCTTCGACATCCTGGTCCAGGCCAAGGCCTACTACACGTTCGAGATCCTGACCATGCTGATGATCGGCCTGGCCTTCCAGTTACCGCTGGGCCTGTTGGCCCTGCACCGGCTGGGAGTGATCGACGGCAACACCCTGACCCGGCACTGGCGCTACGCGATCGTGATCATCGCGGTAATCGCGGCAGCCATGCCCGGCGCCGACCCGGTGACCACGGGCCTCCAGGCGCTCCCCCTTCTTCTGTTGTTCTTGGTAAGTATCGTCATGCTCAAGATCGCCGACCGGCGGGCAGCCGCCCGAGCCGCGGCCGAAGAAACCCAGCCCCTGAGCTTCGATCCGACCTAGTGCCAGCTAGCCTCACCCGATAATGCTGTTCGATCTGCGAGGCCGCGGCCGGCGCACCACGGTGCGCGGCGTGTATCTGGGTCTGGCCATCCTCATGGGGGGTGGGCTGATTCTGTTCGGGGTTGGGACCGGCGTCGGTGGCGGCGGGCTGCTGAACGCGTTCGGGGGGGGCGGCTCTAACAGCAACCAGCCGGTCGTCAGCCAGGCGCTAAAGAGCGCCCTGGCCGCCACCAAGCAGCGCCCCAACGATCCCCAGGCCTGGTCCTCGCTGGTCCAGGCCTATGACGAGTCGGCCAAGCAGAACTACA
>DASZGO010000192.1:0-5189 GCA_035938755.1 Solirubrobacteraceae bacterium | reverse complement strand
CTGCCCCGCGCGCCGGAGCTCCTGATCGCGTTCACGATCCAGCCGATCATGTTCGTACTGCTGTTTCGCTACGTGTTCGGCGGCGCGATCCGGACCCCCGGCTACTCCTACGTCGACTTCCTGATCCCGGGGATCATCGTCCAGAACATCGCGTTCGGCGGCTTCGTCACCGCGCTGGGCCTCAACGAGGACGTGCACAAAGGCCTGATCGACCGCTTCCGCTCGCTGCCCATGGCCCGCGCTGCAGTGCTGGCCGGCCGGACGCTGTCCGACATCGTGACCAACGCACTGTCGCTGGGGATTCTGCTGATCACCGGGGTAATCATCGGCTTCAGCTTTCACACCAGCGCGCTCGATGCGATTGCGGGCGTCGGGCTGCTGCTCCTGTTCGGTTTCGCGTTCTCGTGGTTCTTCGCATTCGTGGGGCTGCTCACCTCGACTCCCGAGTCAGCGAACTCGGTCGCGTTCATCGCGGTGTTCCCGCTGACCTTCATCTCCTCGGCGTTCGTGCCCGTCAACACCATGCCGGCGGCCCTGAAAGCGTTCGCCCAGGTAAACCCGTTCACGATCGTCGTCGACGCGGTGCGCCATCTATGGCTGGGTGCGCCCGCCCACAACAGCGTGTGGGGCGCCGTCGTCTGGTCGTTCGTGATCCTGGCGTTCTTCAGCCCGATCGCCGTGGCGCGGTACCGCCGGGCCGCGGGACAGTAGGCAGGATGGCTCGGTGGTTCTGGGCGGCGAAGTGATCGCTGCTCGACCGACGCTCCGTGAACTTCGGCACTCCGGTTGACGATATGTCAACCGCAGCGCAGAAGTTCGCGCCGCGCAGCGGAGACGGGGGGCGAATCTGGGCTTACTGATCGCTGATACCTATATGAGCGATCAACACCAATCCCCCCCCAATCCTCCGATCCCCTCGATGAGTTGACGACGTCGCTGCTCGACTGCGGCGCCGTTCTCAGCCAGATGATCAGTCACATGGTCGAGTGACCCCGACGACGTGTTCCGCTTCGCCCAGAGGATCCCGGTCGCAGGGTGACCAGCTGCGCGGGCTACCGCCGTGCGGTGAACGTCCACCCCTGAGCTGGGAACACCAGGCGGCTCGTGGTCGCCTGGAGATCGGCGGTGGTGAACCGCCCGATCAGCCACCGGGCCACCCAGGCCTTGACCGCCGGATCGGAGGAATTCAGGACCGCGGGCGGCGCCTCGATCGTCCCACTCACCCCGCGCGGATCCTCGTCAAAGCCGCGGCCGCGTGGCGTCTGGCGGATCTGATCGGTGGTGTGCAGGAGCAGCTTGAACCGCCGCCCGCTCGACAACGCAACCGACAGGACCGTCGGCGTGCAGGTTCCGTCGAATGGCTGGAGCGAAGCCGTGAACCCGTCCTGGTGCAGGACATAGTGACCGCCGTCCACCGGGCCGAATCCAAGCGCTGAGGTGTCGCGGCGGCGGTTGGCCAGTGGGCGCCCCTGGAGCGGCAGGCCGCTGACATGGAACCGCCAGGCGCCGGCCGACAGCGGCACGATGTCCTTCTCCCAATAGCCGGTCCGGCCGCGGCGGTCGAGGCCCTCGACGCGCAGGGTCCGGTGAACCACGTTCGGGCCGACCTTCTCGATCGAGATCGCCGAGGTGATCCGCCCGGGGATCTTGGGCTGATGTACCCAGGCGGCCGCGGGCAGCTGAATCGCCGGATTAGCCTGGCCCCGCTGATCCTCGTACGAGTACGTGAAGAACAGGCTGTCGTCGCCGGACAGGTCGAAGTCGTAGATCCGCGTGTACATGTCTCCGTGCCGGCCGACGACGAACACGGTCGAGCCGCTGGCCGACATGGCGACCGAGCGAAACCTCCCGCGCCGCGGGCCGCACATCTCATAGCTCTCGTCGTCGGGCAGCCACGGGTCCATGAACGTAAGCCGCTGCCCCTGATCGCTGAGCGCCCAGATGTGTGAGACCTTCCCCGCCCCGATGCCATGGGTGTTGCCGGCCGGGTCGGTCCAGTTGCCGTCCTCGTTGGGCGACACCACCGACCACGACCAGGCGATCGCCGGCGGCAGCGTCCGCCCCGCGCCGGTCCAGAACGGTGGGCCCCAGCGCGAGGTCCAGTTGAACTGCGCCGGGTCGCCGAGCGCGCCGTCCATCGTGTACACGCGCCGATCGGAATCGATCGCGATCAGCTCGTCGTCATCGGCCGATATGCCGGTTACCTGACCTTCGAAGCAGGGCGGAGTGGGCAGCTCGGTCCACGGCTGGGCGATGCCGGTCACGTCGGTGTTCGAGCGGTACCAGACGCGTCCCTGATCCAGCGCGAACCAGTAGCGCCGGTTGAACGTGGTGCGGGTGGTCCGCAGCACCAGCCGGCCGGGAAGTGACCGTGGGGCGTTGCTGGGTGCGCCGGCGGCCAGCCCGTTGCCGCGGTCGGGCAGGCCGGGCGAGGGAGTCTCGGGTACCCCGGTCGTGCCGCCGGTCAGCGCCCGGCAGCTGGCCTGGCGTGCCGCCCCGTCGATGCCGTCCGTGATCACGCCGGACAGGGACGGCTGGGCACTCGCGGACGCGCAGGCCAGCAACGACGCGAGCACGATCACCGCTACCAGTCCCGTGCGCATCAGATAGACAACGGGACGGCTGGGCGCGGACTGTCACGTCGGTCCGGCCCCACAAACGGGTTAGGGTGCCGACGCCATGGGGCTGCTGCTCGCCACGCGAACCAACTTCACGCTGGAAGCTCTCCGGCAGGTGCGCAACCCGCACCTGTTCAAGTGGTACGCAGTCACGCTGCTGGCGCTGGTGATCTACGTCTACGCCCAGGAGGTCGAGCGCGGCCGATGGGATGCGGTCGCCGCCGGCCTCGCGGTGTGGTTCGCCGACTGGTTCAACGAGATAGTCAACGCGCTGGTGCTTCAGGCCAACGGCACCGCCCCGTTGTGGGCCACGACCGGCCCAACGGCCTACCAGATCCTGGTCGGGCTGAACATCGAGATCATGTTCATGTTCGCGATCGCCGGGATCGTGTTCGTGAAGCTGTTGCCCGCCGACCGGGCGGTTCGGATCCTGGGCCTGCCCAACCGTCTGGCCGTCGGTCTCGGCCTATCGATCGTCAGCGTGCTGGTCGAGCTGCTGCTGCACGCGCTCGGTGTGTTCCACTGGCACTACTGGTGGTGGAACACGCCGTTCGTGCTGCTGATCATCGTCTTCGGCTACCTGTGGTTCTTCCTGTTCGCCACCTGGGTGTATGACGCGCCCACGCCCCGCCAGCGCTGGACGCGGGTGGCTGGGCTGGGGCTGATCGACCTTGTGCTGGGCCTCGTGTTCGGCGTCGGCCTGGGCTGGCTCTAGCGCCGGCCGATCACGGGACCAGAATCGCCGCCAGCGCGCACGCCGGGAGTAGCACCGACGCGGCCAGCAGCCCGTCGCCCGGACGCAGGCGCAGCTGCACCCGTTCAGCCCGCGTCGCCACATGGACCGGTACCGACTGAGCCTCACTGGCCGCCCACACCAAGACCGCGTTGACCACGGGGAGGATCTCCCGCTCCACGCCCCGCAGCCGGTCTCGCAGCGTCTTGGCCGAGCCGGTCAGCCGGGGACCGGTATCGAGCTCGCTGAGGATCTCGCTGGCCTCGCGGGAACCGGGAAGGGGCACGCGCAGCAGTGTGCGGCGGAAGGCCTCGCGCAGGCCGGCGCTGCCGGCGGCCAGTCGCAGCCAGGTCGGAACCATGACCAGCAGCGCGGCGCGCACCGTGCGCTGCGCGGCCTCGTCTATCCCGAGCCCGCCGATCAATGACGGAATCAGCGTGCCCAGGGCCAGGGTGGCCGCGAGGATCAGCCCGACCCGGACCACCTCGCGGTCGCCGTGACGGGCGAAGATCCAGGCGACGGCGAGCCACGCGGCCACCGCCCCCAGCACCGGCCAGCTGTGGCTGACCAGCAGCAGCACGGTGACCAGCGTGGCCGCGACCAGGGCGATCCGCGGGTCCAGTGCGGCCGATTCGGAGGTCGAGGCAGCTGGCACCGGCCGCGCGCTTGACTGCTGGCCCACCCGCTGATCCCAGTCGGTCAGCGCCTGCCGGTAGAACCACACCTGGACGGCGGAGAAGAAGATCGCGGCCAGCAGGTCGACGATTGCGGTGAGAACCAGCGCGCCCGCTAGCCCCTTGGGGAGGAACGGCAGCCACCCGAACAGGGTGTGGTAGCTGCCGGCATAGGCCTTGGTGCCGATCAGGATGAACACGGCCAGCGCGGTGATCACGGTGTAGTGCAGGAGCCGGAGGATCAGGCAGGCCAGGAACTGCCTCACCGGTCGACGGCCCTTGGCGTGCATGGCCCCTAGCAACGGGGCGCTGATGGCCTGGGTGAGCGGATTGTTGATGCGTAGCGGCCCGAAGATGGCCACCGTCTCGAGCATCGCGGCCGCGCTGCTGGCGTAGCCCGCGCGCATCCCGCGCAGATCGGCCTCACGCGCCAGCGCCGCCCCACCGGTCAGGCTCAGCCAGAAGCTGCCCGCAGGGGTAACGCGGGCGGCCAGGAACGAAACCGCCCCTACGTGGGCGAGACCGACTCGTGACGCCATCGATCAGACATTACGGGCCCGAGGCCGGGATTCCGCGCAACCGGGCGGGATTAGGAGCTTTTTATTACCCGGGGCCTACCTCAGCTCGCGCTTCGCGAGCGCCCCGCCCATAGACCAAGGCCGAGCTGGTGAATAACCCGCCCAAGGTCGGGCCCTACACCCTGCGCGGCCCCGATGTAACGTCGGGGGGGCGTGCCCGGGTGACGAGCCGGGAAGCCCCAACTACATGACGACGAGAGCCCGGATCGCGGCGTACGGATCGGCCTCCGCACTGGTGGTGGCCGGCATCGTGTGCGGGGCGGCGATCAACGGCGACATCGGCCAGATCGTGGGCTTCACGCTGATCGGGCTGGGCGGGATCACGCTGATCAGCCTGGTGTTTCTGGAGATTGGGCTGAGCGAGGACCGCGAGCGAGCCGCCGAGGAGCGCCAGCGCAGACCCAGGCCGAATCCCCTCCAGCGCCGCAAGATCGACCGCTCCCGCGGCCATCGCCGGCACCTCTAGGTCAGGATCCCCACGGCCCGGGAGATGATCAGTCCCAGTGTGGTCAGCGAAATTAAGCCCTGAACGCTCATCAGCACCTTGGCCAGGTTGGAGTTGGGCATGGTGTCGGTGGGGCTGAAC
>DASZGO010000191.1:0-1661 GCA_035938755.1 Solirubrobacteraceae bacterium | reverse complement strand
GGCGCCGCCGACCGGCCGGTGATGGCGGTGGCGCGCACGCCCGCTAGGGCGCCGCAGTTCACCGCGTTGGGCGCGCAGATGTGGGTGTGGAAGTAGTCGAGCGAGCCCTGCCGGAAGAAGATCGCGTGGGCCAGCGCGCCGAACCAGGGAACGAATGTGAGCTTGCGCCCGCTCGCGTCGGTCACCTCCACGTGCAGGAACGTCGGCTGGATGGCGTGCAGCCTCGGCTGGCCCTGCATGTCGAAGTGGTAGCCGTCGACGACGAGGTGGCCGTTGAACCGAGGTAGCGGCTTGGGGTGGTACGCCCCGGCCACGCGGACGCTCCGGGTCAGCTGGAAGTTGGCCAGCGTGCCGGGGAGGCTCGGGTAGATGTCAACCAGCACGTGGTACGGCCCCGGGGCCGGAAACGTCACGTTCTGGAGCAACCCGCCGTTCGCTCCCACCGGAGGATGCTCGTGGATGATGTAGGCCAGATCGTCGCGCACGATGATCAGGTGCACCCCTGTGTGCGGCCCCGAACCGGTCCGGTACTGGGTCAGCGGCTGGCCATTCGGAAGGTCCACCGTGAACGAGACCGGGACCGGCCGCCCGGCCGCCACCAGACCCTGAGGTTGAAAGCCACTCAGACTGAATACCCGCGCGGGCGCGACCTGCGGCACGCTCGGCGCGCCGGAGCCTGAGCCGCAGCCGGCCAGCACGGTCGCCGCCAGCATGGCCGCGGCCAGGGCGCTCGCGCGCGGCCGGTTCAACCTCGATGTCACGGCCCCCAGGCTAGACAACCGCCGCTGGCGAATCGCCACCAGCCGCCCCGCGGCGGTCGCCCGCGCCCGGCCAGGCCCACTTAACTCATATTCTCGACCAGAACAGTAGGGATTTGCTAACCTCGCCCCGGGTCGGACAAGTAAGACAATTGATTCAGTGCACATCTACCCGGAGGATTCATGACACTACGCACGCGATTCAGAGCCTCACGAACGCTGCCCGTGCTCGCGGCGTTGGGGCTCGTGGGCGGGCTGACGGCCTGCGGGGGCTCCGCTGACACCAACGGCGGTTCGTCGGGCTCGACGGCCGGGAAGACCCAGCTCAACCTGGTCGGCTATTCCACGCCCAAGAAGGCCTACGACAAGCTGATCGCCGCGTTCGAGGCCACCACGGATGGCAAGAGCGTCACGTTCTCGACCTCGTTTGGAGCCTCCGGCTCGCAGAGCCGCGCGGTGGCCACCGGGCAGCCGGCCGACATCGTGGCGTTCTCGACCACGCCTGACATCACCCGCCTGGTCAAGGCCGGCGTCGTGTCCTCCAGCTGGGGCGCCAACCCCCAGAAGGGCATCGCCAACGACTCGGTGGTGGTGCTCGTGGTGCGCAAGGGCAATCCCAAGCACATCACCGGATGGGACGATCTAATCAAGCCCGGGGTCGACGTCATCACCCCCAATCCCTCGACGTCCGGGAGCGCGCGCTGGAACGTCCTCGCCGCCTACGGCTCCCAGCTGAAGGAAGGCAAGTCCCCGGCAGAGGCACTGGCCTACGTCAACACGCTCCTGACCAAGCACGTGAGCGTCCAGGACACGAGCGGTAGCGCGGCCACCCAGACGTTTGTGGGCGGCAAGGGCGACGTCCTGCTCTCCTACGAGAGCGAGGCGATCTCGGCCAAGAAGGCC